>JBEENY010000007.1:0-41672 GCA_041191905.1 Actinomycetota bacterium
CAAATGGAATCATGTATGAAACACCGGTCATCAACCATTGACGAACCTTGGTGCCCGTGCTTGCGCTAGTCACGATGGGCCTCCTATAGCTCCATTGCGTTTCCCAGCCGGCGGTTGCCGACCAGGCATTTTTTACTTTTTGCCAAATAGGCCTCCGAGGAAGCCACCCTTCTTCTGGCTTGGTTCTGAAGAAGGAGCCTTAGTTTCGGCTGGCTTGGCGCTTGCGCCATCACCAACCTTTGGCGCGGTGCCGTCTGCCGCCATGGCTAGCACCTGCTCGACAAGACCAACAGCGTCCTTCATTGCCTTAGCAACTGGAACCTGAATGTATGGCTTGCCATTGAAGCGGTTGCGGTCCTTGACCTCTAGGTCAACCGCAAAGATGACGGCGTCGGCCGAGTCGATTACCTCTTGCTTGAAAGGGTTTGATCCTGCTGAACCCTGGGTCTCAACCAGCACCTCGTGACCCAGTTTCTTTCCGGCCTGCTCAAGAGCTTCAGCAGCCATGTAGGTGTGGGCGATGCCGGTGATGCAAGACGTTACGCATACGATCTTTGCCATTTACTTCTGTACCTCCTGAGTGACAATTTCTGCAATTTTCGCTCCGTCAGTCTCCGCACGCAGGCGGTCACGGAATTCTTCGTGCATGATCTTGCGTGCTAGCGAACCAAGAATTTCCAGGTGAGTGTTTTCACCGGATGCCGGCGCAGCGATCAAGAAGATTAGGTGGGAGGCGCCGTCATCGGCTCCAAAGTCGATTCCCTTTGAGGTGGTAGCAACAGCTACCGAAGGGATGGTTACCAGGTCGCTCTGGGCGTGTGGGATGGCCACTCCACCCTCGATGCCGGTTGGAAAGTGCTCCTCGCGAGCCGCAACTGCGGCCAAGTACTCATCAAGAGCGGTAAGTCTGCCGGCAGCCAGAAGCTTTTCGGCAAGCTGTCGAACTGCCTGCTCTTTGGTTTGTGCATCGATTTCGACGATCACAATGTCTGGGGTTGTAATTGGGTGGGCCATTTGATTCCTTACGCGGGCGCAGTCACTTATCTGACTCAACGCATCTTTGCGTATAGCCCCCTTTCGCTGAAAGCGGTTACAGCAAAACATTACTCAGGCTGTTATCAGTCAGAGCGCATTTCAGGCACCTAAAGCTTCAAGATTTATGGCTGATTTTTGTAGGAATCATATAAACGGCTGTATTTAGTGCTGCTTCCCACCGTTTATTACAAGATTTTGTGGTTTCAGGCCTATTTATGAATGAAAATACCGAAAATCATCGCTTGAAAACTGGGTTTCGCCACGCCCAAACAACCAGGGGAATCTGTAGCGGGAGGCGTAACCAGGCGACCAGAGCAAGCAGCGGATCCCCCGAGAGTGCGTCGATTGCGAACCACCAGTTAGCCGGCCATATTGCCAAGAGGGTAGCCACGGTGAGGTAGCGACCCCAGTTTTTTCTCAACAGCAGACCCAGTGCGCTAGCCAGCTCTGCTATGCCAGATAGGTAAATCAAAAGCATTGGCTCAGGTGTCCACTCCGGCAGCAGGAACAAAAACGCGGATGGATTTACTAGGTGAAGAAGCCCTGAGGCTGTGAAGGCTGTAATTACAACCCAGCTGCCAATTGGCAGCTTTAGTGCTTTGCTAGCCACAGCACTACCGAGTCAACAATCCTTCTTCCGAAGACGTAGAAGACAAACTTCAACGCCCTGACGTCCCAGCTTGCGGGATAAATCGGCTTCGGGTTCTTGGCGGTGGCGGCTCTAACCATGGTCTTAACAACCTGCTTCGGACCAGGGGAGTTTTTATACATACCCCCCAGATACTTATTGAAGCCGTTCATCACCTGGTCGTAGTCGGAGATTGATCGCGAGTCTCTCAGATGCCCAAATGCAACTGAGTCAAAGTTGGTTCTTACCGTTCCCGGCTCAATCACTGAGACCTTGATACCAAGAGATCTAACCTCTTGGCGAAGAGCATTGGCTACTGCTCGAACCGAGTGCTTAGTGGCGGCATACCAACCAAGTCCGACCAGCGAAACATGGGCGACGACGCTCGCAGTCATAAGGATTCGACCGCTTCCTTGCTTTCGCATCTGTGGCAATACCGCTCTGATGCAGCGCTCAACACCGAAGACGTTCACCTCAAACAGCGCCCTGACTTTCTCAGGAGTGGTTTCCTCGATTGAGGCGAAGTTGCCGAAACCAGCATTTGCAACCATGAGATCGATTCGACCCTCGGAGGAAATGACCTGCTTGACCGCCGACTCGACGTCTTTGTCCGAGGTGACGTCCATGCGAATAGTTTTTGCACCGAACGACTTTGGCGCTTCTAG
The DNA here is from genome assembly GCA_041191905.1 of Actinomycetota bacterium. GTDB lineage: Bacteria > Actinomycetota > Actinomycetes > Actinomycetales > Microbacteriaceae > Aquiluna. The sequence continues at coordinate 2,329 of JBEENY010000007.1, forward strand.
GGCTGACTCATCTTTATCGGTGGCATAGACCATCCAACCTCGTGAGATTAGTTCTCGGCTTAGATCGAGACCGAAGCCCGAACCTGCTCCGGTGATGACGGCAACATTGCTCATGTTGCTATCTAACCACCGGAGCGTTCGATTTAGTCGATGTCTCGCTTTAGAGATGTGGCCCAGGCGGTCACGGCAAACACGCCTCCGTATCCAACCAAGACCAGGGTTGCCAACCAGGGAGATAGGTAGTCGCTGGTGTTCACACCCAGTTCCGGCGCGTTCACATCAATTGCAAGCATTGCAGTGATCAAACCAGTGGGGAGCCACTTTCCAGCATCAGGTAGAAGTGCCAGCAGCACTGGATCGACGATGAATAGGTAGACCAGGGCGCCAACAATGGCCAGCATTTGGTTTCGAACCAGAGTTCCGATCGCGACACCAATGATTGCAAGTACCGCTCCACCAATCACCGATGCGGTGACGGTGTTCAGGAACAGGGTGTCGGACGGATCGGCCGCTTCTGGGAACTGAAGAAGAGCTACGTAGCCGGCGAGGAACGATGCCAGGGCCGAGATCACCATAAGCAGGATGCCTCCAAGAGCTGCAATCCCCAGCTTGGCAAGTACTACAACGCCACGTTTAGGCGCTGTCAGGAATGTCGCCACCGCCGTTCCGTGGCGGAACTCCCCAGCCATGAGCATGATGCCCAGGATGATCGCGAAGATGTAGCCCGAAATGCCATTGGCGTATACAGAGTCCACGGCTTCTTGCTGATCTAGCCCAAAGCCAAACAGCTCGGACTGAGAGTCAATAATGAACGGGGTTACCGCAACCGACAGGGCCGAGATGAACGTTGCTGCGAAAACAAGTCCCCAGTTAGCGCGGACATAGACCAGCTTGCGCCATTCGGATTTGATTAGGTTCACTTGCTTTCTCCTTCGGTAAGTCTCAAGAAGGCCTCTTCGAGAGTGCCCTCACCCCTTACATCCGCCATGGTGCCCTGGGCAATCAGTCGGCCTTTGTTGATGATCAAGACGTCATCAACTGTGTTCTGCATCTCGGCCAGTTGGTGAGATGAAACCAGAATGGTCTTGCCCTGCTCTGCCATTGAGCGCAGAAACTTGCGCAACCATGCAATACCTGCTGGATCGAGGCCATTTGCAGGTTCATCCAGAATCAGGATCTCAGGGTTACCCAAGATGGCTCCAGCCAGAGCCAAGCGCTGCTTCATACCGAGCGAGTAGTTCTTCATGCGCTTACCGGCAGCATCGCTTAGCTCCACAAGCTCCAAGACCTCATCAACCCTCGAGTCAGCAATACCTGCCGCCGCCGCAACCACCTTTAGGTTCCGCTTGCCAGTTAGCGCGGGGTGAAAGCCCCTTGAATCAAGGACAGTGCCAACCCGGGAAAGCGGGTTCTCAAGCTCCTTGTAGGGAGCACCCAGAATGGTGGCGGTTCCAGAGGTTGGATCACTTAGCCCAACCAGGCACCTCAACGTTGTTGATTTACCAGCACCATTTGGCCCCAGAAAACCAGTGATTCTGCCCATTTGGACACTGGCAGTCAGGCCAGCAACGGCCTGTTGCTTGCCGTACTGTTTGATCAGGTGATCAAACTGAATTGCTACGGTCACTTTTTGCCCGCTTTCTTTTTCTTATCTGATTTGTAAATGCCTTTTCGGTAGATCTCTAGGTTTGCAGCGGCCAATCGACCACCTAAAACTGGATCCTGGAAACTTCCACCAAGGTAGGAGTTGACCTGTTCCTGAAGCACAAGCGGGGCTAGGCCATGAAGCGTCATTATCAGAGCTAGGTCTGCGACGTTCTCGGTCTTGCGCATCTTGCCCTTGGATTGCTCGGTGCGGATCATGATCTCGGCCTCTTGAACCATCCGCCTGAACAGCATGTCTGCGGCAGGACCGCCAGATAGCAGCACCTGTCTGAAAAACTGCAACTTAGGACCGTGCTTGTCGATTGCACCCTGCCACTGAGCTAGGGCCGTTGAAAGAGAAACGTCGACAAAACCTTGCTTTTCAGCCACCCAAAGCCCAAGCCCGCGCATGATGCATTGCTCAATGAGCCCATCTCGAGATCCAAAGTGGTGAACCAATAGCGCTGGACTTACCCCAGCAAGTTTCGCGATTGAGCGCAGTGAAGTGGCAGCAAAACCACTCTCCGAGAACGCCTTAGTAGCGATATCAATCAGTCGCTCTTTGGTTTCTACCGGACTCATGACTCAAATACTAAACAGGTGTTCAATAAATTGCAAACACCCGAGCCGTGGCAGAATGTGACAATGACTTCACACACTTCAGTTGCAACCCTGCACACCAACCACGGCGACATCAAGATCAACCTTTTTGGTCTGCACGCGCCAAAGACCGTAGCTAACTTCGAGGGTCTCGCCACCGGTGAGATTGACTGGAAGGACCCACGCACCGGTGAGGTGCACAGCGGCAAGAGCCTCTACGAGGGCGTAATCTTCCACCGCGTTATCGAAGGATTTATGATTCAGGGCGGAGACCCAACCGGGACCGGTATGGGCGGACCTGGTTACCAGTTCGGGGACGAGATTCACCCAGAGCTCACTTTCCAGGAGCCTTATAAGTTGGCCATGGCAAATGCCGGCCCTGGAACCAACGGTTCGCAGTTCTTCATCACCGTTGCCCCTACCACCTGGCTTCAGGGTCGTCACACCGTATTCGGTGAGGTTGCCGATGAGGCTAGCCGCCAGGTTGTCGACAAGATTGGCACCGTGGCCACCGATGGTCGCGACAGACCGCTCGATGATGTTGTAATCAACAGCATCTCTATCGAAAAGGCCTAATGCTTCGCCTCAAGGGCACCCAAGCACCAATCACCAGCGCTCTGCTGGTGCTAAATGGATTGATTTGGCTAGGACAGATATCCCCACTGGGATATCTGTTCACCAATCAGTTCTTCTTTGCCCCACTGTTTGCGCCTTTTGAACCATGGCGCATGCTTACCTCTGGGTTTGTGCACGACTGGAACGGCCCGTGGCACATTCTGCTCAACTCCTACGCAATCTGGATCTTTGGTCGCCAGTTGGAGCCCTTACTCGGGCAGCTCAGATTCCTGCTCCTTTACCTAACCTCAATAATTGGTGGTTCGGTTGCGGTGTTGTGGCTCTCTGACCCAGCCATTCCGGTTGTTGGGGCGTCAGGTGCGCTGTTTGGTTTGATGGGTGCTTACTTCATCGTGTTGCGCAGCTTGGGCGGAAATCCATCGCAAATCTTTGCGCTAATTGCCATCAACTTTTCGATGGGCTTTTTTGTCTCAGGTATCTCTTGGGAGGGGCACCTCGGCGGCCTTATAACAGGCCTGCTAGTTGCCTTGGTTTACGCCTCAAATAGAAAACCAGGCTTTAGCCTCCAGCGAGGCTTCGGCCTGGTTCTAATTTGGGCTGGTCTAGTAGCGGCGACGCTACTGAAGATCAATCAGTGGTTCTAATTACTTCCACTTGGTGGTCATAACAAAGCCCACCATCGCGATTCCAAAACCAATCAGGATGTTCCAGTTGGAAAGGTCGATTGGAGTTGCGCTACCGAGTGGGTAGCGGGCGCTTGAAATGTAGAAGGTAAGAATCCAGATAAGTCCAGCGATCATGAAACCGAACATGGTCGCTTTGTACCAGGTTGGGTTCTCGGCCTCTTCGTCACCCACTACAACTGGGCGAACTGGAGCTTCGGACTTTGGCTTGCGTCTTGAACGTGATTCAGGCATGCGAAGAAGTTTACCTATCAGGGCTGGTTTAGGCTATTTATCTAATGGTTCGGATTCTTGTACTCGACAACTACGACAGCTTTGTCTACACCCTCAATGGCTACCTTCAGCAGCTTGGGGCTGAGACTGAAGTTGTCAGAAACGATGCTGTCTCCGAGGAAGAACTACCAGATCTAATTGCAAAGTTTGATGCGGTATTGATTTCCCCTGGACCGGGAACCCCTGGGGAAGCTGGACTTTCTATCCCAACCGTGAAGCTAGCTCTCGAGAAGGACTACCCGGTATTTGGAGTATGCCTGGGCCATCAGGCTATTGCCGAGGCGATGGGTGCAACTGTTCAGAGCGCCCCAGAGCTTATGCACGGCAAGGTTTCCAAGATCAACCACCAAGAAAGCACCATCTTTAGGGGTCTACCCCAGGGCTTCAATGCCACCCGCTACCACTCACTTGCAGTTGTCAGGGAAACGGTCCCAGAGGATCTGATCGTCACAGGTGAGACCGAATCAGGTGTGATCATGGGACTGCAGCACAAGTCAAAGCCAATTTACGGAGTCCAGTTTCACCCGGAGTCGGTAATGACCGAGGGTGGCTACCTGATGCTTGCCAACTGGTTAGAGACACTAGGGCTCAAAGGCGCAGTCGAAAAGGCTAAGCAACTCAGCCCAAGAATCGCTAACTAGCCGTTATTAGTTGCTGTCGGCGACGGAGTCGGGGTCGGAGTCGGGCTTGGTGACGGCGTACTTCCACCAACACACTGCACGTAAAGAATCATGTTCTGCAGCTGCGCTGCCTCACCAGGGAGAATCGACTGTTCAATAACGATGCTGCCTGGTGTGCCGGTGCAAGTTGCCGAGTCGATGATCTCGATCGAAACCGTGTAGCCGATTGTGGCTGCAGTCAGAATGTTTCTTGCCTCCAAAACCGAGAGGTTTCGCACATCTGGAACCAGCACCTTGCCGTTAGATAGCGTGAGGTTCACAACGCTTCCAAGCGGGAGTCGCTGACCAACCGCTGGGTCTGATGCAATTACGACACCCTCAGGCACAGTTGCCGATGAAACCACCGTGATGGTTCCAATCGTTAGACCCTGACCCTCGATCAGAGCAACTGCCTGTGCCTCGGCGATGTTCAAGACATTTGGAACCACTACCTCGGTTGCACCGCTTGATACATAAAGAGTCACTGGGGTATTGGCCAACACATTGGTACCGGCAACCGGCTCCTGCCTAATCACAACGCCCTCTGGCACTGTGTCACTCTTCTCGTAAACGCGAAGAACTAGCAGTTCCTGCCCCACCAGGGTGTTGTAGGCATCGTCATAAAGCGAGCCCTCAACGTTCAGAACCGTGATGCCACCTGGGTTCACACTTGGGTTAGAAGCACCACCGAGGGAGAACAGCCAAACCAGAAGACCAACCAAAATCACCGCGACACCGGTGCCGAGGCCCCAAAGGACTCCAGCATTCAGCTTTGCGGTTTCGGTCACTACGGTTTCGCTTGGAGCAGTTTGGAGCGAGCCGAAAATCTCATCAACAGCGCTCTGCTCACCGGTTTGAACGGATGCTTGGCTGGAAATAACCTCGGTCGGCTCCGCTGCCATGACCTGAGTCCTTGGAGCGGTGCTAACTGCGGCGCTCGCTGCGAGTAGGTGCTCGCGGAATTCAGCAGCTGACTGGAATCGGTCTTCCTTGTTCTTGCTCATGGAGCGAAGCACAACCGCATCTAGCTCTGCAGAAACATTCGGGTTGAACTGAGATGGCGGGGTGGCCACTTCGGAAACGTGCTGGTAGGCAACCGATACTGCGCTCTCGCCCTGGAAAGGTGGTCTGCCCGCTAGCAATTCATAAAGAATCACTCCGGTTGAGTAGAGATCGGTTCTAGCATCAACCGACTCACCGCGGGCCTGCTCAGGAGAGAAATACTGAGCGGTGCCGACGATGCCGGCGGTAGCAGCCTGGGTTGCTGAGTTGTCGGAAACCGCTCTCGCAATACCGAAGTCCATCACCTTGACTTGGTCGCCATCCACAACCATTACGTTGGCTGGCTTGATATCGCGGTGAACAACGCCTGCAGCGTGGGAAACCTCTAGCGCGGTGAGGATGCCGGAGACAAACCGAACCGACTTGGCAATCTCGAGATTGCCCTGGTGGATTAGTTCGCGCAGTAGCTGACCACGAACCAGCTCCATAACGATGAATGGGGTTTTGCGAGTCTGACCATTTTCATCGATGGTCTCTTCTTCACCTGCGTCATAGACGCGCACGATCGTTGGATGTGCCATACGCGCGCTGGCCTGCGCCTCTTGGCGAAAGCGCGATTCAAAATTGGCGTCGTTAGCCAAATCTGATTTGAGCAGTTTGATTGCGATGGTGCGGCCTAGGCGAGTGTCATAACCCTCAAAAACCTCGGCCATGCCCCCGCGGCCAACAAGTGCACCGAGACGGTAGCGTCCCGCTATCAGTCTCTCGTTTTCGTTCACTACTTATCTTTCTGCCCTGGAAAAGTTTAGTTTTATCTTTCAGTTATTCCGTTATGACTCGATAACCATCTGTTTACTGATCCCCCGTCGTAGAAGGTGATGTCGTCTCTCCCTCGATTACCGTTCCAGACTCGGACCCGGGGTTTGCCGGATCCTCAGGAATCTCAACTGGGAGGTTAGACACTTCACCTACGTAGTAAGTGACATCAACCACCGTTCCACGATCGATGTTCCCGGTAGGGCTGACCGCGTAAACGGTTCTGACTCGAGGGTCGGTTCCCGGGATCAACTCACCTGGAATCGCGTTGACCTTCATGCCTAGCTCGGTAAGCCTTGCCGTCACGTCTGACAGATTCTGCCCAATGATGTCGGACCGCAGGATCAACACCACAGGTGATTCGGTCGGTTCCGCTGAAACCGAGCTGGATTCGGTTTTGGGCTCCTCGGTGACCGATGATGTAGGGCTTGGTGACGGTATCGAATCAGTGTCCGGCTCCGACAGAATCGCAACAATCACCACGATTGCAGTAACCAAGAGCAAACCGAGGGTTGCCAGCCAGGGCCAGACAATTGGTGCCTTTGGTAGCGGTGCAGTGTCGGTTGGAATTACCTCGGTGGCTGCGGTCTCGTCCTTGCCAACTGGATAGCTTGGGGAGCTGTATCCGGGTCTGCGCTTTTCGCGAAGCAGTGCTTCTGCGCGGATCGCTAGAGAACTGGCTGACTCTGGGCGCTGGTTTGGCTTTTTGGCGAGGCAGGAGAGCACCAGATTCTGGACCCTTGGGTCAATATCCTCTGGCAGAGCAGGAGGCATCTCGTTTATGTGTGCCATCGCGATCGCCATCTGGTTCTCACCGCTGAACGGTCGCTTTCCAGCGAGTGCCTCATAGGCAACGACACCTAGCGAATACAGGTCAGTGGCAGGGGTTGACGGCTTACCTGTTGCTTGCTCAGGGGCTAGATACTGAACCGTGCCCATGACCTGACCAGTCTTGGTCAGTGGCACTTGGTCACCGACTCTGGCAATACCAAAGTCCGTTATCTTGACCTTACCCTCTGGGGTAATAAGCAGATTGCCCGGCTTTATGTCTCTGTGAATCAGACCACGGGAGTGAGCTGCCGATAGGGCTCTGGCGGTCTGGGCAATGATGTCCAGCACCTTTTCTTCGCTGAGTCTTTTCTCTCGCTCGATAAGTCGAGACATCGACTCACCGGGCACCAACTCCATGACGAGGTATGCGCTACCGGTGTCCTCGCCGTAGTCATAGACATTCGCGATTCCCTCGTGCTCTACAAGCGCTGCTGACTTTGCTTCAGAGCGGAACCGTTCTAAAAACAGCGGATCTCCGAGGTACTCCTCTTTGAGAATCTTGATTGCAACTTGACGAAGAATCAGTTCGTCTTCGGCCTGCCAAACCTCTCCCATGCCGCCGATGGCAATCCGGAGTTTTAGGCGATAGCGATCACCGTAGAGCTGACCTACTGCTGGCTTCATTTCTCCAACACCGCCTTCATAACTGCCCTAGCGATTGGAGCCGCAATTTGGTTACCGGTTCCGTTTTGGCCAATGCCGCCGCCATCTTCAACTACAACGGCGACCGCAACCTTTGGTGCCTCGGCCGGAGCAAATCCGGTGAACCACAGGGTATAAGGGTCGGTTGGGCCATTCTGCGCAGTACCTGTCTTGCCGGCGACTGCATAGCCCGAGATGCCAGCTCTGGTTCCAGCACCAACCTCAACCGAATCCACCATCATGCGGGTTAGGTATCCGGCGGTGAGTCTAGACATCGGCACCGAAAGAACCTTTGGTTCAGGATCCTGAAGCACGTTTAGGTTTGCCGCGACCACCATGTCCACCAACTGTGGTTGCATCATCACACCTTGGTTTGCGATAGCTGCCGAGACCATCGCCATCTGCAGCGGTGAAACCCGAACATCAAACTGCCCAAACCCGGTGAGGGCGGTCTGAGGAATGTCTGGGTTCTCGGGGTAGTAGCTCGGGGTCACCTTCAACGGAATCGATAGCTCCGTGCCAAAGCCCATCAACTCAGACATGGCTCGGATACGGTCATCACCGAGCTCGGTAGCCAACATTGCAAATGGGATATTGCAGGACTTAATCAGCGCCACCTCAAGAGTCACAATGTCACCAGCACCACAGCTCGAACCACCCGAGTTTCTAATCTCGGTTGTGGTTCCGGGCAAGGTGTAGCTCTTTAGATTTCTGAACTGGGTGCCGGTTGTGAACTGACCTGACTCGAGAGCCGCAGCGGTCACGATCAGTTTGAAGACAGAGCCTGGGTGGTATAGATCGCCAGCAATTGCCTTGTTGATTAGCGGCTGATCCTCATCTTGCTCATAAACGGTATAGGCATCATTCACAGGTGCATAGAGGTGGCCTGCCAACTGATTGGCATCGAAGCTTGGTTTTGAAACCATTGCCAAGATCCGTCCAGTGGCTGGATCTAGAGCTACAACGGCTCCCTTTCGATTGCCAAGTGCGTCCCAGGCGGCCCTCTGAATGTCGGGGTCGAGGGTTAGTTCGACCGCTGCACCAATTACTGGCTTGCCATCGAGGAGGGCATTTATTTGCTCAAAGAACTGCGCTGATGACTGACCCGATAGGTAAGAGTTCATGGTTCGCTCCAGGCCGTTGGAGCCAGAAAAGAGCGAGAAGTAACCAATCACCGGTGAATAGATAACCGATTCGTACTTTCTCAAGAATCTGTAGGCATCGTTGTATGGCACCGATTCAACGACCGGAACACCACCAACCAGAATCGGCCCACGCTGAGTTTTGTATGTCTCATAGGAAGCTCGGACGTTTCTGGAGTCGGCATATAGCGAATCTGCTCGCAAAACTTGGATCGAACTTGCCATCAGGAATAGCGCTAGGAACATCACTACTAGGGCTAGACCAACTCTTCTCACCTGTCGATTCATGAGCTCCTCCTGGTAGAGGAGTCAGAAACCACAAGCAGCATGGCAACCAGGGCCCAGTTAGCCAAAAGCGAGGAACCACCAGCTGCGAGGAACGGGGTGGTGAGTCCGGTGAGTGGCAGTAGCCCCATCACCCCGCCTGCAACCACGAATACCTGCAGGCCCAATACAAAGGACAACCCGGTGCTCAACAGTTTTGAAAAGTCATCGGGGTGAGAGTTCGCAATTCTCAAGCCTCGGTAAATCAGCAGCAGGAAGACCGCCAAGATCACAAAGATTCCCGCCAATCCCAGCTCTTCGCCCAGGGCTCCAAGGATGAAGTCGCTCTCTGCCAGTGGAATTAGCTGCGGAAATCCACCACCCAGTCCAGCACCAATTACGTCTCCGTTTGCCATCCCAAACAGTGACTGAGCCAGCTGGTAGCTACCACCTGCGGCGTTGTAGTTTTCCTGCGAGAGTGGGTCTAACCAGGCATCGAATCGTCTCGATACATAGTCGAAAAGTCTTGATGCTACGAGCGAGCCTGTGATCATCATGGTTAGACCGATGCCGACATAGAAGGCTCTGCCGGTGGCGGTGTAGATCATCACGAGGAAGAGACCGAAGTAGAGGATCGAGGTTCCTAGGTCTCGCTGCAGAACCAGCACCCCGACGGTTGCGAACCAAACCACCAGGATCGGCCCAAGGTCTTTGGCTCTGGGGACCTTCATCCAAAGCACTCGTGAGCCAATTTCGCTCAGTGAGTCTTTTCGTGACACCAAATACCCAGCGAAGAAAACCGCCAGCAAAATCTTTGCAATCTCGCCGGGCTGGAAAGTGAAGTCACCGATTCCAATCCAGAGTGTCGCACCGTTTCTGGTTCGACCGATAACAGGCAAGGCTGGCAGCACAAGCAGTACTAGCGCCGCAATGCCCGCGATGTATGGGAACTTACGCAGCACAAGGTGATTCGGGATTAGCCAAACAACCAGTGCAGCAATCGCCATTGCAATCACGGTGAGCCAGACCTGACGCTCGGCGAATAATGCGGTTCCGCCGCGAGCTGTCTCAGCCAAATCCAGGCGATAAATCATTGAGATGCCCAAGCTGTTTAGTAGGAACGCCAACGGGAGAATCAGGCCATCAGCGCTAACCGCTCGCTGCCTCAGCACCCAGTGAATCAAAAGAGCACCCAAAGTTGGGAGAGCCCAGTAAAAAAGCAGAGACAGATCCATCTTCTGCAGCACAGCGAGTTGAACCTGAGCCAGCGCGAAGGCAAGAATGCCGGAGACCCAAACAAGCAGAACCAGTTCAAAGTTTCGAGACCTTGGCACAGCCTTGAGAAGCTTCGGTATCGCAGAGGTCAATGAGGTGTTACTCATTTTTGAGCCTCACGCAATTGATCCAGGATCCGCTTGGCATCCTGCAGGGACTCAGCCGAGATGGAGCGATCGATTAGGTCTTGGTAGAGCATCGAAAGCGAATCAACTTCAATCTCTGAAACGAAGTAGGGCTTAGAGAATTTGAAGGGCCCAAGCGATTCTCGGATGCCTTGGTAAATGGTTACATTGCCTTCAAAACTCGCAACGTAGTAGCGGGTCTGGGTGTACTCATAGGCAACATAGCCAATACCAGCGAGGGCAGAAGCCAGTAGCAACCAGCTGGCGATAATGCGCGCAGACTTGAAGCGAATCTTTCGTCTGGTCTCAGACAAGATCTTGTTGAGTAGCTCCTCAGATTCTGGTGCGTACTGGGTTGGGTCTTCAGGACTTTGCAACAGGTCAAGCAGGCTGCGTGGCGAGAACAGTCGCAGAATCTTGCTGCCCTTGCGCTCTTCGATGACAACTTCATTGGCGGCTGAGCCCACGAAAACTGCTGCTGGTTCGATTTCTGTCGGCACTGCTGAGCGAACCACATCGGTGATCACCACGGTGACGTTGTCCGGAGCACCAAATTCCAGAGCTTCACCAACCAAGAGCTCAGCAGCTTCCTCGGTGGGAACCTTGGATGTCAGGATTCGATTCATCACGCCTTCGGGCACAACCCCGGAGAGGCCATCGCTGCAGAGCATCCAGCGATCACCCGGCATTGCATCGTGAATTGCAATGTCGATTTCCGGTTCACCCGAAACATCACCGAGCACTCGCATCAGCACGCTGCGACGTGGGTGGATCAGAGCCTCGGCAGGAGTAATTCGACCCATGTCAACGAGTTTTTGAACGAAGGTGTGGTCAGAGGTGACCTGGGTGACCTCGCCATCTCTTGCTAGGTAGATGCGGCTGTCACCGATGTGGGCGATGACCATCTGATTACCGTGTCGAAGCATGCCGGAGAAGGTGGTGCCCATTCCCTCAAGCTCCGGGTGATCGACCACGGTGGCAGAAAGCATTTGGTTGGCTTCGAGGATCGCTCGCTTGAGGGAGTCAATTGCCTCCTCAATGGTCTCGCTCTTGGCATCAGCGAGAGCAATGCGCTGTGAAGCGATTGCCGAAGCTATGTCTCCACCGGCGTGACCACCCATGCCGTCTGCTACGAAGAACAGCTGATAGCCGCAGTAGCCGGAGTCTTGATTTGAGCTGCGGTGCTTACCGATATCGCTTGCCGCATAGCCCACGGTTTTGATTGCCAAGGCCTATGCCCTCAACTCAAAGTTTGTAGTTCCGATGCGGATAGTCATTCCAGCTTTGATGGTGGCTGGCGTAGTGACCTTGCGGCCATCCAAGAATGTTCCATTGGTTGAGCTCAAATCCTGCAACACCCAGTCCTCGCCGACCTTGATTAGCTTTGCGTGGGTGTTTGAAGAGAATTCATCGCTGAGCACAAGATCACACCCTGCACTGCGACCGATCAGAATCTCGGTCTTGTCTTCGATATCAAGACTCGTCCCAGCAGTTCTGCCGGTCAGGATGGCGATCTGAGTCGGCTCAAAGGCATCGCTGTCTTCTAGCCCTAGGGAGGCAACTGATCCAGCAAGGCCACCGGGGAGCTTTGGCGCATTCTGCCTAGCGATCCTGGAGATTACTCGACGGCCATAGAGGTCGGCGCGAATAACCGAAAGCAGGCTGAGGACAAATATCCACAAGACCGCAACAAAACCAATTCGAACTAGAAACAGTGCGAGTTCACTCAATGGGTCTCCCTCGCAATCAACTCAAATACAAATTCGCTTCTGCCAGCGGAAATCTTGTTTCCCGAGCTCAGCGCGACTTCCTGGATCTTGATGCCATCAACAAAGGTGCCATTGGTTGATCCGCGATCTCTCAGGGCAGCACCTTGGTCATTCCAGGCAACCTCAAAGTGGATTCGACTCATGCCTCGATCATCGATAGCAACATCGGCACTCTGGTCTCGACCGACTGATGTTGTGCCTCGGTTTAGCGGTATTCGCTTGCCATCGATCAGTAGTGCCGCCTGCCACTGCACGGCATTACCCGAGGCTGAACTACCCACTCTGACCTGACCTCGAGGAAGCTTTGGGTCAACCTCGATCTTCAAAGTCAGTTCACCGGCAAGTCTGTAGCCCTGTTTTGCGGCATGCATCGCGATTTCAGTTTTGATTGAGAGCAGCATGGCTGGGGAGATGCGACCGGCATCGTGTCCTGAAACCAGGATCAGGTAGCGGTGGGGGACTAAAACTCTCGTCAGGTCAATTTGCTGAGCGGCATAATCCATTGCGCGACGAACAGCCTGGGTAATTTCAACTGGCTGTAGTTCAGCTTTACTAAGCCGAGCGAACACAGAGCCGACAGCCAGCTCAATGCGCTCCTCAGCCTTTTCCAAAAAGCTCAACCGAGACCTCTTCCTTGCGCGCTCAGGTGCTGGTAAGTCTACCCAGCGACCCTTCCCTAGGGCCTGATTTCTCTGCTAATCTCAACTCGCTCGACCAACAATTTGTTGGCCACGCGCGAGTGGCGAAATGGCAGACGCGCTGGCTTCAGGTGCCAGTGTCCGCAAGGACGTGCGGGTTCAAGTCCCGCCTCGCGCACGTAAGGGGGATTCCCATCAACGCTCAAACCATCATCATCAGCCTCGAAATTATCGGGGTCATTGGCTTTGCTCTCTCGGGCATCATCGAGGCAGCGAGAAAACAGTTCGACCTTGTCGGTGTCGTGATGGTTGGTTTTATTGCAGCCTTTGGTGGTGGAACCCTCAGGGATGTGCTTTTGGACCGCCGGCCATTTTTCTGGGTAGAGCAGGAATTTTGGGTTTGGGCACTGATTGGCATTGGACTGGTGCTGCCCTTTTTCTTCAAGTCTCGGCACATCGATCTAACCGAGAAGGCGATTCTTATTCCAGATGCGATTGGCCTAGGTGCCTTTGCAGCCGGTGGCACTCACATTGCACTTATATCTGGCGCAAGCCCGATGGTTGCGGTTGTGATGGGTGTCGTGACGGCAACAGTTGGTGGTGTGCTACGTGATGTCTTGGTGAATGAGGTTCCTCGTGCCTTCCACGACCACCAGCCCTATGCAGTTTTGGCGTTTACCGGTGGTTGGTTGGTTGTTCTGCTGAGCTACATCCAAGTCCCAGACTCGCTAACCGTTTTGATCGGTTCGGTTGCAGTTGTTGCCCTGCGCTTGGCCTCAATCAAATTCGGCTGGGAGCTCAAAAGGTGGAAATTCCTCTAAGCCAATTGCCAGACAAGGCAGTTTTCTGACTGTGAGCTGGTAGTTAGGGTCAAGAAAGCTGACTTTAGGCTCGGTTTTCAACAAACCCCTCTAGCTTCAACCTCGTCACCAAATGACAAGGAGAGTTATGAGAAAAACAACTACAGCGGCGATCGCACTTGCGGCCGCAATCACAGCGGGTGGCCTGGCAATGGCCATTCCATCCCAGGCTTCATCCTCCGATTCAGCGAGTGTTGGTCAGGGAAGCTACGAGCGTGGAGATCACACTCACGCAACCATCTCGGCAACTGTTACCGGAATCCCATCGTCAGTAACCAACTCACGTGAGGTTTCACTCGGTGCTTATTTCAGTGCTTATGAGCTGGCCGATGGCGCCACCGCGCCAGCGACCGCTCCAACTGAAAGCCGCAGGATTCACGTCGGTCAGGGTCGCGGTCACGACTCCGCAGTAGCAATCACGGGATCAACACTTACTGCAGATCTCAAGCTGAGGGCAGGACTAGCGGGTACGACTACCCGAATCGCGCTCTACCCATCCGATGGATCCGCCCCAGCAATCGTCACCGTAAAGGTTGACGCCAATTCGGTTGTAACAGTCACCACCTCGAAGCCTTTGACAGTTGCTTACTCGCCAACCGTGGCTGCTGCATCTAAAGCAGACATGGCCAACCACCGTGACGGCGATCGTGACGGACATCGTCACGGTGACGGACGCGGTCACAAGGGTGAAGGGCGCGGTCACTCAGACGGCGATCGTGACGGACATCGCGGCGGTCGCGATGGGCACCGGAACTAACTAGCCAAAGAAAATCCCCCGGTCGATTACTCGATCGGGGGTTTTCTTTATCCAACCTCTTGCAGGCGTTTGCCTCTGGTGTGCTCAGGCTTGCAGGCCAAGTTTGCAGCATCTTCGTTGCAGTGATCGCAAAGCAGAATCAAGTCCCGGCAACCCAGGTCAGAGCAGTTTCTGAAGCTCGATGTCGCACCACCGCATGCCTCACACTCACCGATGGTCTTCGCTTCGTCCGAGAAGTTCACGTTCATGCGGCCATCGAAAACGTAGAGCGAACCTTCCCATAGGCCCTTGTCACGGAAGCGCTCTCCGTAGCGAACAATGCCGCCTTCAATCTGGTACACCTCTTTGAAGCCTCGATTGATCATCACCGCAGACAGAATCTCGCAGCGGATGCCTCCGGTGCAGTAGGTAACGATTGGCTTGTCTTTGAGGTGGTCGTACTTACCGCTCTCAATCTCTTTGATGAAGTCGTGGCTGGTTTGAACATCTGGAACAACAGCATTCTTGAACTTGCCAATTTTCGCTTCAAATGCGTTTCTGCCATCGAAGAAAACGACCTCATCGCCCTTTTCTTCAACCAGGGCATTGACCTCGTGGGGCTTGAGGTGCTTGCCACCGTTTACCACTCCCGACTTGGCAACTTTTACCTCTTCAGGTGTGGTGAATGCGACGAGCTCATTTCTTACCTTGACGCTGAGTCTTGGGAAATCGTTGCCGGTTCCCTCGGACCACTTGAAGTCGGTCTTTCCGAATCCCGGGTATTCCTTCGTTGCGCGACAGTACTTCTTCAGGTTCTCCATGTCGCCACCGAGGGTGCCGTTGATGCCGTGCTTTGAAATCAGGATGCGGCCCTTTAGGTTCAGCGACTGACACAGAGTCTTCTGCCAAAGCATGACTGCCTTCGGGTCCTCAACTGGTGCGAAGGAGTAATAAAGGATGATTTTGTTCAGAGCCATAACCCCAGTCTAACTAGCAAAAAGGTGCCTAGACTAGGGGTTATGTCGATGAAGCCAGGCCTAGATTTAGGCGCAATCAAGCAAGAAGTTCAGCCACAGGATGACCTGTTCCGTCACGTGAATGGTCGTTGGTTAGACGAGACCAAGATTCCTGAAGACCAAGCCCTCTACGGCTCTTTCCACATGCTCCGAGATGACTCCGAGCTTGCAGTCCGAGACATTATCGAAGAGGTAGCCAAGGACCCAAGCCCGGGAGTCGCGCAGCAGATTGGTGACCTGTATGCATCGTTTATGGATGAGCAGCACATCGAGAAACTTGGCGCTGCTCCGCTGAAGCCAGGGCTGGATCGAATCAAATCAATCTCGAACTACGCGGAGTTCTTCCAAATGATTGGCGCATTCGAGAGGGCAGGGGTGTCAGGGCTCTGGGGCTCATACGTCGACAACGATGCTGGTAACCCTGAGCGCTACCTAGTCCACCTCTACCAGGGCGGTATCGGTCTACCTGACAAGGACTACTACACCGACGAGAAGTACCAAGAGATTCGAGAGGCCTACCTCCCGCACCTAGGCAAGATGTTTGAGCTCGCGGGTTGGAGTGCATCAGATGCAGCTTCCGCTGCAAAGACCGTCTACGGTCTTGAGGAGCAGATCGCTAAGGTTCACTGGAACCGGGTCGACTCTCGCGATGCAGAGAAGACCTACAACCTGAAGACCCTTTCAGAACTCAAGTCTCTGAGCGGAAACATTCTCTGGTCGGAATACCTTTCCGGAGCTTCTCTCAAGCCAACGCTGCTCGACTCCAATGTTGTGATGATGCCTTCGTTCTTCGAAGGGCTATCTGCACTTTTGACCGAGACCAACTTCGAGGCATTCAAGCTCATGATGGCGATGGACTTGATTCGTTCCTACGCCCCATACCTTTCGAGCGCATTTGTTGAGGAGCGATTCTCTTTCTACGGCCAGAAGTTGACCGGACAACCGATGAACAAGCCCCGCTGGAAGCGAGCTGTTGCTCTGATCGAAGGTGGTCTGGGCGAGGCTGTAGGCCAGCTCTATGTTAAGAAGCATTTCCCTGCTCAGTCGAAGACTCAGATGGATGAGCTGGTGGGCTACCTGATCAAGGCTTATGAGCAGAGCATCAAGGACCTGGACTGGATGAGCGAGGAGACCAAGGTCAAGGCTCTCGAGAAGCTGTCCAAGTTCAACCCAAAGATTGGTTACCCTTCGAAGTGGAAGGACTACTCGTCCATCGAGATCTCTCGAGATGACCTGGTGACCAACGTTGCCAACGTTTCAAGCTGGGAGTTTGACTACCACGCCAACAAGATCGGCTCCAAGATCGATCGTGAAGAGTGGCACATGACTCCTCAGACGGTCAACGCCTACTACAACCCAGGTCTAAACGAGATTGTTTTCCCAGCCGCTATTTTGCAGCCACCGTTCTTCTCACCAGAGGCTGACATGGCCATGAACTTTGGCGGCATCGGTGCCGTTATCGGTCACGAGATCGGTCACGGTTTTGATGACCAGGGTTCAAAGTATGACGGTGATGGGCGCCTGGTTTCCTGGTGGACTGAGGCTGACAGAAAAGCTTTTGAGGCCAGAACTCGATCTCTAATCGAGCAGTACAACGAGCTCTCTCCGGCACAGCTGGATGACAAGCACAAGGTCAATGGTGAGCTCACTATCGGTGAGAACATTGGTGACCTTGGTGGACTGGGTATTGCCTGGAAGGCATACCTGCTCTGGCTCGGAGATCGTCAGCCAGAGGTAATCGATGGTTACACAGCCAAGCAGCGTTTCCTCATGGCCTGGGCACAGTGCTGGAGAACTCTGAGCCGCGACGAGATCATGATTCAAAGACTCGCAACCGACCCACACTCACCCGCCGAGTTCAGGTGCAACCAGGTGGTAAAGAACCTGGACATCTTCTACGAAGCATTTGATGTTGAAGAGGGAAGTGAGATGTTCCTGAAGCCTGAAGACCGAGTTGTGATCTGGTGAAACTCTGGTTTCGCATCCTGTATGTCTTCTTGACTTACAGGCGCAGGTCAAAGCTTCGCATTGACGAAGTTTCCAGAATCAGCTTCAGAGTCTGGCCCTCAGATTTAGATATCTATCGGCACATGAACAACGGTGTGTTTCTGACCATGATGGATCTTGGTCGTTACGACCAAGGGCTTCGCACAGGTTTCTGGCAGAAGTGGCGCAAGCTTGGTTGGTATCCAATTGTCGTCAACTCCACCATCACCTATCGCAAATCACTTGAGCCTTGGCAGAGGTTTGACTTAGAGACGAAGGTCATTGGCTGGGACGACATTGCCTATTACATCGAGCAGAGGTTTGTCCGCAATGGAGAGATCTACGCCAGGGCGATTATGCGTGGCCGATTCCTCAAGCGCAGCTGGGGAATTCTTACCCCGGAGGAAGTGATGGCTGGTTCTGGTGGCTGGCCCGGCGAAGAGCCCAAGTTGCCAGAGTGGGTATTGCGCTGGGCTAATGATGTTCAGCTACCTAAGGGCAAAGAGCCTGCCCCTAGCAACTGGGATTAGTTGCTAGCTCCAGGCCAACGGCAAGCCGCAATTGCATCCTCAATTGGGTTCAGCAAGAGGTCCTGTGTTTCAGGGTGCTTTTCCATGTACTTAACGGTGTAGCTGCAGACGGGGACAACCTTTCCCATCTTGTCGGTGCGAATTGCAGCGAGAGATTCGCGAAGCAGGATGGCAGCAAGATTCTTGCCCTGGTGCTCCGGGTTTACCTCGGTGTGAACCAGGTGAATCTCGTTGGGGCGAAGGCTGTAATCCATCAACCCGACTCTTTCGTCACCAAGGTGAATTTCGAAACGGTGAGATTCCGGGTTGTGCGTGACCTTTGGCTCCATGCTGTTAACCTTCTCGGGTGTCAGTAAATCGTGTGCTCCAGGGAGACAACCTCCCGCTGCTTAAATCTATGCCTTCAGAGAGCATTCAGCTGATTTACATCGACCCTCCCTTCAACACCGGCAGAGAACAAAAGCGCTCCACATCCAGTGCAAGGATCAGCGAATCAGGTCGGCTCGGGTTCAAGGGTGCGAGATATGAGCGGATAGTCGAAAAGGTTCTTGCCTACGATGACGCCTTTATTGACTACTGGAAATTCCTCGAGCCAAGGCTTGAAGAAGCTTGGCGACTACTGTTCGATAGCGGGACTTTGTACCTACACCTTGATTATCGAGAGTCCCACTATGCAAAGGTATTGCTGGATGCTTTGTTTGGCCGAGAGTGCTTTCTAAACGAGATCATCTGGGCATATGACTACGGAGCGAGAAGCAAATCACGCTGGCCGGCGAAGCACGACACAATTTTGGTCTATGTGAAAAATCCCAAAACTTACTACTTTGACTCCACCTCGGTTGATCGAGAGCCATACATGGCGCCAGGTTTAGTTACCAAGGAGAAAGCGGAACTTGGAAAGCTTCCAACCGATGTTTGGTGGCACACCATCGTCTCTCCAACCGGCAAAGAGAAAACCGGGTACCCAACTCAAAAGCCAGAGGGGATCTTGCGTCGAATAATCGCAGCAAGCTCAAAACCTGGTGACACGGTGTTGGACTTTTTTGCTGGGTCTGGAACAACAGCAGCGGTTGCTCACAAATTAGAGCGCAGGTTTGTCCTCATAGATCAACACCCCGAATCGATACAGACAATTGTCAAGCGACTGGGTGATCTTGGCGCTCAGTTCGATCTGGTCTAGTAAGTAACCAAAGAATAAATGCCGTAAGCAGAATATAAATTGCGGCACTTGCCATAACCATCCCGTAGTTGTCCCCACCGGGTCTACCGGCGAGTTGAAACATCACAATCGGCAGGGTTTCATTTGACCCAAAAGCTAAAAAGCTAGCTGCCCCAAACTCACCGAGTGAGGTCAGCACAGCGAACGCACTTGCCGTCGCCACGCTCTTTCGAAGCTGCGGTAGCTCGATAAACCATGCGGTTCTAAACCCTCCCGCACCATCCAAACTCGCAGCATAAACCTGTTCACGTTCAATCACAGAACGGGCAGGTTGGAGAATCTGATAGGCAATTGGCAACGCAAACAACACTTGAATCAGTGGCAGCAGAATCCAGGAGCTTGTTAGTTCGCGTGGGAGGTAACCTGCAAGTGAAAGTGTTACTAGTCCAATGACCACTGGTGATAATCCCGCAGGAAGTAATGGACTGAGCCTGGCAGCTTTCTTTGATAACACCCAGGCCAGCGGAATCGAAATTACTAAGACCACGAGGGCATTTCTGATGCTGTTACCCGCGGCCTCAATAACTGAGATGTTTAGCATCGAGCGAGTTCCCCGTGAGGTGAGGTTCTCTATGTTGGCAAAAACCCCATCACCCCAGTTCGCACGCGACACCACATTTGTCAGGAGGGTTGCAATGAGCGCTACAAACAGAAGACTTGTGATGGACGTGACCTTGCCGGCAGGTATTGAGCTTCGAGAAATTTCTGTCATAGATGTAGGAACTCCGGCAAATTGTTTGGCTGCAAAAAACAGTCCCAGGGTTAGGAATGTTTGGAGCAGCGCGAGGAACCCAGCCTTTTCGAGATCGAGATCTCTCAGTGCAGCAAGTGCGATTTCAGTTTCTAGAGTTTCAACGGTCCCGGCTGAAAGAGTGAGAATCAAGCCATACGAAGTTGAGCTGTACAGAGCGACAAGCAAACTTGCACTTGCTAAGGAGGGTAGTAGCTGTGGGATTTGAATTTGTCGCCTGATTTGCCATCTTCCAGCGCCATCCAAAACGGCGGCTTCCACCTGCTCCTGTTCCAAACTCTTTGAAGCAACAACTCTCGCTATGAAACCTGCATTCATCAGAGTGTGAGAAAACAGAATCATAAGCATTCCGGTTAAAGCATTTATCTCGAAACTATCCGTCCAGTTTGCGACGGCAATACCAATGAGAAATGGTGGAAGCAAGAAAGGGACGGTTACAATTACAGCTACGAATCGGGCGAGACGAACTGGAAGTCGAGATATCCAGAACCCAAGAGGTAATCCAACTAGCGCGCTCAAAGCCGCGCTCACCACCGCGATAAATGCGGTGGTGAGCAATAGCTCGAGGCTAGTTGTCAAAGACGTCTGACCAGTCCTTCAACCACTGTTCACGATTTGCTGCGAAGTCGAGGTTGTCTCCGATAACCGAGTTGGCGGGTGCACCGGCAGTTTGAAACTCAACTGGCAGTTCAACATCCAAGGTGGGGTAAACGAACATGTTCCAAGCCAGTCCAGATTGGAATGACTTTGATTTCATGAACTCAACAATCGCCTTTCCGCCCTCTGGATTTTTGGCCTTCTTCAGAACGCCGGCAAACTCAGTCTGTCGGAAGCACTCCTCCCGAAGTGCCTTTGAGTTTTCAACACCGTTCACCAATTCCGCAGCTGGTGAAGATGCGTAACTCAGAACAATCGGATACTTACCGCCATAGCGAGTGAAGTCGGTGAAGTAGGCATCAGTCCAGGATGCTGCGATCTTGACCCCGTTGTCACGAAGTGATCGCCAATAGGCAAACACCTCAGCGCTGGTCTGGAAGCCAGCGTGGGTGGTAATCAGAAAAGCCATTCCTGGTGAGGAGAGAATTGGGTTCGAGATAACTGTCAGGTTCTTATACTCGTGGTTACCAAGGTCACGCCAAGAGGTAGGTGGGGTCACCTTGGTTGCCTCAAACCACTCAACGTCGTAGTTGAAGCAGACATCTCCGTAGTTGATTGGCTGCAGTTCCTCTGCAATGCCGTTCTCCTCAGCTACAGATAAGAATGTGTTGTCAATGCCGTACACCGCATCGGCGAATGGGGCGTCCTTGGTCAGGACAAGCTGGTTGGTAAGTGTTCCCGTGTCACCAACCTTGACCACCTCGAGTTTGTATCCGGTGCTTTCCTCAAACTCGGCTTTTAGTTCATCGGTGATGATGAAGGAGTCGTGAGTTGCGAGACGAACTGTTGTGGTATCAACTGGCTCGCTGCTGCATCCAGTCAAAACCAGTGCAGCAGCAATAAGGGTCGCTAGTTTTTTCATTACGTGCCTTTCTTCTCAGTTAGGCACGGGATCGAGGTGTCTCCCTGCGCTGGCATTATCCAGATCAGGTTTGACGGTCGAAGACTCTCAGTCTTCCTCTCAGCCCGGTATACCGAACTCCCGTGTCAACACTCAGTATAAGTAGTTAGAGCCCTTAGTGATTCCCGGCAGCCGCAGCCGCCTCGGCCGAAGCACTCTTTTCTCGAAGCGGCACTTCCTTGATAAACCAGCTGATAACGAATGCCACCAGCACCACACCGGCGGCTAGGAAGAATACGTCAAGCGATGCATCGACAAAACCAATTCTGAATGGTGCTGTGAGTCGGTCGTCCGCACCAATTAGGAAAGAGGAGTCCTCTGAAACAGCATCAGCGCCTGTCTGATCTTGCAGTAGCTGCAGAATGGCAGCATTGTTTGGATCTGCGAGCACTGCCTTATCAGTGAGCGCCGATGCAAATCCGTCTTGCACCTGAGGCTGTTCAAAGGCTGCCAACACCTTGTCCTTCAGCTGTCCGAAAAGAATCGAAAGGAAGACAGCCACACCTAAGGTTCCACCAATCTGCCTAAAGAAGGTTGTGCTGGAAGTTGCTGCTCCAATGTCCTTAGCCTCGACCGAGTTTTGTGAGGCAACCATTGTGGTCTGCATCAGCTGACCTAGGCCTAGCCCGATCATGATCATTCCAATTGACATTACCCAGATTGGAGTGTCTGCCTTTAGGAAGAAGAACATGTAGGTGTAGCCCAGGAACAGTGTTGCCGTTCCTGTGTTGAAGAAGATTCGATACTTTCCATATTTGGAGGTGACTCGACCAGCCGTGATGGTTGCCGTCATCATTCCAGCAACCATCGGAAGCATTAGTAGCCCAGCCTCTGTTGGCGTTGCACCATACGCAACCTGGAGCACCAGTGGCAGAACAAGCATTCCACCGAACATTCCGATTCCAATGATGAATCCAAGAACCTGAGTCCTTGCAAAGGTCTTGCTTTTGAACATTGAGAATGGGATCAGAGCAGCATCTCCCATTCGTTTCTCAACAAACAAGAACGCGATAATCCCGACTACTCCAAGGCCAGCTAATGCAATGGTTGGCGTGGATGTCCATCCCCATACCCTGCCCTGCTCGGCTACCAAGAGGATCGGAACAACACCCAAAACGATTGTCACTGCGCCCCACCAGTCAATCTTCTGTGGACGAGGTGTGTGGGGAACATGCAAAAACTTGTAAACCATGAATAGCGATATCGCACCAATTGGGATGTTGATCAGAAACACCCAACGCCAGCCGTCGATGAACAAAAGCTGATCTACGCCGGCAAATGCACCACCGATGATTGGGCCAAGTAGTGACGAGGTTCCGAACACAGCGAGGAACATACCCTGGTACCTGGCGCGCTCCCGTGGTGGAACAATGTCCGCGACAATTGTTAGGGCCAAAGCAAACAAACCACCAGCACCAAGACCCTGGAGGGCTCGGTAGCCGGCTAGCTCCATCATGTTATTTGCCAGGCCGGTAGTGACCGAGCCAAGTACGAAGATTGAAATCGAAATCAGGAACAACGGTCGACGGCCGAAAATGTCACCGAGCTTTCCATATATAGGTGTGCTCACAGTTGAGGTGATTAGGTAGGCAGTCGTAGCCCATGCCTGCATAGACAAGCCACCAAGATCATCAGCAATCGTTCGCATAGCTGACCCAACGACTGACTGATCCAGAGCCGCCAGGAACATGCCAGACATAAGTCCGGCAAGTACGATGAGAATTTCGCGGTGAGACATCTCACCCTGGCGTTGATTTGCGGCTTCCCGCTTTTGTGCCGATGTCAATCGAACTCCAAGTTTTAGGGTTATTAGGTGCCTCAGTCTACGCCTGTCTATCGAAGACCAGCCTTCGTGTTTGGTCCACCTTTAGTCATGGCCTTCGCTGGGGTTCTGCTGCTAATACAGGCAGCATTCGGAGCGGGACAATTGGGTGCTGTTCAGTCGCGTCTTGGAGAGCTAGCTGAAGCTAACGCACCGACATTTTCGATTCGCTCTTCCGACTGGATTCGAGCAAAGCTCAGCGACCCCAACTCAGTCTTTGTGGTTGTAAATAAGCAAAGGCAAATATCCCCAAAGACTTATGCACCAAATGACTTGGTGAAAGTTGAAAGCTCTAAAACTCTTGATAACTCTCGAAAGCTTGCCTTATCAGTTGCGGCCGCCAAGGCTTTGGAGGAGATGGCAAAGGGCTTGAGTGCCGCCGGCGAGGGCAAGCTGTTTTTGAACTCGGCCTATCGCTCATACGATGTCCAAGCTGACCTATTCGTGAGCAAGGTAAAGCAGTATGGAAAGGCTGAAGCGCTATTGCGAAGTGCAAGAGCCGGATACTCAGAGCACCAAACTGGACTTGCAGCTGACGTCTCTGTACCTGAGCAAGGATGTGCCATCCTCGCTTGTTTTGGTAACACCTCGGCAGGCAAGTGGATACAAGAAAATTCCTGGCGTTACGGATTCATAGTTCGTTACCTAGAGACGACGACAGCTATCACCGGTTACTCGTATGAACCATGGCACCTCAGATATGTTGGCCTGGAAGTCGCAAGACTATATAACGAAAGTGGAATACAAACGTTGGAAGAGTTCTGGGGATTGCCAGCAGCCCCGGATTACTCTCCGGCAACAACCGAGTCCACGAGCAACTGAGCTTCGGCAAGCACCTGCTCCAGGTGCTCATCACCCTTGAATGACTCTCCATAGATTTTGTATACGTTCTCTGTTCCTGATGGGCGAGCAGCGAACCAGGCCGATTCAGTCGAAACTTTGATTCCGCCCAATGCTCCGCCGCTCGGAGCCTGTGCTTCAATCACGGACACTTTCTCCCCTGCCAAGGAGGTAGCGCTAACGTCTGCCGCGGTTAGCTTCGACAGTTTGGATTTCTGCTTTAGATTTGCCGGCGCATCGACTCGCTTGTAGCTGGGTGCTCCGAAGCGCTGGGTCAACTTCGTGTAATGCTCCGAAGGTGACAATCCAGTTATGGCTTGAATCTCGGAGGCAAGCAGGCAAAGAATCAGGCCGTCCTTATCGGTAGACCAGGAAGTTCCATTCTTTCTAAGGAATGAACCACCAGCAGACTCTTCACCTCCGAACCCGAGTGAACCATCTGATAGTCCAGGAACGAACCATTTAAATCCGACTGGCACCTCGAGCAGATCGCGTCCCAAGTCAGCCACAACTTTGTTGATCATTGAAGAGGACACCATGGTTTTTCCCACGGCCGCTGAGATTGACCACTGGGGGCGATTTCTGAACAGGTAGTCAATAGCGACTGCGAGGTAGTGGTTCGGGTTCATTAGCCCCGAGTCTTTGGTGACGATGCCGTGGCGATCAGCGTCGGCATCATTTCCGGTAGCGATATCAAACTTGTTTTTGGATTGAATCAGGGATGCCATTGAATACTGAGAAGAGCAATCCATCCGAATCTTGCCATCCCAGTCGAGGGTCATAAATCCAAACTGGTAGTCGACATTCGGGTTGACAACACTGAGGTTCAGTCCGAAGCGGTCGGCGATCTCACCCCAGTAATCAACTGACGCACCTCCCATTGGGTCTGCGCCTATCGACACCTCACTCTGCGATATCGCATCCATGTCGAGCACTTCATTTAGTTGCGAAATGTAGTTAGAGCGGTAGTCAAACTTTTGTGGGTTCGGCGCAGATCTATGAACACCAGAAAGACCGTCTGCTATCAGTTCATTTGCACGTTTGGCGATGAGCGATGTGGCATCCGAGTCTGCCGGACCGCCGTGTGGAGGGTTGTACTTTATGCCTCCGTCGGCAGGCGGATTGTGGCTAGGTGTCATGATAATGCCGTCAGCCAGTGCCTTGGAATTTCTGTTGTGGTCAATGATTGCTACCGATACAGCCGGGGTTGGTGTGTAGCCGTTATTGGAGTCAACAAGAGCAATCACGCCATTGCCCGCCAGCACCTCGAGAACGCTGTGCTGGGCTGGCTCGCTTAGTGCGTGAGTGTCTCTTCCCACGAATACTGGACCAGCAATCCCCTGACTCGTTCGATACTCGACAATCGCCTGCGTGATTGCAAGAATGTGGACCTCGTTAAAAGAGGTTGAGTTCGCGCTACCGCGATGGCCAGAAGTTCCGAAGGTAACCATTTGCTCGGCCACGGACACATCTGGTTTCTTAGAAAAGTAGTTTTCAGTGAGTTTGGAAACGTCTACCAGATCATTCGGCTGTGCTGGTTGCCCTGCGCGCTCATGCATCGACTACCCCCTCGAAGGCCTGAAAAGAAAAAAAGCGTAGGCAGCTGCAAAGCTGAAACCTACGGCGGCATATGAAACTGTGAACCAGGTAATTGCTACAGGAATCAGAAGAGTAAGAACCCCGAGTGCAAATGCGCTAAGCAGCATTACCCTGCTGGCCCAGACAACAGCTCTATCGCTACCAAACTTGGCATGTGCCAGCATGTTTCCGGTTAGTGCAACCAGGGTGATGGCAATCATTCTCAGCGACCAGGTCAGATCTTGGGATTGGTCAAGACCCAAAAGCTCAGCGAAAAACTCTGGTGCGAATAGAAGCCAGAGCGCACTCAGGCCAAAGGTGGATCCCCCAGTGAAGAGAACCCTTCTGAGGTTGGCGATGTCTCCGCGATTAGACATAACAGCATGCTATTGCTTTTGCTCAGCTAGCGCCTCCCCTAATCTTTACCTATGTCTAAGGCAATTCGGATCGCGTATCTAGGACCCGCCGGCACATTCACTGAAATGGCCGCTCGTCAAGTAGCAAGTGCTGCGAGCGCGGAATTTCTTCCCACCTCCTCGGTGACCGATGCCATGGACATGGTGTTGGCGGGAACTGCCGACCGAGCTGTCGTCCCCATCGAGAACTCGATAGAGGGTGGAGTATCGGCGACCTCAGACGCTCTGGCCGTGACACCTGGTGTGCAAATTTACGGCGAATACTTGGTCCCGGTGCGCTTTGATCTGATGGCCCGTTCAGGCAAGAAGCTTTCTGAAGTCAGTTCTGTTTTGACTCATCCAGTTGCCTATGCGCAGTGCAGGAATTGGCTGTCAAAAAACACTTCAACCCACCAGCACATTCCTGCCTCATCGACGGCAGCTGCTGCTAAGTCACTGGCTAATGGTTTCGAGGCGGACGCCGTTATCGCTGCGGAATCGGCAGCTAGCCTCTACGGGCTAGAAATTTTGGCTTCTGACATTGGTGAAAATAAAAGCGCTCAAACCAGATTTGTTGAGCTTGGGCTGAGTGGTAAACCTGCTGCCAAGACTGGTTCGGACAAAACCAGCGTGATTGTTGAGCTTCCTGATGACCGACCTGGTGGCTTGCTCGAGATGCTCGAGCAGTTTGCTGCGAGGGGGGTAAACCTAAGCCGAATCGAATCGCGTCCAGTTGGAGATCGCTTTGGTCGATACAGATTCAATATTGATGCCCAGGGTCATATCGAAGATGAGGCTATTGCCGAGGCACTCATGGGTCTTCATAGGTTCAGCCCAAGCGTGATTTTCTTGGGTTCCTATCCGAGGGCAGACAAGAGCGAATCCAAGCATGAGGGTAATAATGCAAACTCTGCTTACCGCGATGCAAAGGCCTGGATCGATTCGCTCAGGAACGCCTGAACGGAATTACGGCTCGAACGGCAACACCTTCGTTCTCGTTCGTGATGTTCCAAGACTCTGTTAGCTCGTTGAGTAGATCCGTTCCTAAACCGATGGTTGATTCTGTGACAGGACTGCCGTTATTCACCGCAAAGATTTGCACCCGCTGATCTTCAATCGTGATCTGGAAAGAGATTTTTGTTGCAGCACCATGGCGGAAGGCATTGCCAACGATTTCCTTCACGATTTCAACCGTGCAGATTCTCGAGGTTTCGTCCACCGCCTCGAGTAGGTCGGGTTCATATTGGATTCGTATCTCGCAGACACCATCCCAGGTCTCTCTGAGGTCTTCAAACTCCGAACTTGCAGATTGACGTGTCACTAGCCCTGATTCAAGCGCGGTGCGAGCGCGCTCAATGTCACCTTTGACGAGCTTGAGAACGGAGTCTTTGTCTTTGCCTGCTTGGTTCAGTCGGGTATGAGCTACCGTCAATGCACCCTGCACAGTGCCGTGGACGATGAATGACCAGTTTCGTTTTGCTATCCAGATTGATTGCTCAATCAGTGAGATCTCTCTACTCAGCTGATCATTGAGCTCCTCCAGTCGGGCGATTGATCTCTCCTGGCTAGCTGCAAACCCAGCCCTAATTCCAAGCCCAAGTACTACGAGCACGATCAGTCCAGCACCGGATTGCCGAAGTCCCACTGCACCCGGGTACAACTCGGCAACGCTGAAGAGATAGAGCCAAGTGGGGATCAGCGACAACCCAGTCATGAGCAGAGAAAGCAACATTCCCGGCCAGAAAGCGGGCTCAAACTTTTCGGGTATGGCTCTGCGGATCGAGCTTCCAATCGGTAGCATAGTCACGCTGTAGAGAAGCAAAGTGATTGCGAACTCAGCACCTGCCAGGGCATTTGCCGTCGCAATCAGATTTAGATTCGCAAACAGGAATATAAGGGCCGGGCGATAAGCCCTCCGAAGCGGAATCCTTTTCGGCCAGGGTTGTGCCAATGTTCTGCCCGGATCAGCCTCAACTTGGGAGAGCACCTCCAGGCGATTCCAAATGTCCTTGCTAAGTGGCCTGACTTCAAGCTCGACCAGTTGACGAACATGGTCTGCACTTTTTGCAAGATTTGTTTTGACTAACA
The DNA here is from genome assembly GCA_041191905.1 of Actinomycetota bacterium. Classification (GTDB taxonomy): domain Bacteria; phylum Actinomycetota; class Actinomycetes; order Actinomycetales; family Microbacteriaceae; genus Aquiluna. The sequence goes on from JBEENY010000007.1 coordinate 30,647, forward strand.
ATTTTTCAATCTCGGCGAGCTTGCTAAGGAGTGCGGTTTGTGCTCTTTCGCGAAGAGCCTTCTCTGCTTCTGCAGCAGCTGTTTGTGCCTGCTGCCTTCTAAGGACCAATTCTTTTCGAATACGATCAATGGCATTGGTGTCCTCCTGATACTGCGCGCGTGCAGTCTGCAGGTAAGCGAGAACTAGCGAAACTAGAAAGCCGAGCGTGAAATCACCGGGCAGGCGACGGAGGTCTATCTGGTTCGAGATTTCAAGAAGCTCAACCAGACCAATCTCAAGTGCGAGTCCGCGAATTAGTTGCGATCCACCGATCAGCACCACAAGCATTCCGGTTGCCCCAAAGGCGTTGGGATGCAATCGCTTGAGAATCCAGTACCCGCCAAAAAAGCTCACCAGGAAGCAAACTTCGGCTATCAAGATTGCTGGAACAAGTTCAGAAAAGCGCACACCCAACCGAGACTCTTCGTATGCGACACCAGTCATCAGGTGAATGGCTGGGAACCAACCAAAGAACTTCCAATCGAGGATGTTTACCTTGGAGAGCTGTAACCAGTTGGCCCTGAAAGCGTTAAAGAATCCAGCTACTTGATCCTTTAGTTGCTTCAATTTGGTAGTCCGGAGGCCTTTATAAACTCGAGTGCTGCCTTGACTCTACGCTCTGAACCACCCTGTTCATCAATACCTAGAGCCCTGTATGCGCGAACCAGCAAAAGCCGGACGGCTCGAACAGTAGTTCCTCGGAGTTGGGCAATTTCCTCGTTGGACTTGCCGGCCGCTAGGAGGCGAATGGTTTCAAGTTGAGAATTGCTTAACTTTTTTAGGTTGTGACCAGTTGTTAGGTCATCGCGCAGATGCCTCGCACGGCCTCTTGCGGTCTCCTCGATGGCGCGAAGCAAAACTTCTGGATCTGTGATGCGATCTTTGTGCAGATACGCACTGCCTGCTGGAAGGTGCTTGGCTGACTTTCCAGCCAACCTCGGCTCCGACACATTGGTCAGAAAGGCTATTGAGACTGCAGGGGATTGGAACTTGATAGCACTGGCAACATCGATGCCGTCAGGGCCAGAACCAAGATCAACATCCATTAGCACTAGGTCGGGATCAAAGACTTTCGCAAGCTTTGCTGCCTCAGAGCCTTTGTTTGCAATTTCCACCTCGTGGCCGGCGGACTCAAGTGTCTGCCTAAGTAGCGCCGAAACCAATGGCTCGTCATCTACGACCAGAATCTTCAATCTGAAATCCACGTCTAAAGCATGCCACCGTGACCATAGGGATACGGCTATCCATGTTCCCTTTAGGGAACATGTGCTTCTTGGGTGTTTCGCTTGTCTACGCAGGCTCGAGGTTAGGAAAGGTAGGCTTTAGCACGTGATTGACCTAAATCTGTTGCGGGAAAACCCAGAGGCCATCAGGGCCTCCCAGCGCTCACGTGGTGCCGATGTCGGACTCGTTGATAGGGCACTCGAGCTCGAGTCGCATCGCCGTCAATCTTTGAATGATTTCGAGAAGCTCCGTGCCGAGCAGAATGCTCACGGCAAGCTGGTTGCAACCGCGCCAAAAGAGCAGAAGGCAGAGCTTGTCGCTCAGGCCCAGGAGTTGGCTGCAAAGGTGAAGGCTGCCGATGCAGAGGCCAATAGGGCTCAAGAAGAGCTGAACGCAGTGTTGTTCAAGATCGAGAACGTTGTCATCGAGGATGTGCCAGCAGGTGGCGAAGAGAACTTTGTAGTGATCAAAGAGGTTGGAGTAAAGCGCGACTTCTCCTTTACCCCAAAGGAGCACTCCGATCTTGGTGAGCAACTAGACATCATCGACATAGCCCGCGGTGCCAAGATTTCCGGATCACGCTTCTACTTTTTGAAGGGCTTGGGAGCAAGGCTCGAGCTTGCTCTGATGCAACTCGCGCTCGACCAGGCAACTGAGGCTGGATTCACCGCACTTATTACTCCAACCTTGGTAAGACCTGAGGTAATGCAGGGAACTGGGTTTTTGGGTGAGCACGCATCAGAGGTTTACTACCTTCCCGCAGACGAGCTCTTCCTCACCGGTACCAGCGAGGTTGCACTCGCCGGTTACCACAGTGATGAAATTCTTGATGATCTCTCTGAACCAATTCGATACGCCGGTTGGTCAACCTGTTATCGCCGTGAGGCCGGATCTCACGGCAAGGACACCAAGGGCATCTTGCGCGTGCACCAGTTCAACAAGCTAGAGATGTTCAGCTACTGCAAACCAGAGGATGCGGAGCAGGAGCACAAGAACCTGTTGGCTTGGCAGGAGCAGATGCTGCAGAAGTGCGAACTTCCATACCGAGTAATTGATGTCGCGGCTGGCGATCTGGGCTCCTCGGCAGCTAGGAAGTACGACATTGAGGCTTGGGTGCCATCGCAGCAGACCTACCGCGAATTGACCTCAACCTCTAACTGCACCACTTTCCAGGCTCGCAGACTCAATACCCGATACAGAGATGAGTCTGGTAAGCCAAAGACCGCAGCGACTTTGAACGGCACGCTTGCGACCACCAGGTGGATAGTTGCGATCTTGGAGAACCACCAGCAAGAAGACGGTTCAGTCGTTATCCCCGCAGCACTTCGACCATATCTCGGTGGCGTCGAGCGAATCACAGCCAAGGCCTAGTCGTAATGGGCTCACCCTGGTTAGTTGGCATCGACATCGATGGCACGCTCGTCCACGATGATGGGTCACTTTCGCCACGGGTGAAGCAAGAGGTTCAACGAGTGCGTGACCTTGGTCACAAGGTCGTGATTGCTACAGGGCGAGCAGCAGCAAACGCCTACCCGGTTATCAAAGAGCTTGGCCTAACCGAGGGCTATGCAGTTTGCTCCAATGGAGCTGTGACTATTGAGCTTGGCGGCGCTCGCGGCTATCACGTGGTTGAAGTGAAGACCTTTGACCCATCCGAGATTCTTGGCCTTCTAATTGAGAAACTTCCAAATGCTCACTTTGCGGTTGAAGATGTGGACGGCAGCTACCGATTTAACAAGCCATTTCCTACCTATTCACTGGGTGACCAAAACTATGAGGCAGATTTAGACACCCTCTCGCACCACCCGGTTTCACGAGTAGTGGTGTTATCGCCAGACCATGATGTCGAGGAGTTTCTTGGCATCATCGAGGAGATTGGATTGCAGTCTGTTTCCTACGCGATCGGTTACACCGCCTGGCTAGACATCGCCCCCAAGGGGATTGATAAAGGTCATGGTCTAGAGCGACTTCGCGTTCAGCTTGGGATTCCAGGTGATCAGGTTGTGGTGATGGGCGATGGCCGCAATGACCTCGAGATGTTCCGCTGGGCTAAGGACCTGGGTGGTTATGCGTTCGCCATGGGCCAGGCACCGGATGAGGTCAAAGCCGAAGCAACCGCCGTAACCGCCTCTGTTGATGATGATGGAGTTGCCGAGGTATTGAGCTCAATTGAGGGGCTGCAGTTTCTCGATTAGCCCACTAAACTTCCATGCGGAGGTCTGTCCGAGCGGCCGATGGAGCTGGTCTTGAAAACCAGTGGACAGCAATGTCTCGTGGGTTCGAATCCCACGGCCTCCGCCAGAGAAAACCCGCCTTCGGGCGGGTTTTATTTTTCCTAGGGACAACTCAGGCTTTTATCTTTAGACTTCTCTGGTGACTCAGCCGGAATACGATTTTTCGTCAACGCCGAGACCAAAGCGAAGAGGCTGGCTCAAGAAAACCTTTATTGCTATGGCCAGCGTGGTTGGTCTCGTGGTAGCCCTATTGGGCGGGGGTTACGTCTACCTAACCCAGACACTTTCAGCTTCCGGTATCGATGTTTTCTCGACCGATGGTGAGGAGTATCAACTTCCCACCCCCGAGGAAATCAATGGTCCGATCAACATCCTGCTAATTGGATCTGACACCAGAGCCGGTCAAGGCTCAACCGCCTATGGCAATTCGACCGCAAATCTCGCAGACGTCATAATCCTGCTGCACGTCACCGCAGATCGATCTAATGCTGTAGCACTGTCGTTCCCTAGAGACCTCATGGTTCCGCAGCCTGAGTGCCGCAATCCTGAGGGCGGTGACCCCTATCCAGCCAAGGATTTGGTGCAGATAAACGCCACCATGAACTCTGGTGGCCCAGCCTGTGTTCTGCAAACCGTGCAGTCACTAACCGGCATCAAGATCCCCTACCTTGCGATGATCGACTTCAAGGGTGTAATCGCGATGAGTGAGGTTGTTGGTGGCGTGACGGTCTGTGTTTCCGAGGACATCAACGACGACAAGACCAAGCTTTATCTTGAGGCAGGGGAGCACACCCTCCAGGGAGAGAATGCACTCGCATTCCTCCGCACTCGCTATGGAGTCGGAGACGGATCTGACCTCTCGCGTATTTCAAACCAACAGGTTTTCCTGTCTGCTTTGGCCAGAAAGCTCAAGTCGGAGAACGTTCTAACCAACCCATTCCAGATGTTCCGCATCGGAACCGCGGCTCTTGAGAACATGCAGCTTTCCAACTCCCTCACCAATATCGGTGTGATGTTGGGTATGGCGCGTGAGGTGAATGACGTTGACTTAGACATGATCACCTTTATCAAGCTCCCCGTCTATAGCATGCAGGGTGCTTACTCAGGCCGTGTCGGTCTAATCGAGGACCAGGGCAAGTTCTTATTCGAAAAGATTGCCAATGACGAGCCACTGGTTTTTGCCAAGGCAAACCTGGGCCAGGGTGCTGTTGTTGCCGAGGAAGAAGCATCTACTGGTGCATCCACCGAAACTACCGAAACCCAGGCCCCAGTCTCCGGGAGTGAAACTGTCGAGACTCTGCCCGAGTGGGTTCAGGGAACTAAGGCTTCGGTCAAGAGCTGCTCAAAGTAGTGGTCGAACAGCCGAGAGTTTTCCTATAGGCTTTCTAGGCACCAAGGAGACGTCGCATAGCCCGGTCGAGTGCGCCCGCCTGCTAAGTGGGTAGGGACCTTAAAAGTCCCTCGAGGGTTCAAATCCCTCCGTCTCCGCTCTAAATCCGAGCCAAGAACCGGACATTCTTAACCAGAATCAAACAAATTCTTAAATTTCAGTCCGTGTTTTGTTTGCGCTCTGGAAGCGTTTTCCGATACAGTCCCCATTACTGAGGGAGTATTCCTAGGCAATCAGTTCGTCATCACGGCCCAAAAGCCCGGATTGGTTGGTCACCTAAAAAGTGGCGGGAGAGACTCAGTCTTCGGTTGACAACGGGGTTAACTGCTTGACGATCCCCTCGTCCTCCGAAGCCGATTTCCAAAAGTGGAAATCGTCCCACTTTTTATTTGGAGGACAAATAGTGAAGAAGATTGCTATCGCAGCAACGACGCTGGCGTTGGTTGCTTCTACCATCACCCTGGCCCCTGCGGCCAATGCAAACACCCGCGCAGAGAACGCACGCTACGGACTAGCTTGTGCAACCTCTGGTCAGGTGGCTGCAAAGCGAGGTGCTGACGGTAGTGACCTGATTTGTAAGGTCGCACCACAGGGAAGCTTCAAGGGCAAGCGCATCTGGCAGTACGCCAAGTGGCCAACCCTAAAGGGCATGGATGTTTTGGTTCCAGCAGGTGCTGGTGGTGGTTATGACACTACCGCTCGTCGCTTTATGGAGTCGATGAAGGCTGAGGGCGTGCTTCAGTCCGACGCCACTTACCGCAACCTTCCAGGTGCAGGTGGAACCACTGGTCTATCGAGCTTCCTGAACAACGACTCTGGCAAGGCCGGAAAGATGTTGGTTATGGGATTCGCTCTAGTTGGTGGAGTTCAGTCAACCAAGGTTTCGTTCAAGAACTCTGACACTGTTGCCGCTGCTCGCCTAATGGGTGAGTACGAGGTTGTGGTTGTTCCTGCAAACTCCCCATACAAGACTCTGGCTGACCTCGTGAAGGACATCAAGGCCAAGAAGACCGCGCTGCCAATCGCAGGTGGAAACTTGGGTGGCATTGACCACTACACCGCAGTTCAGATGTACGAGAGCATCGGTCTATCGATCAAGGACCTCAACTACATCGTTTACTCCGGTGGTGCTCAGGTGACCACTGCGCTTCTAAACGGAACTGCAAAGGCCGGTATTTCCGGTTGGGGTGAGTTCCAGTCACAGGTTGCTGCTGGAACCCTACGTCTGCTAGGTATCAGCTCAGCCAAGAAGGTAACCGGTATTCCAACTGACACCTTCAAGTCACAGGGCGTTGACATGGTCTCCGTGAACTGGAGAGGCTTCATGCTTCCAAAGGGCACCAGCGTTGCTGACCGCAACCTAGTCATCCGTGCACTGGACGTTACTCGTAACGGCCAGGCCTGGAAGGACAACCTGAAGAAGTACGTCTGGAGCAACAACTGGCTAGCAGGCGATGCCTACAACACCTGGCTACAGGGTGAAGAGGCCAAGATCAAGAAGCTATACACCGACCTAGGACTCTAGTTCTGTGACCCTAGCTTCAAAGCAGGTTGCAAAGGGGGAGCTGGTATTCACCAGCTTCCTCTTTGCAACTTCAGTCGTAGTTTTAGTTGACACCACCAACATGGTTGAGTCCAACGCGGTTGGATTCGTGGGACCAAAAGTCTTCGCCTACCTCGTTGGTGGATTGATGTTTTTCCTCTCCGCACTGCAGCTGATCTTTGTGTTGCGCGGTGCTAAGGGAGAGCCGGAGGGTATTGAGGCCGGCACCCCGCTAGAAAAAGCAAACTGGAAGCCATTTGGCATCGTTGTCCTAGCTCTCGCGCTCTACGCAGCGCTGATTGAGATCCTGGGATTTTTGATCATGGGTCCAGTGCTCTACTTCTTGGTTGGTAAAGCCATTGGTGTAAAGCGAAATCTGATACTCGCTATCGTCGCCGTGATTGTCAGTGTGGTGGTCTTTATCGGCTTTACGCAGGGACTCCAGCTATACCTGCCATTTGGATTTGATTTCCTTCAACCCGCGGGTGAGACCATCGAGGACGGTGGTTGGTAATGGACCTTTCACACTTCTTAGAAGGCTTTGCTGCCTCACTCACGCTGACCAACCTGATGTTTGGTCTGCTGGGAACTATCTTGGGAACCCTCGTTGGTGTCCTGCCTGGAATCGGCCCAGCACTTGCTATCTCGCTGCTGTTGCCAGTGACTCTGACGGTTGATCCAACCGCTGCGTTGATCATGTTTGGTGCGATCTATTACGGAACCATGTTTGGTGGATCCACAACGTCGATTTTGCTAAACGCTCCAGGTGAGTCTGGATCGGTAATGACGACCATCGAAGGCAACAAGATGGCCCGCAATGGTCGTGCAGGTGCGGCTTTGGCCACGGCTGCTATCGGATCCTTCGTCGCAGGTGCAATTGCAACCGGCATTGTCGCTATGGCATCACCGACCATTGCCTGGATTGGTGTTCGAATGACGCCGGCCGACTTCTTTGCCCTGATGGTATTGGCATTCGGAACGGTCGGTGCAGTGCTTGGTCAGTCGGTAATTCGTGGCTTGCTTTCACTGAGCATGGGTCTGGTACTGGGACTTATCGGTCTCGACCTTCAAACCGGTGCATCCCGCCTTACCTTTGACATCCCAAAGATGACCGACGGCATCGAAACCGTGGTCTTGATCGTGTCGTTGTTTGCTCTTGGTGAAGTCCTCTACGTTGCGCTTTACGGTCGACTGAGTCCAATCGATAGAAATGCCTTCAAGGGTTTCGCGACGATGACCAAGTCGGACTGGAAGCGCTCCTGGGGCCCTTGGTTGCGTGGAACCGCGATTGGTTTCCCAACCGGTGTTCTGCCAGCCGGTGGTTCGGAGCTTCCAACCTTCCTCAGCTACAGCCTTGAGAAGCGCTTGGCCAAGAAGAAGCACGATGAATTCGGTAAGGGAGCAATCGAGGGAGTTGCTGGTCCGGAAGCGGCTAACAATGCGAACGCAGCCGGTGCTATGGTGCCGCTTTTGGCTCTGGGTCTTCCAACCAGCGCAACCGCTGCAGTGATGCTTGCCGCCTTCCAGCAGTTCGACATTAAGCCTGGACCGCTGCTGTTCACCGACCAGCCGGTTTTGGTTTGGACTCTGATTGCGTCGTTGTTTATCGGAAACCTTCTGCTCCTTGTTCTCAACCTGCCACTTGCTGGCGTTTGGGCCAAAATGCTCTTGATTCCGGCTCCTTACCTATACGGCGGAATTGTGTTGTTCGCACTTGTTGGTGCCTATGTGCTCAACGGCGATACCTGGGAGATTTGGGTTGCTCTAATCATCGGTTTGCTTGGCCTTTTGTTTAGAAGGTTTGGCTATCCGGTCACACCTTTGATTTTGGGTGTGATCTTGGGTCCGATGGCGGAGCAGGAGTTCAGAAGAGCTCTTCAGGCATCGTCAGGTGATCCAAGCATTCTTGTGGCAACACCTTTCTCAGTCGGCGTTTATGTCCTGCTGGCGGTAGTGATCGCAATTCCAAAGCTCTACGCACTCTGGAAAAACAAGAACGCGTAAATGACACTAAGTAGTTCGAGCAACAGTCGTTGGCTGTTGCTCGTTCTGCTTAACTCGGGTTTCATCCAGGCCGGGGTTTATGTCGTCAGGCCAATGATCACCTACCGCGCGGTCGATCTGGGTGCCGACGCTGTGTTGGTTGGTCTGGTTGGTTCAGCCTTCGCGATCGCACCCTTGATCTTCGCGATAGTGATGGGAAAGTGGGTGGACAAAGGCAGGGCAGGCACCGCTCTAGTGGTCGGCTCGGCCATTCCCCTGCTGGTTACCCTCGGCCTGATATTCATCGAGACCCTGCCTTTTCTGTTTATTGCAATGCCACTACTTGGCATTGGGCATCTCTTTGCGATGCTGGGCGGTCAGACCATGATTGCCAATCGCTCCGCTGATCCAAAGTATGAGCGCAACTTTGGTCTGCTCACCTTTTATGCCTCAGTTGGGCATGCTATTGGACCTTTTTTTGGTGGCATCTTGGCCGACCGAGGCGGCACTGATGTTGAAGTGAATGCGGCGTTGTGGTTTGCCATCGCACTCTTTGTCGGAGCCGTATTCAGTGTCATTGGACTGTTCCCGAAAACTGAGGTTGCAAAGGGAAACCTCAATCTCAATGCGAGTGCGGTGAGGCGAGTGCTTAGCGTGAAGGGCTACAAGTCTGCAATCTTCGTAGCCGGATCGTCGACGGCGGTGGTTGATGTGATGTTGATCTTCTTGCCACTGCTTGGAAGACAGCTCGGGTTTGGTTCTACCGAGATAGGAATATTGTTGGCAATCCGAGCCGTCTCTTCCATGGGCGTGAGAGTGGTGCTTGGTCGAATTAACGACCGCTTCGGTATGAAGTTCATGCTGAATGCTGGAGCGCTGATCACCCTGCTTGGCTCAATCGCAATTGCCTTCGTCACGGAGTTCTATTTGCTCGCAGTGGTTATTGCGATAACTGGTTTTGCTATGGGTATTGGTCAGCCTGCGACCATGGCCTGGGTTTCACGAATATCGGATCCGCAGCACCGCGGCCTTGCGATATCGATTCGATTGACTTCAAATCGCCTGGGACAGGTGGTGGTCCCTGCAGTAGCGGGAGCCATAGCGTTTGGTGGAATCGGGACAGTCTTTTTTCTACTTGCAGCACTCCAAGCTGCGTCCATTGCGGTAACCAATCGGGCGCTGAAGTAATCAATTAGCGGTTATGTAGCGCTCGGGTTACCATTGGCACACGTTTTTCTGCCTTGATCTAAAGGTTGAGAGGAGGAGTCGGATAACACGGGCCTAGGCTCGTCCGCACCTCTTATGAAAAAGACCTTCAAGTTTTTCACATTCTGGATTCTGATTCCAATCCTTGCACTCTCGGTTGCCGCTTTCTCCCTTACCTTGGTTGTTCGTTACCCAAACCCGGTTGCTGCCTATCAGCTTGCCCAGAGTGTGCCATCGGAGCAGCCGGAGCTGATGCCCACCCATGTGATACCGGCCTCTGTTTTGCCAACCCAGCTTGAGGTTTCGGCAGTTCAGGAGCAACTACCCGAGGCCTTCGAATTTGAGGGTCAGAGTTACGTCACTGAAGATTTGCTCAGAGCAACTGCCACCAAGGCCTTGCTGGTTATTCGTGACGGCGTTATTACCTACGAGAGTTACTCAGAGGACTTCTCGGCCGACCAGCAGATCAACACCATGAGTATTGGTAAGACGATGGTTGGCATGGCGATCGGTAACCTCATCGACGATGGTCTTATCCGAGAGCAAGAACCAGTAACCACATACCTCCCGCAGTATCAATTTGTCGAGGGACTAGATCAGGTAACTATTAAGCATTTGCTCGATATGCAGTCCTGTATTGGTATCGACGAGGACTACCCATCCGGTCCGGCTGGCTGGGGCTATCCGGTAGCTCAGATGTTTGCCACCACCGACATCGACTTCGTGCTTCGAAACAACCTAAAGGTGGTTTGTGAACCAGGTAGTGAAGAGTATGAGTACCGGTCGGTAAATACCCAGCTCCTTGGCATGGTTGTGACTCAGGTTTCTGGCATGTCCCTCTCAAACTACTTTGGAGCAAGGATTTGGGAGCGCGTTGGTGCCGCCAACGATGCCAGCTGGGCTGTTGATAGAGAGGGTGGTTGGGAGAAGTCCTTCTGCTGCTTCAACGCAACCGCCCGAGATCTTGCATTGGTCGGAGGCGTCTTTCTGAACGGCGGTAGAGCAGCATTCGGTCCTCAAGAGGGACAGGCCGTCATCTCGCAAGATTGGCACTCAAGAATGACCACTCCTGCGAAGGTATGGTTCGGCGGATTTGGTTCGGAACGATTTGGTGCAAACATGTGGCACAGGCCTGATGGTTCACATCTCACGCAGGGTTACCGCGGTCAGTTCATGCTTATGAACCCCAAGACCAACACCATCGTCGTGAAGCTATCTGACGATGTGGAAAACAAGTTCTATGACCAGGTCCTGGCACTTCTAGATCAGATCGGCGCCTCGAAGTAAATCGGGGCTTTAGTTCTGAATGGGTTTTGCGCTAGACTCTTCCATCGTTGCCCAGCGCTCGTAGCTCAACGGATAGAGCATCTGACTACGGATCAGAAGGTTGGGGGTTCGAGTCCCTC
>JBEENY010000008.1:0-35041 GCA_041191905.1 Actinomycetota bacterium
ACCTTTGGGTCCAATGCCATTTGCTGATCCTTTCAATCCGCTGCGCGGCGCAGGAAACCTTGTGTTTCTGCTCTCTTTATCCGCGGCCGTTTCACGGCAACCTGAGAAGTCTAGAGATAAATCTCTGTTTTGGCTAGGCGGTGGTTCCTTCGTCGCCTGCGCTCAATGGAACCGGATCCACATACTTATTGCCGTCATAGAAAGACCTACTGGGTCGAAGTGCCATCACCAGGAAGATGACCAGCACTCCTATAGCTAGGGCAACGATAGGGAGAATCAAGAAAATTAGCGCAACTAGCTCTTCGTAGGTTGGCTCTGGATTATCAGAGTTCGCCAGCACCACGAAAGCCCCAAGCCCGGCAAATATGCCGTATGCCAGCGGAACGATTTGAAGCAGCAGCCACTTTGCTGAGAATCCGGCATCGTGAAAACGTCGTGCCATAACTGACAGGTTTGGAATGAAAAGTAGCAGCGCCGCAATCGAAGTCAACGGGGTTGGTTGTGCGGCAAAAGCATCCAGGTCTGCCATCCAATCGCCTTGCGATGGAACTGGTGGCCAAATTGCCGATTCAATTGTGGAGAGCACCAGAGATAGCAGCAGGGTGAACAGCACCCAATACCAAAACTCAGATCTGGACGCTGCACCTTTGAAATTGAAGGCGTTTTTGAATCCGCTCTGAACCGCATCAACGAAGGTCATGCCTCAATACTCTCCAAAATCTCAGTCGCTGCCAAGACATCAGCACTGATTTGCTCAACCAGCTGCTCCAGCGACTCAAATTTCGCCCAAGGTCTCACCTGGGCGTGAATTACCGCAGTGCAGACCTTGCCGTATAAATCCAGGTCATCTCTTCCAATTACATGGGATTCGATCAGCCTTGGCACCTCACCAACAGAGTCATTCGTGCCAACCGAGTGTGCGGCCGGATAACGCACACAATCTGCTATCAACCAGCCGGCATAAACGCCGTCTTGAGGCAACATACCCACCGAATTGCGGGAAAAGTTGGCAGTGGGGAAACCGATGGTTCGACCTAGTTTCCTACCGTGTTCGATTTCTCCGACGATTTCATGGTCTCTTCCCAAGAGCATGCTCGCGGCAGCAACCTTGCCTGCCGCCAACAAATTTCTGACTAGGGTGCTGGATACGACATCGTCGCCGATCGTCACCGGCGGAATCTCGCGAACTCGAAAACCTAACAGGTCACCCTGCTCGCGAAGCGTTTGCGCTCCACCTCGGCCTCCAGCACCAAAGCGAAAGCCCTCTCCCACGAATACCATCTGCACACGAGAACCAAGCTGTTCATTCACAAACTGCCGTGGATCGGTATTTGCCAATTGCTCATCAAAGCGCAAACTGATTAGCGCCTCGATACCTAGATCCTCGAGAATCTGAGCCTTGCGAGCGGGTGACAGTAACTCCGCTGGAACCTCACCTGGTCGAAGAGTTTGATTGGGGTGGCGATCGAAGCTAATCACGCAGGGTGCGAGGTTGGATTCCTGGGCATAGTCAACGAGCTCATGTATCAACTGTCTGTGACCCAGGTGAAGGCCATCGAATTTTCCTATTGCGACCGCAAGATTGGGAAAGTTGGTCGGAAGATCCGAGATTGACTCAACCTCAAGCACGATTTCTCCGCAACCAAATCAAGCCGAGTATTGGCAAGACAAGAGGTACGTAGCCATAGCCTGCTCCGAATCCTGACCAAACCGAAGGGTGAGCAAACCACTGCGGGATAACAAAACTCAAAGTTCCAACCACCAGCACACCAACAAGTTCAAACCAAACTGCGGCAGGGGCAAACTTTCGCCAACTGGAGCGAGCCAGTGCCAACGTAGCAAATACGTAGACCAGGGCTGAAAGCGCCGAAAGCACATAGGCAATTGGAGCTTGTGAAAATTCTGTGGCCAACTGGTAGAGCGCTCGGGCGGTCGCGGATAGGGCAAAAACCCCATAGACCGCAATGAGCAGTCTCCCTACTCCGAGCTGATTTGCCACGGAGGAAAGCTTACTGTTACTGCTCTAACTCAAGATCCGCTGGAATCTCAACCTCTGGAAGTCCATCGTCAACTACCGAGATTGCTGCGACCCGGACGTCCTCGTTCAGCTGGTTCAATACACCGGTCGCGATTGAGCCCTGAGCGTCCAGCCTCAGCGCATAACGAGCGACATAGCGAGTCTGAAGATCATCTTCCCCACACAGGGCCATGGTCACTGGGTACACCGCACCCCACGGAAGTAGGGCTTCAAACTGACCAGGTAGCGGCTGAGCTTCAATCGATGGGTCATAGGTGAAACTCAAATTAGGTGCCTCTCCAGTAACGACAGTCTGACCAATTGCAGTCTGAATCGTCAGTGGGTCCGGAAGCAGCAGGGTGTCGAGGTTAGAAGCGTCTTTCACAAAGTTTGCGTATCCCATGCCCGAAACCTGCAGTGCCGAGAAGCTGGTGAGTTTGATGTCTCCCTCGGCTAGGGCGTATAGGGCATCAACTTCTGGATTTTCCGATGGGGTAAGCAGGGAAAAGTCAACCTCTTCACCAAGCAGGCTCGAAACCCATAGCTGCATTGCGTCGATTGCAGGTGCAGGGGCTTCCGGAATCACGTTTATTGGAAGGTCAGGCATCTCAACATTTGGGTTCAAATCCGCAATCAGCGGGTCGTTCCACTTCGTTACCTGACCAGAGAAGATGCCGGCAACAGCCTCGGAAGAAAGATTCAACTCGTAGATCTCTTCGAAATAGAAAGAGACAACCGCGGCATCCACCGCCACTGGAACGCTCGCAAACGCCTGACAGCTCAGCGCACCTTCAGTTATCTGCACGCCATTTCCGGCTAGGTCACCATCGATTAGGTTGAAACCCATCGAGCCCTCGCAGGCCGTGTCCATAGAGCCATTCCAAAACTCCGCCACATCGGCCATCTCCGCGAAAATCGCGAGGTCTACAAAACTCTCACCACACTGCACAGTGCGCTCAGCCAACTCGACTTTGAGAGATTCCGGCATTGGAGGATTGCAACCGGTGAGCACCAGCGCCGAGAGTGATGACAAGACTGAGGCAGCTAGGACTCTGCGATTCACGGTTTTCCTTTCCACGGCATAAGCCGGGGCACCACTGGCGCCCCGGCTTACTCCTTGACTATCTAGTTGTTACTTGATCCTCTTGATCAACTCGTTTGCCTTCTTGAGGATGCTGCCCGAGAGAGCTACATAGCCCTCCTTGGCTGCATTCTTTGGAGAACACTCGTTCACGAAGTAGGACAGGTAGTCCTTCACAGCAGCAGCCTTAGCGGTGCCATTTGCGGTAGGTGCGAGACCGTAGCTCACTAGTGAAAGGTCATAAGCACCGCGCACCTTGGCGTTGTAGTCGAAAACGACCTGGCCGGTGGACTTTAGAAGCTGCTTCTCGATGAATAGCTTGGAGTTTGCAACGGTTGGCTTGATGAACTGACCGGCACCGTTCTGAACGTGAGCGTAGGTGAGCTTGTTCTTGTCAGCATCGGCGATATCGATGTAACCGATCGCACCAGCGGTCGAAGCAATCGAGGTTGCTACACCTGAGTTACCACGAGAGCCAACTGCACCCTTGACAACGTTGGTGGACGCTGCGAAAGCATCGGTCGCCTTAAAGGACCCTGCTTTCTTCTGTGTCAGCCAGTTGGTGAAGTTGAAGGTGGTTCCCGAGCCATCTGAACGGAACACTGGGACGATTGCGGAGTTAGGCAACTTTGCAGTCTTGTTCAGGGCAACAATGGCCTTGTCGTTCCACTTGGTGATGCGACCCTCGTAGATCGCTCCGATGACCTTCGGGGTGAGGTTGAGGCGGGTAACGCCTGGCAGGTTGTAAGCCATGGTGATCGGACCACCCAGAAGCGGGATGTAGACAAAATTCCTTGGCTTGGCTTCGGTTGCTGAGTAGAGAGAGTCGGATCCACCGAAGTCGTAGGTTCCATTGCGGAAGTTAGTCTTACCGGCTCCAGAGCCAACAGATGCATAGGTGACCTTGTGCTCGGTGTAAGCCTGTGAACACACCTGCTGAAGCGCGAAGGTGTAGGAAGCGCCACCGGCGGTGACGGTCTCGCCAGCGTGAGCTGGACCAGCAAATGCTGTGGTGGCCAGGGCGGCGATTGCCACGGCTCCAAACAACTTGTTTCGCATCAAATCTCCTAGTTTTTCGGAATGCGCTAGCAGTCTCACTTCACCGAGCTAACAATTCGTCACCGGATGGCTAACGTCAGGTGAACAGTTGGTTTCTATCCGAATCTTCCGTTTACGTACTCGTTGGTGCGTGGGTCGATTGGGCCATAGAAAATCTGCTCAGTCTTGCCAAACTCAACCACGTGCCCTGGAGTGTTGTCCTCGGCAAGGAAGAATGCGGTGCTGTCAGAGATTCGCTGAGCCTGCTGCATGTTGTGGGTCACGATGACAATGGTCATCGACTCCTTCAACTCAAGAATGGTCTCCTCGATTCGACGAGTGGAACCTGGGTCAAGTGCTGAACAGGGCTCATCCATCAAGAGCACGTCTGGGTTCATGGCAAGGGATCGAGCGATGCATAGACGCTGTTGCTGGCCACCGGAGAGTGAGATAGCCGGATCATTGAGACGGTCCTTCACCTCATTCCACATCGACGCGCGCATCAGAGACTGCTCAACCAGATCGCCTGAATCGGATCGAGAGATGCCCGATAGCTTCAGGCCGGAGATAACGTTCTCCTTGATAGACATCGTTGGAAATGGGTTTGGCTTTTGAAACACCATGCCGATTTTGATGCGAACATCTACCGGATCGACAGCCTGCCCATAGATGTCTTGGCCATCAAGCAAGACCTCGCCTGCGAAACCCGCACCCGGGATTAGCTCGTGCATGCGGTTCAGGGTTCTGATGAACGTTGACTTGCCGCAACCGGATGGCCCAATCAATGCGGTGACCTCGTTCTCGGGGAACTGCAGGTTGACATTGCTCAACACGTGGCGAGCGCCAAACCAGACGTTGACGTCTTTTGTCTCTAGGTGGAAGTTAGCCATTACTTGGCGCTCCTTTTCTTAGCCTTCTTTGGCGCACTCGCCATGCGAGCCGCTGCGAAGAGAATTCCGACGAAAATCAGTAGCACTAACGCTGCTCCCCAGGCACGAGCTATCGAGGTTGGGTCACCGAGCAGGATGTAGTTGAAGATGTAGCCAGGCAGCGTTGCCATTCCACCTTCGAGTGGGTTGATGTTGGTCCCATTTGCCAAGGTCATGGTCAGCAGGATTGGGGCGGTCTCGCCGATAACTCGAGCGATTCCCAATAGAACTGCGGTAACGATGCCTGACTTTGCAGCGGGCAGGGTAACCATGAAGAAGGCTCGGTATGACGGTGCACCCAAGGCCAGCGCTCCATTTCGAAGATCCTTTGGAACCAGTCGTAGCGATTCCTCAGCCACACGGGAAACCGTGGGGAGCATAAGTGGGATCAGCGCAAGTGAGCCCATAAGACCTGAGTAACCGCTGAATCCCGAGAGAATCAGCATCGAGTAGATGAACAGCCCCGAAACCACCGAAGGAAGAGCTGACATAGCCTGCAGCAGCGTGCGGACCGTGCCGCGACCAAAGTCGCGAGTCTCGGTTAGGTACACGGCGGTAGCGATACCAAGCGGAACTGTCACGAGTGTGGAGATACCTACCGTTATGACAGTTCCCAAAATTGCGTGGCCAACGCCACCGATCTCCAGACCAGTTTTTCCGGACACATAGACGTTGTTTTGGTAGATAAAGTGCGGACTCAGTGCCTGGAAGCCGGATTCAATGACCGACCAAAGCACTGACGCTAGAAGCACGAATACAAATAGGGAAAGGAAGAAGGTCACCACCAAGAGCAGACCGTCTGTAACTCCACGCTTGCCATAGGAGTAGTAGCCTGCGGCAGCACCAAAAAGCAACTGCATGGGCAGGAAAATGGTGAACAAACCTGCCATAAAGTCCATGCCGCTGAGAAGCAAAATCAGACCAAACACTGCCGATGGGACAGCGATTGTGAGGGTGGAGGACAACCGAACCCGAGGACCTCGGTTGGTCCAAGGCTGAGCGTTCTTAGGGCGCTCCTGCGCGGTTACGTTACTCAATCGCGCCTCCATGGTTGCGCCTTCTGAACGATGTAGGAAGCAATCGCATTGATGATCAGGGTGATTACAAACAGCACTACACCAGCGGCCAATAGAGCTTCAACTTCTTCAGGCGTCGCCTCACCGAATCGAGCCAGAATCAAAGATGCGATAGCGCCACCCTGCGGCTCAAGCAGGTTGAACCAGTTGTACTCGTCAAACACCAGGTTCAGCACGAAGAAGATTGCTACTGTCTCACCCATTGCGCGACCAAGAGCCAGTAAAACACCACCAAGGATTCCGCCTGCGGAGGTTGGCAGGATGACCTGGCGAAGCACGGATTCGCGAGTTCCACCGAGGGCTAGTGCACCCTTGATGATCTCTTTGTCGACCTGGGAGAAGATCTCTCGGGTTACAGAAGAGATCAGCGGAACGATCATGACGGCAACAACAATCGCCGCGATAAATGGTGACCTGAGGTAGGTGCCGGTGTCATTGGCCAGGAATGGCAAAAAGCCGCCAAATGTCTCCCCAAGCATCTGAGCCCAGTGAGCACCAACCGGGGTGAAAACACCCAGACCCCAAAGGCCCAGAACCACCGATGGGATTGCGGCTAGCAAGTCCACAATCACGGTCGCGGTTTTGGCAATCGGCTTTGGCGCGAGAAACTCAATGAAGTAGGCGATCGAAATGGCCATTGGGACTGCAATCACAACACCGATGGCTGCGATCAGCAACGATCCCCACAGCATCGGGCCAATATTGAAAATGGCAGGGGTGACAGTGTTGTCCCAGCTGGTTCCAAATGCAAAGTCAACGATGTTCTGTCTCTCGAAGCTTGGCCACGCGCGCAGCGAGAGGAAGAACAGGATGAGCCCGATGATTACAAAGGACGAGTAGCCTGCGGCTTTTGCAACTGCGAAAAACACCTTGTCGGCGGTGCGCGAAGGCTTTGCCAATAGTTTTCGCTGCGCAGGAACAGTCATAGTTAGAAATGTTTGTGAGCGAAGGTGAAGCTTTACTGTTTCAAAGGTTAACGGCAGGTGAACTTATCAACTCAGGTTGACGATTTCACCGCTCCAAATTTGCCACATCCGTACCAGCATGACTGCGATGGTTAGGGAAACCGCACCCAAAACCACAGTGGACCATTTGGTCTTCTCGACTAGTGACCATATGAGTCCGATCACTGGAATCAAAAGCGCCACCAAGAGGTAGCCAAAATACTCCCAGGTGTCGATCTCGGCTCTGGATCCGGCGATTACCATGCCGAGCGAAACAGCAAGCTGAGCAATAAGTAACCCCTCGACCGTGACTGTCAAACCGAGTGAGAATCCGCTTGGCACGCGACCAAATAGACCCATTAGAACAAGAAGCAAGCCCGATCCAAGAGCAAACCACAGCTGGGCTTGATAAAGCCACTCAACCATTTAGCACCTCCGGGAAAACCACCAGAGATTTACAACTCGCTCCCGCAGGCTCCAAAATCCCAATCAGCTTGCCGCCAAAGGTTGCGCACAAGTTTCCAGTTCTATCGAGCTTGAGCCTCTTACCATGGACGAGGTCAACAGCCTGCTCTGAGGTCAATTCACACAGTGGGAAAACCTTGCTCGCAGCCTCGGTTAGATCCAAGACAACTGGGTCCTCATTCAACTGCGAGGCATCGGAAACGAGATATCCGCCCACCCTGGTTCGGCGCAGGGCTCGGAGATGGCCGCCGACTCCCAGGGCAGCTCCCAAGTCTCTGGCCAAGGCGCGTATATAGGTTCCAGAGCTGCAGTCCACAACCACATCAAACTCGAGGTACTGGTCGACAATTTCAATCTCAGAACTGATCTCAAACCTGCTTACCTCTACCTCTCGAGACTTGAGCTCGACGCTTTTCCCCTCACGGACAAGGTCGTAAGCTCGCTTGCCATCTACCTTGATCGCGCTTACTGCGGATGGGGTTTGCGAGATGCTGCCGCGAAGCTTTGAAAGCTCAGCCTCAATGGTCGCAAGGTTTAGATGCAGAGCACTGGTTTCAGTGAGCACCTCACCCTCGGCATCATCTGTAACCGTGGACTGACCCAGTCGGATTCTTGCCTCGTAGGTCTTGTCTGCACCAACTAAGAATGTGAGGAGTTTGGTACCGGCTTCGACACCGAGCACCAGCAATCCAGTCGCCATTGGATCTAGGGTTCCGGCATGACCAATCTTCTTGGTGCCCAGCTTTTTTCTCAGCTTTGCCACCACATCGTGCGAGGTAAAACCCTGTGGCTTATCGATCAGAACCAGACCGGCTGGCAACTTAGTCTTCCTGAGCCTTTGGCTTTAGGCATGGGTCGGCGTCCCCCGCTGGCTTAGCGCTTTTCGCTAATCTCTCAACTTCTTCATCGCGACGCTTGGCTTCGGCTAAAAGCTCCGCCAGGGCTCCTGCCGAAGCAGGAATCTCATCAAGCAGTAGCTCGATGGTTGGCGTCACGCGAACACCCAACTGACGACCAATCTCACCTCGAAGCCTGCCTCGATTTCGCTCGAGGGCCTCGATGCTGAGCTGCTTGTCCTCCTCGGAACCCAGCACAGTGAAATAGATGCGGGCGTGCGTGAGATCGGGACTGACACGAACATCGGTAAAGGTAATGAAACCAAGGTCCGGGTCCTTCACGGCGCGCTCCAGCGCCTCGGCGGCAAGAACCTTGATTCTCTCCCCCAGGCGTCTGGCGCGTGCGTGATCGACCATTAGACCCTCGGCTTCTCTACCATCTCGTAGGTCTCGATGACGTCGTCGATCATGATGTCGTTGAAGTCACCCAGACCGATACCACACTCGTAGTCGGTCTTGACTTCGGTCGCGTCATCCTTGAAACGCTTCAGGGAGTCAACCTTCAGACCTTCCTTGATCACCTCACCGTTTCGAAGTACTCGAGCGAGTGCGTTGCGGCGGATAAGGCCGGAGCGAACGTAGGAACCAGCAATGGTGCCGAACTTGGAGGACTTGAAGATCTCGCGAACTTCCGCGGTACCCATCTGCTTCTCTTCGTACTCTGGCTTGAGCATGCCCTTGAGGGAGTTCTCGATGTCCTCGAGGGCGTTGTAGATAACGCTGTAGAAGCGAATGTCTACACCCTCACGGTCAGCGCGCTCACGGGCCTTGTTGTCAGGTCGAACGTTGAATCCGATGATGACGGCAGAGTCAACGGTTGCCAGATTGACGTCAGACTCAGTAATTGCACCAACACCACGGTGAATGATTCGTAGCTGAACAGAGTCATCAACTTCAATCTTGAGAAGCGAGTCCTCAAGTGCCTCAACGGCACCGGAGACGTCACCCTTGATGATGAGGTTGAGTGATTCAACCTTGCCCTCCTCCAAAGCCTTGGTGAAGTCTTCGAGCGACATCTTCTTACGGGTCTTGGCAAGCAGTGCATTTCTGTCGGCTGCCTCGCGCTTCTCGGCGATCTGGCGTGCCTGACGCTCATCATCGGCAACCACAAAAGTGTCGCCGGCTCGAGGAACGGACTGCAGACCAAGAACCTGAACAGGCCGTGACGGAGTGGCGGCCGCCACTGCATTTCCGTTCTCATCGAACATCGCACGGACACGACCGTGTGAGGAACCGGCAACGATTGCATCTCCAACGTTCAAAGTTCCAGACTGGATAAGTACAGTTGCAACCGAGCCACGACCGCGGTCAAGGTTGGCTTCGATGGCAACACCACGAGCCGCCTTGTCAGGGTTTGCTCGAAGATCAAGTGCAGCATCTGCGGTTAGCAACACAGCGTCCAGCAGGTTCTCAATACCCTGGCCACGGAGCGCGGAGACATCGACGAACATGACATCGCCACCGTACTCCTCGGCAACCAAACCAAACTCGGTTAGCTGCTGACGAATCTTGGCAGGGTTTGCACCCTCCTTATCAACCTTGTTCACAGCTACCACGATTGGGACCTGGGCAGCTTGAGCGTGGTTCAGGGCCTCGATCGTCTGAGGCATCACGCCGTCATCAGCTGCTACCACCAGGATTGCGATGTCAGTGACCTGGGTACCACGAGCACGCATTGCGGTAAAGGCCTCGTGACCTGGGGTGTCGATAAAGGTGATAGCGCGGTCCTTGCCATCGTGAGTGGTGTGAACCTGGTAGGCACCGATGTGCTGGGTAATTCCACCAGCCTCACCCGCTACAACGTTCGCGTTTCGGATCGAGTCCAAAAGCTTGGTCTTACCGTGGTCAACGTGACCCATGACGGTTACGACCGGAGGTCGTGGCTGTAGGAGGTCTTCGTCCTCGTCCTCGATGTCAACCGAGATGTCTAGACCAAATCCCTCGAATAGCTCACGCTCTTCGTCTTCTGGGGAAACAACCTCTACCTTGTAACCAAGCTCTTCACCTAAGATTGCAAAGGTGTCCTCATCCAAAGATGCGGTTGCAGTTGCCATCTGTCCAAGGTGGAACAAAACGGTAATTAGCTGACCAGCGTTAGCGCCAATCTTGTCAGCGAAGTCCTGAATCGATGCACCGCGACGAAGACGCACAACAGTGTTGCCATCGCCTCTTGGAACAACAGCACCTCCGAGGCTCGGTGCCTGTCTTTGCTCAAACTCTTCTCTCTTGGTGCGCTTTGACTTTCTGGCCTTGCTCTTGCCGCCACCCTTACCGAATGCACCTGCGGTTCCAGCACCGCGACCACCGCGGCCACCTGGGCCTGGACGACCAGCTGGAGGTGCAGAAGGCGCACCAAAACCACCCGGACGAGGGGCACCAAAGCCTGGGCCGCCAGCTGGGCGAGGTCCGCCTGGACGAGGCGCACCAGCACCCTGTGGGCGTGGTCCACCTGGGCGTGGAGCACCAGCGCCCTGTGGGCGTGGTCCACCTGGACGTGGTCTACCCATGCCCTGGTTTGAAGAAAATGGGTTATTTCCTGGTCTTGCCATTGGCCGTGGGATACCCATGCCCTGGTTTGAAGAAAACGGATTGTTTCCAGGACGTGGAATGCCAGTTAGTGGAGTGCTCGCAGCGGGTGCAGCCGGAGCTGCTGGAGCAGCCGGTGCCGCAGGTGCGGCGTGCGCTGCAGGTGCAGACTCTGCAGGTGCAGGCCTAGCCGGAGTTGGAGCTGAGGCTTCGGTTGCAGGCTTGGCAGCTTCAGGCTTGGTTTCCTGCTTGGGGGCCGCCTTCGGCTTGTCAACCTTGGGGAACGCAGCGCGAAGCTTGGCGGCAACCGGAGGTGCGATTGTGGAGGAACCACCCTTGACGTACTCGCCAAGCTCCTCAAGTTTGGCCAATGCGACCTTGGTGTCAATACCAAGTTCTTTGGCTATGTCGTATACGCGTGGAAGCGCCACTTTATCTCCTGTCCGGGCCTACCCGAACAGGGCAGGCTTTAGTGCTGAGCGAATCTCATTTCGAGTTACTCATTTGATTGCCAGCATGTTTCTCTGCCTGTTTCTCGGGCCGGTTCTGAAGCTCGGCCAGGTTGGCCTCACCCAAAACTCTTTGGAAACCTTTTCTCTCAATAGCCTGTTCGATACAGCTCGAGTGAACCCAAGCTCCTCGACCGGAGGAAGAATCGTGAATCACGAACTCATTCTTGATTCTGACAACCCGATTTAGGTTTTTTGAGAGATCGCGCTGACGACAGCCAACGCAGGTTCTAACTGGGTCCATTCTAGGGCCACCTAACCGCTTTGGGCTAGAGCTAAGCTCCAGTATCTGGCTGGATATCGATTTTTGCCCCGGTCAGTTTTGCAGCTAGACGTGCATTCTGCCCCTCTTTACCAATGGCTAGAGATAGCTGAAACTCTGGCACAGTCACTCGGACAGCACGAAGTTGAGCGTCAACCAACTTGGAGCTAGATACTCGAGCCGGTGATAGAGCGTGAGCAACAAACTTGGCTAAATCCTCGGAGAAATCGACGACGTCGATTTTCTCTTCATTGAGTTCTGCCGATACTGCTCGGACTCTTTGACCAAGCTCGCCGATACAGGCTCCCTTGGCGTTGATACCAGGTTGCTTGGCAATAACGGCGATCTTGGTGCGGTGGCCGGCTTCTCTGGCCACCGAGGCAATTTCAACCAAACCGTTGGCAACCTCTGGCACCTCAAGAGCGAAGAGCTTCCTGATGAGTCCAGGGTGAGTGCGCGAGACAGTGATCTGCGGCCCTCTTGGCCCCTTCTGCACGCTGGTGACATAAACGCGGATGCGATTACCGTGAGCGTAATCCTCACCAGGCACCTGCTCCTCAGGGGGCATGATGGCCTCGATAGAACCTAGATTCACGTAAACCATGTGGCTGCGGGTGCCCTGCTGAATCACGCCGGCGACAATGTCGCCCTCTTTGCCTTTGAACTCTCCGAGCAGACCCTCGTCAGAAATCTCGCGCATGCGCTGAGCAATAACCTGCTTTGCGGCATACGCGGCAACGCGACCGAAACCATCTGGGGTGATGTCTTCCTCGGAGACCTGGTTGCCCTCTTCATCGAAAACGGGTTTGTGAATTGTCACGTGTCCGGTTTTGCGGTCAAGCTCGGCTCGTGCAGTCTTTTCCGTCACACCGGTGTGCTTGAAATAAGCGGCCAGGATTGCGGCCTCGATGATGACTACCAGCTCATCAAATGGAATTTCTTTTTCGCGCTCAAGTAGTCGCAGTACTGAAAGATCAATATCCATCTGGTCGGCCTGCCTTTTTCTGTTATGCGCGTCGAGCCAAAAGCTCTTCAATCGCAGATTCTAGCCCTACCTGAGTGCGTTCACCGGATCGACGATTCCAAAGCTCGACCAATCCCTCGGATACTCCGCGGCCGCAGATGATCACCCAGGGCACGCCAATCAGTTCGGCATCGGCAAACTTCACGCCCGGACTTACCTTTTGACGGTCATCAATCAGGACCTCGAGCCCCTTCGACTGAGCCTCAGTCAACAACTTCTCGGCAGCCTGGAATGGTTCATCATCCTTACCAGCGGCAATGATGTGGACATCGGCTGGCGAGACTGCCTCTGGCCAAATTAGACCGGCCTCATCTCGGTTGGCTTCGGCAAGAACCGCAACCAATCTGGTAACACCAATTCCATAGGAGCCCATGGTGACGGTGACCAGCTTGCCGTTCTCGTCAAGCACCTTGAGGTCTAGCGCCTCGGCATACTTGCGACCAAGCTGGAACACGTGTCCAATCTCAATTCCGCGGGCAAGCTCAAGTGGCCCTGAGCCATCCGGAGCAGGATCGCCGGCTCTAACCTCAGCAATATCTGCAACCCCATCCGCCTCAAAGTCACGGCCGTAGGTGAGGTTGAAGATGTGCTTCTGATCGACGTTTGCACCAGTGATCCACATCGAACCCTTGGCAACCCGAGGGTCGACGAGATAGCGGATTCCTGCTGGAGCATCCTTTCCCAAGAACTGGGTGCCGTTGAGGGTTGGACCAATGTAGCCCTTCACCAGCGAGGGGTACTTTGCGAAATCTGCATCGGTTGCAGGTTCCACATCGTTTGGTCCAAAGAACGCCTCAGCACGCTTCTGATCAACCTCTCGATCCCCTGGCAAGCCAACGATTACCAGCTCGCGCTTGCCATCTGGAGCAACCAGCGCCAGAACCACATTCTTTAGAGTGTCCGCTGCCGTATAAGGCCTTGAGGCTGGGTGATGTTGATTCGCGTAGTCAACCAAGGTTGCAATTGTGGGGGTGTTTGGTGAGTCAAAAACCTGAGCCGCAGGATTATTGCTGGCATCGATTTCCGGAGCAACCTGGAAGCTCACCGCCTCAACGTTGGCGGCAAAACCACCAGTGGAACGAACAAACGTGTCCTCACCAATTGGCGATGGGCTTAGGAACTCCTCTGACTTAGAGCCGCCCATAGCGCCGGCATCAGCCTTCACGACCACATACTCAACACCAAGACGCTGGAAGATTCGCTCGTAGGCATCACGCTGCGCCTGATAGCTCTTCGCCAGTCCCTCATCGGAAACGTCGAAGCTGTAGGCATCCTTCATCACAAACTCACGACCGCGCAAAAGACCAGCTCTCGGCCTGGCCTCATCGCGATACTTGTTCTGGATTTGGTAGATCGCCAGCG
Organism: Actinomycetota bacterium; assembly: GCA_041191905.1. Taxonomy (GTDB): domain Bacteria; phylum Actinomycetota; class Actinomycetes; order Actinomycetales; family Microbacteriaceae; genus Aquiluna. The sequence goes on from JBEENY010000008.1 coordinate 14,130, forward strand.
GCAGATCTTTGTATGAGGAGTACATGTCTTTCACCAGCAGCGTGAAGACCTCTTCGTGAGTTGGAGCAAGGAGGTAATCGGCCTTCTTGCGATCCTGAAGCCTGAAGATGTTATCGCCGTATTCTTCCCAGCGACCGGTTGCCTCATAAGGCTCTTTTGGAAGCAGAGCGGGGAAGAAAACTTCCTGGGCACCGGCTCGTTCCATCTCCTCGCGGACGATGCGCTCAATGTTTGCCTTGACCCGAAGCCCCAGCGGAAGCCAGGTGAAGATGCCCGGTGCTGCTCGACGGATGTAACCGGCGCGGACAAGTAGGCGGTGGCTTTCTACTTCAGCATCGGATGGATCCTCGCGAAGTGTGCGCAAAAACAAAGAGCTCAGGCGAATTGGCATGAGCACAATGTTAGAGCTATTCGCCTACGGTTACCTGCGCGGTCCCGAGGATTGCAGGATCCATTTCGGCTGCGATGCGATTTGCCTCCTCAATCAAGGTTGCAACAATCTCAGACTCTGGAACCGTCTTGATGATCTCGCCCTTGACGAAGATTTGACCTTTGCCGTTGCCTGATGCGACTCCAAGATCGGCCTCGCGAGCCTCGCCTGGCCCATTCACAACACAACCCATAACTGCGACACGGATCGGCACGGTGAGGTGCTGGAGTCCCTCTGTAACTTGGTTTGCAAGAGTGTAGACATCCACTTGAGCGCGGCCACAGCTTGGGCAACTCACAATCTCCAACTTGCGCGGACGCAGGTTGAGTGACTCCAAAATCTGCGAACCAACCTTGATCTCCTCGACCGGCGGGGCCGAAAGAGAAACACGAATGGTGTCTCCAATTCCCTTGGACAGAAGTGCACCGAAGGCCACCGAAGACTTGATCGTTCCCTGGAATGCTGGGCCGGCCTCGGTTACACCGAGGTGCAGTGGCCAGTCACCACGCTCTGCAAGTAGTTCATAGGCGCGCACCATGACCACCGGGTCGTTGTGCTTCACCGAGATCTTGAAATCGTGAAAGTCGTGCTCCTCGAATAGTGATGCCTCCCAGACGGCTGACTCCACGAGGGCTTCAGCAGTTGGTTTACCGTACTTCTCTAGCAGGCGTGGATCCAGCGAACCGGCGTTCACACCGATGCGAATCGAAATACCAGCATCCTTCGCCGCCTTGGCAATCGCGCCAACCTGATCATCAAATTTGCGAATGTTGCCGGGATTTACTCGCACAGCACCACAGCCCGCATCAATGGCTTGGAAAACATACTTCGGTTGAAAGTGGATGTCGGCAATCACGGGAATCTGGGAGCGCTTGGCAATAATTCGAAGCACATCCGCATCATCCTGGGAGGGAACCGCAACTCGAACGATGTCGCAGCCGGAGGCAGTTAGCTCGGCAATCTGCTGCAGGGTTGCGTTGATATCGGTGGTTGGAGTGGTGCACATCGATTGCACACTGATTGGGGCATCGCCTCCAACAGGAACCTTGCCCACCATGATCTGCCTGGTCTTTCTCCTGGGCGCGAGTACTGGAGGCGGAGACTTAGGTAGTCCTAGGTTTACAGCTGGCACTTGATTCCTTCCATAGCCATCAGCATTCAACTACTAAAAGCAAAACTTACTTCCAAATCAAATCGAAATTGGGTTGGTGAGGTCGGCGATTATGACGAGCATTCCAACCGCGATGAGCAAGACCCAAACCGCATAGGCCAGTGGTAATGCTGCCGCGGTGTCGACCTGAACCGGTTCTTTCCTACCCGAGAGTTTTGCCACACCGCGCTTAAGAGATTCGTAAACCCCTGCCAAAACATGACCGCCATCGAGTGGCAAAAGCGGAATCAGGTTGAAGGCAAATAGTGCGATATTCAGTGATCCCAGAAGCAATAGCAGCGTCGCAATCTTCGACTCGATACCCAGTCCATCGGCCGCGCTGACCTCACCGGCTAGCTGGCCGATGCCAACGATGGAAACCACACCAGCTTGGTCTCGCTCTTGGAACCCCAGTGTCGCTGCTGTAACCGAATAAAGCTGTTTCGGCAGATCCAAGATGAAGGCCATGGTACCTACGACTGTCTGACCCGTATATCCCGCTGCTTGTTCAAGAGTTAGCGGGGTATTTTTCGACTTCAACTGAATGCCCACGATTGGCCTGAGCTCAGTCACCGGTAGTCCGTTTTCATCTTTGACGGCTTGACCTTGAGAATCAAAAACCTGCCGCTCGGTGAAGATCGGCTTCACGGAAAGCGAACGCAACTCTTCCCCCCGCTTCACAACGATTTCGGAAGGCTGCTCGGTTCGCTGGCGAAGCTGCTCCACCGCCTGCTCCCAGCTCACAACCTCGACTCCATTTACCGACACAACCTGATCGCCAGCCAGCATTCCCGCGGTCTTCGCTGGAGAAACACCAGACTCCGAACAGGTCTCACCTTCCACGCAGTCGAATACTTGGTTCACCGTCAAGCTCGGCTGCATTGGACCAATGCCGAGCATTGCGGTCATCAGCAGCAGTGCTCCCAAGAAAAGGTTCATCAGCGGCCCACCAAGCATGATGGTGTTCTTCTTCCAGGGCTTCAATTCATGAAACTGACGACCCTGATCTGACTCCAGTATTTCTTTACGAACCTCTGCTCTAGCCTCGGTGATCCAGTTTTTGAATGGCCCGCGATAGGGTTTTCGCTCCGGTGGATACATGCCAACCATGGTGATGAATCCACCCAGTGGAATAGCCTTTACGCCGTATTCGGTTTCGCCCTTGGTTTTGGAAAAGATGGTGGGTCCGAAACCGATCATGTAGCGGGTGACCCTGACGCCAAAGAGCTTTGCCGGCCATAGGTGACCAAGTTCGTGGAGTCCGATGGATAGCGCAAGCCCAATCATCACGGCAACGATGCCGAGTAAGTAGAGCAGGGTTTCCACGACCTAAGGCTACCTAATCAACCCTCAGTTACCGCCGGCTATCAGCGAATCCGCAGTTGCGCGGGCCCAGCGCTCAGCATCGAGAACACTCTCAAGTGTCAGCTGCGATTGAGCGCTGTGCTTATCGACCACCTGCTGCACGAGGTCAACAATTCCCAGGAAACTGAGCTTTCCGTCATGGAACGCATCAACAGCCTGCTCGTTGGCGGCATTGAACACCGCTGGATACGTGCTTCCGGCAGTCCCCACTTCTCTTGCGAGTTTGACCGCACCGAAAACCGATTCGTCCAACGGCTCAAAAATCCACGAGTGAGACTGAGTCCAGTCCACTGGCTTGGAAACGTTCGGGATTCGCTCAGGCCAACTCATGCCCAGGGCGATCGGCAGCTTCATGTCGGGCGGTGAGCATTGCGCAATCACCGAACCATCGATGAACTCAACCATTGAGTGGACGACGGATTGAGGGTGGACCGTCACTTCAATTCGATCAAAGGGAATATCGAAAAGCAGGTGTGCCTCGATGAGCTCAAGCCCCTTGTTCACCAAGGTTGCAGAGTTGGTAGTAACAACCCGACCCATGTTCCAGGTTGGGTGCTTGAGTGCATCTTGCGGGGTAACTTGCTCCAACTCGACTCTGGATTTACCGCGGAAAGGTCCACCTGATGCCGTGAGAATCAGCTTTCGCACCTCGTCACCTGAACCAGACCGCAGACACTGCGCCAAAGCAGAGTGCTCAGAGTCAACCGGCACGATCTGGCCGGGTCTCGCGATTGCTTTTACAAGCGGGCCACCGACGATCAGTGACTCTTTATTCGCAAGTGCCAAAGTCTTGCCAGATTTCAAGGTATTCAGTGTCGCCGCTAGGCCAGCCGATCCAGTAATGCCATTCACCACGACATCGGCATCAGATGCCAGTACCAAATCAGCTGCCGCCTCAGCACCAACTGCAATTTGAGATTCGGAGAGTCTGAACTGCGCCTGCTGTTCAGCAAGTAACTCTCGGTTGGAGTGTGCTGAGAGGCCAACCAGTTGAAATCGCTCAGGGTTCGAGGCGATGACCTCTAAAGCTTGAGTTCCGATCGAACCGGTCGAACCCAGCACTAAGACTTTTCGCATCTTGAAAAACTCCCCAGCTTTTTGTGAGCTAAGAGCAAGGTTAGTGGGCTTAAACTTGGCTCATGAGCCTAGAGCAAAAGCGAATTCTGACAACTTCTATTCCAGGGCCAATCTCGGTCCAGATGCAAGAGCGTCGTAAGCAGGTGGTATCGGCAGGTGTTGGAACCACTCTGCCAGTCTTTATTGACTCCGCACACGGTGCGATCCTTCGAGACGTTGACGGAAACCAGTTCATCGACATGGGTTCCGGAATCGGTGTAGTAACCATCGGACACACCAACGAAAAGGTTGTTGCTGCGGTTCAGGAGCAAGTTGCAAAGCTAACCCACACCCTTTTCACCGTTGCACCATACGAGCCTTATGTTCGAGTTGCCGAGCTGATTACCAAGCACGCACCGGGAAACTTTGCCAAGAAGGCCGCCTTCTTCAACTCCGGTGCTGAGGCCGTAGAGAACGCAGTCAAGATTGCACGTAAGGCAACCGGTAGAACTGAGATCGCAGTCTTCGACCACGCGTACCATGGTCGCACCAACTTGACAATGTCCATGAACTTCAAGGTGCACCCATACGGCACAGGCTTTGGCCCTCTTGCCGGTAGCGTGCACCACGCTCCAATGAGCTACCCATTCCGCGATACCGATGGCCTAACCGGAGAAGAAGCAGCAACCCGCGCCATCACTTACCTCGAGAAGCGAGTTGGTGCAGCGCAGCTAGCGGCGGTTTTCATCGAGCCGATTCAGGGTGAGGGTGGATTTATCGTTCCAGCACCTGGCTTCCTGCGGACCCTCTCCGCATGGTGCAAGGCGAACGGCATCGTAATGGTCGCCGATGAGGTCCAATCAGGCATCGCGAGAACCGGTAAGTGGTTTGCTAGCGAGTGGGAGGAAGGCTTTGAGCCTGACCTAATCACCGTTGCAAAGGGAATCGCTGGCGGTATGCCGCTCTCTGGTGTCGTTGGCCGCGCAGAGATCATGGATGCCGCTCACGCCGGTGGTCTGGGTGGAACTTTTGGTGGTTCGCCAACCGCAGTCGCTGCCGGTGTCGCTGTTCTCGAGCAGCTCGAGCAAGGTGGCTGGTTTGAGCGAGCTCTGGAGATTGGCTCTTTGCTAACCAACAAGCTTCAGGCGCTCAAGGCTCAGTTCCCTGTTATCGGCGACGTCCGCGGCAAGGGAGCCATGATTGCCATCGAGCTCGTTGAGCCAGGCACCAAGACTCCAAATGCCAAGGCTGTTGAGGAGCTCGTGAAGCACTGTCATTCAAATGGAGTTCTCATCCTGAATGCCGGTACCTACAACAACGTGATTCGCTTCTTGCCACCGCTAGCCATTACCAACGAGTTGCTCGAGGATGCACTCGAAGTCTTGGCTGCCGGTTTGGCAAAGCTCTAGGTCTTCACTTATCGTTGCTAGTGAGCAAGATCTGCTCACTAGCAACAAAACCTAGAATCGAAGGTGATTCATCGTGCAGGCCTACGGCGACAGAGACCGCCTAGACAACCTCTTCAGAGAAGAACTAAACCGCTACATTTCGACTCATCCTCGCTCGCGCGAGCTGTATGAATCGGCTACTGAACCGCTACTGAGCGGAGTGCCGATGATTTGGATGTCGAAGTGGCCCGGACCATATCCAATTTACGTCGAGCACGCCAAAGGTGCGCACTTCACAGACGTAGATGGACTGATGTACACCGACTTCTGCCTCGGTGACACCGGAGCAATGTCGGGACATGCTCCAGATGCCACCGTCAAGGCGGTGCAGAAGCAGATTGCTCGCGGTTCAACCTTCATGTTGCCCACCGAGGATGCCGCCTACAACGGTCAAATGCTCAGTGAGCGCTTTGGGCTGACTAAGTGGCAGTTCACCCTGAGCGCTACCGATGCGAACCGACACATGCTTCGTTACTCGCGCCACGTAACCGGCAGACCAAAGATTGCGGTTCACGACTACTGCTACCACGGCACCGTCGACGAGACCTTTGCAGTTATGGATGATGAGGGAAACACGATCCCCCGTCGCGACAACGTTGGTAAGCCTATCGATCTGAAGCAAACCACAACCGTCATCCCATTCAACGATCTCGAGGCAGCGGAGCGTGCTTTCGCAACAGGTGAAATAGCAGCGATGCTGATGGAGCCCGCGCTGACCAACATCGGAATCGTTCTTCCGGAGCCAGACTACCTAAAGGGCATGGAAGAGCTGTGCCTGAAGTATGACGTGATCTGGATTCTGGATGAGACTCACACTCTCTCAGCAGGTCCCGGTGGCATGACAGCCAAGTACGGACTGAACCCAGACGCGGTGGTGCTCGGTAAGACGATCGGTGGCGGTGTACCAGTTGGTGCCTACGGCCTAACCAACGAACTTGCCCTGAGAATCGAATCATCGATGCACCTAGAGAGCATCGACATCGGTGGCGTGGGCGGAACCCTCGCTGGCAACGCACTGTCGATGGCCGCTGTAAGGGCAACTTTGGAGAGCGTGCTGACCCCTAAGGCTTTTGAGCGAATGGAAGCACTTGCAGAGCTTTGGGTGAAGAACGTGCAAGACGTGATCGATGAGTACAAACTGCCCTGGCAGGTATCACGCATCGGTTGCCGCGGAGAGTACAGCTTCCGCCCAACAGCGCCAAAGAATGGTCGTGAGGCAGCGGATGCAGATGACTTTGAATTGCAGCAGTACCTGCAGTTGCACGCCATCAACCGCGGTATCTTGATGACTCCGTTCCACAACATGGCGCTAATGTCACCGTTTACCGATGAGGAAGACATTGCCCACCACCACGCCCACTTCCGTGAGGCTGTGGCAGCGCTCTACAACTAGGAATAGTGAGAACCCCCGATTGGAGTTTCCAATCGGGGGTTTTCTCTACCTACTTCTTGGCAAGCTTTTTAGCCTTGAGACTTGATCGCAACTGGACCACCAGCACGATTGCGATTGCCACGAAGAACACCGCTGACCCAATTACGTTGGCCTCAGGTGGAATGCCTCGAGCCGCTGCGGTGTAAACAAACTTCGGGAAGGTAGTCTCCGGTCCAGCATTGAACTGAGTAATGATGAAGTCATCAAAACTCAGTGCGAAGGACAGCATGGCAGCCGCCATGATGCCTGGGAGCAGGAGTGGGAAGGTAATCTTCCAGAACACCGAAGCCGAGTTGCCGTAGAGGTCAGCTGCCGCTTCCTCAAGCCTTGGGTCCAAGGTTGCAACACGAGCCTTCACGGTCACAACGACGAAGCTCAGTGTGAACATGATGTGGGCCACGACGATGGTCCAAAAGCCCTTGCCTATTCCGAGGTCAAGGAACTGCGCAGCAAGGCCGGCACCCATTACCACCTCAGGAGTTGCCATGGGCAAAAACAGCAGCAGGTTGGTGACAGAGCGGCCCTTGAATTTATAACGCCCCAGCGCGATTGCGATCGCTGTTCCAAGGGCAGTCGATGCCAGGGTAGAGATCACCGCGATCGCTACCGAATTACCAAATGCGGTGCAGACCTCCTGCTGGCCACAGACATTCAGCCAGTTGTCCAGCGTGAATGCTTTCCAGGCGATATTCGACTTCTCAACCTCGTTGAAGGAAAACACGAAGGTGTAACCAATCGGGATCATCAGGAAGAAAAATGCAAGGCCAACATAGGTTGGAAGTAGCCACTTACCGAGCGAGAGTTTCACAGTAGATCCTCCGTACCCGAGCGCTTCACATATGCCGAAACCAAGATCACAATCGCCGCCATCAGCATCACGCTGAGTGCCGAGGCGGTTGGGTAATCCTGGATTCTGAAGAAGTTGGCCTCAACCACGTTTCCGATCATCGCGGTGTCAGATCCTCCGAGGAAGTCTCTTGAGGCGTTCACATAGTCACCGGAGATCGGAATAAAGGTGAGCAGAGTCCCCGAGATGACACCCGGTAGCGATAGTGGGAAAGTCACCTTCCAGAACGTTTTCGCGGGTGATGCGTAGAGATCTGAACCAGCTTCTACCAATCGCAGATCTAAGCGCTCCAGCGATGTGTAAATCGGGAGGGTCATAAACGGAATGAAGTTGTAGGTCAATCCGAAAACGACTGCGAATGAGGATCCGATGATGTAGTCACTCGAGCCGAGCAATCCGATTTGCTGCAGGAACTGAGTTATCGGCGCTTCATTAGAGAAAATCTGCTTCCAAGCAAAGGTGCGCAGCAGGAAGGAGATAAAAAACGGTGCAATTACGAGTGTGAGCAGTAACGCCTGCAGCACCGGCTTGTTTCTCGCTTTGACGCCGATGAAGTAGGCGATTGGGTAGCTAATGATCAACGCCATAACAGTTGCCGCGAGAGCGTAACCGAATGACCGAATGATTTGCGGCCCGTACTGCGTGATGGCGTAGGCGTAGTTTCCTGGCTCAAAGCCGTAGTCATACATGCCGATTTCACCGGTCATGCTTGCGGTCTTTAGCGAGGTGATGACTAGAGAAACAAGTGGAGTGAGGAAGAACAGACCGAGGTAGATCATGCCCGGGGCAAGCAAGATGAATGCAACCTTGGTTGAGTTCTTGACGGGAGCCGAGCTCTTGGCGCCTCCCTGGCCTAAAGCGACGAATGCCATGGCTTAGTTCTCGTCGTTGTCTGCCTTGGTGGGCAGGTCACTCAATCCAAAGCTGTGCTCAACCTTCCAGCTCACGTAAACCTGGGCACCAAGCTCAACCACTGGGGACTTGCCGACGTTTTGAGCGAAGACGGTGATGTCTCCAAAGCCTGGAACATCAATCAGGTACTGGTTTGAAACACCGGTGAATCTGATGTCGATGATTTCGCCAGGGCCAACCATGTTGTGGTCAGCACCCAGCTCTGGCTTGGTCTCGTGGAAGGTCGCCTTCTCCGGGCGAACACCAATCGCAACTTTGCCTTCGTGCTTCTCGGCACGAAGCTTCGGGGCTGCGATTCGCTGGCCGTTTACGTTGATCGCGATCACGTGCTCGGTGTTCTCGATGACATCGCCTACAAAGATGTTGGACTGGCCAAGGAAGCGAGCAACGAACGCAGTCTTCGGGCGATCGTAGAGGGCTTCCGGAGCACCCATCTGCTCGATCCGACCAAGGTTCATGACCGCCACGGTGTCGGCCATGTCCATTGCCTCCTCTTGGTCGTGAGTCACGTGCAAGAAGGTCAAACCGACTTCCATTTGGATTGCCTTGAGCTCGACCTGCATTTGACGACGCAGCTTTAGATCAAGTGCGCCAAGTGGCTCGTCGAGCAAAAGCAGGGCCGGGCGGTTTACAAGCGCGCGAGCCAATGCAACGCGCTGCTGCTGACCACCGGATAGCTGTTGCGGCTTTCGGTTTGCGAGGTGCTCGAGCTCTACAAGCTTGAGGGCCTCGGTTGCCTTCGGAAGTGGGTCATCAATCTTGCGCTGGCGCAGACCAAAAGCCACATTCTCCAGCACTGACATATGCGGGAAGAGCGCGTAGCTTTGGAAAACGGTGTTCACCGGACGCTGGTGCGGCTTGGTGCCCGTTACGTCCTTGCCGCCAATCAGGACCTGTCCCTTGGTGGGCTCTTCCAGACCGGCAATGATCCTCAAGGTCGTCGTCTTTCCGCAGCCCGAAGGTCCAAGCAGGGCGAAGAACTCGCCTGCCGGAATCTTCAAATCGAGGTTCTCGATGGCGGTGAAGCCAGGGAACTCTTTACGAATACCTACCAGCTCTAGGTCTTGACCTCGAGCGACGAACTGCTCTGCCACCTATGCGCCCAGCAGCAGGTTCTGCCACTTGGTTGCAAAGCGCTGCTCTTCCTGACCGGTTAGCGGACGGAAAGCGTGCACGTTTGCGAGGAACTCGTCGGATGGGAAGATCAATGGGTTCTCGGCCAACTCAGGGTCGGTCTTCATCATCTCTTCCTTTGCGCCAACCACTGGGGTTACGTAGTTCACGTATGCAGCTAGTTCTGCAGCGTTCACTGGGTCGTAGTAGTAGTTGATTAGAGCTTCAGCGTTCTTCTTGTGCTGAGACCCCATCGGGATAACGAATGAGTCAGACGAAATGGTTGCACCCGTGTCAGGAACTACGAAGCCGAAGCGGTCCTCGCCAACCTCGAAGTTGAGGATGGTGGTGTCACCGGACCATGCAAGAGCGACGATGATGTTGCCGTTAGAGAGGTCCTCACCGTAGGAGTTGCCCTTGATGTTGAAGATCTGGCCGGAGGAGACCTGAGCTGCGATGAAGTCAACAGCCTCGTTGAATGCGTCTTCGGTCAAGGAAGCTGGGTCCTTGATGTCAATGCCCATGCTCAACAGGGTTAGACCCACGGAGTCGCGCATCTCTGAGATTAGGCCGACGCGTCCCTTTAGGGCTGGGTCCCATACATCTGCAAGCGAGGTCGGGGCGTCCTTACCGGTTGCTTCCTTGTACATCTTCTTGTTGTAGACGATTCCACCGATGATGCCCTGGTAAGGAACCGATAGCACGCGGTCAGGGTCGTTCTCGTCACCTAGGTAAGCAGGGTTTAGGTTTGCCACCTTGTTTGGCATGTTCGCATTGTCCATGGTCTGGAGGTAGCCAAGGCCAATCATGCGGTTTACCAGCCAGTTGGTTGGGCAGGCAACGTCGAAACCTGGGTCGGCACCGAGAGCAAGCTGGTCCTTGACCTTGGCGTACCAGGTGTCGTTGTCGTCAATCTCCATCATGTACTCGACGGTGATACCGGTCTGGTCCATGAATCTGTTCAAAGTTGGGTAAGAACCATCGTCCTCACCGTCCATGTATAGCGGCCAGTTGTGCCAAACCAGAGTCTTTTCAGAGTCCGATAGGTCTTCAGCTGGTGTGAGGCTCGAGGAAGCTGGTGCACAAGATGCCAGGCTCAATGCGGCTGCTGTTCCACCAAGTCCCAGAAGCGCGGCCCTGCGCGACATCATCTTTTGCTGGGCCATCAAAACCAGCTGGCGCATCATTGGGTCTTCAGGAAGTCCACGCTTCATTACTTGTCTCCTATTAATCGGGCGCTAGGCGCCAACCAACTTTCGAAACCCAACGGCTTCATGGAACAAGGGAAAGTTTGTCACACAAAAAGCCATTTTTGGACCCCAAAATCCAATTTTTCTATCAGTCTCCGATGTAGCTCATGACGTGCTTTACGCGGGTGTAATCCTCGAAGCCGTAGTGGGATAGATCCTTGCCGTAACCGGAGTGCTTGAAGCCACCGTGCGGCATCTCTGCCACCAGTGGAATGTGGGTATTAATCCAAACCGCACCAAAGTCTAGGTACTTTGCAAAGCGCATGGCTCGGGTGTGGTTCGAGGTCCAAACTGACGAAGCCAAACCGTAGCGAACATCATTTGCCCACTTCAGCGCCTGCTCGTCCGATGAGAACTTCTGAACGGTGATCACAGGACCGAAGATTTCCTCTTGGATGTGCTCGTCGTCCTGCTTGAAGCCAGATAGCACTGTTGGCTCTAGGAAGTAACCTGAACCAGGTAGCTGGTTTCCACCGTGCTCGATCTTGGCGTGATCTGGGAGTCGGTCGATGAAGCCCTTAACTCGGGTTAGCTGGTTGGCGTTGTTCACCGGTCCAAACAAAATGCCGTCCTCTGACGGCATACCGACCTTGGCACTGGCCTTGACCTCTGCAATTAGGGCGACCATGAACTTGTCATAGGCCTTTTCGTGCACGAGCAATCTGGTTGCTGCCGTGCAGTCCTGACCTGCGTTGAAGAATCCCGCAGCTACGATGCCGGCAGCTGCCTTCTCGAAGTCAGCGTCATCAAAAACAATTACCGGTGCCTTACCACCGAGTTCCAGGTGAACGCGCTTGAGATCGGCTGATGCACTCTTGGCGACCTCCATACCCGCGCGAACCGAACCGGTGATGGACACCATCTGAGGAATGCGGTTTTCGATCATGGCGCGACCGGTGTCACGGTCTCCAGTCACGACGTTGAAAACTCCGGCGGGCAGGAATTCGCTTGCGATCTCGGCCAAGAGAAGAGTCGATGCAGGTGTGGTGTCAGATGGCTTTAGCACGATGGTGTTTCCCGCAGCAATTGCTGGAGCAAACTTCCAGGTGGCCATATTGAGTGGGTAGTTCCACGGGGTTACCTGGCCAATTACACCAATAGGCTCGCGACGAATAGACGAGGTGTGATCGCGCATGTACTCTGCGGTGGCACGGCCCTCTAGGTTTCTAGCAGCACCAGCGAAGAAGCGAATCTGGTCAACCGAAGGCATGATTTCGTAATCCACCAGGGTGCCACGCGGCTTTCCAGTGTTCTCACTCTCAACGTCAGCTGCTTCCTGGGCCCTTGCCTCAAGTGCATCAGCGATTCGGAACAGAGCAAGCTGACGCTCGCTTGGGGTGGTTTGGCTCCACTCTTCGAATGCCTTTTGAGCTACCTCATAGGCCTGTTGCACATCACGCTCAGAAGAGACTGGGGCGTGGGCGTAGGTTTCGCCGGTAGCGGGGTTGATTACATCGCTGACCTTGTCTGATTCTGGGGTCTGGTACTGACCACCGACAAAGTTCTTCAACTGTCTTACTGACACAGCATTACTCCTCGTTGAGTTGAGATGTAATGACTCTAAACGTCAACCAACCATTCCAGAACTGAAATCGAAAAATTCAATGGAATTCGTAGCAAATTCATCACAATTCTGCGGAATTACTTGGTTGGGGCAGAAATCATTGGCATACTCACTCCCATGTCAAGAATGATGCGGACCCGACAGTCTCAGCTAGATGAGGTGTCGAAGCTCATTGTTGAGCAACTTCAACTTGATGGTCGGAAGTCTTACGCCGAAATTGGCAAGGTTGTTGGCCTCAGTGAAGCTGCCGTTAGGCAGCGAGTCCAAAAGCTAAACGAGTCGGGTGTGATGCAGATCGTGGCAGTCACAGACCCAATGCGTCTTGGGTTCAATCGCCAGGCAATGGTTGGCGTCAAGTGCACTGGCGATGTAAATAAGGTTGCCGAGATGCTCTCCGCCATCCCCCAGGTTGACTATGTAGTTCTCACCGCGGGTGGCTTCGACATTCTGGTCGAGGTTGTTTGCGAAGATGATGAAGACCTAATCAACCTGCTCAATTCCAACATTCGCCTGCTGCCGGGTGTAGTTTCAGCAGAGACCTTTGTTTACCTAAAACTTCACAAGCAGTTCTACAGCTGGGGAACTCGATGATGAGCCCAGAAACCAACAACTAAGAAGAAGATAAAAAATGGCAATCCAGAAGCCAAAAGCAAACCCGCTAAAGACCCTGATTCAGAAGGCGCGAAAGCCAAAAGGTCAAAAGAAACTGCCGCTTTTCGAGGCGATGCGCGAGGGCCAGACTCCGACCGATGCAATGCTGCAGCGATCCGCGAAGGACCACGTCTGGATGCACTTCACTCGCCACTCCCCATTCCAAGACGGTGACATGAATATCATCGCCAAGGGTGAGGGAATCTACCTCTGGGACACCAAGGGTCACAAGGTGATTGACGGACTCTCTGGGCTGTTCGCCGTCAACGCAGGTCACGCCAGACCTGAGCTCGCAGAAGCTGCGGCTAAGCAGATGATGGAGCTCGACTTCATGCCGCTTTGGGGTTACGCCCACCCACGAGCGGTCGAGCTTGCCGAGCGACTTGTTTCTTATGCCCCAGAGGGACTCACTCGGATCTTCTTCACCACCGGTGGTGGAGAGGCCGTCGAGAGCGCATGGAAGATTGCCAAGCAGTACTTCAAGCTAACCGGGCAACCAACCAAGACCAAGGTCATCTCCAGAATGACCGCCTACCACGGCACCAGCCACGGCGCTCTTTCGATCACCGGCATCGCAGCCATGAAGCAGGCCTTTGAGCCGCTTGTGCCCTCAACATTTAGAGTGCCAAACACCAACTGGTTCAGGGCTCCTGAGGGATTCAAGTCTGAGGAAGAATTTGGCATCTGGGCCGCAAACCGAGTCGAAGAGGCGATCTTGTTCGAGGGTCCTGAGACGGTTGCGGCTTTCTACGTTGAACCAATTCAGAACTCAGGCGGTTGCATTACCGCCCACCCTTCCTACTTCAAGCGAGTGCGCGAGATCTGCGATAAGTACGACGTTGTCCTGGTTGCAGATGAGACCATCACCGGGTACGGCAGAACCGGAGAAATGTTTGGTTGCCAGCGTTACGGCATAGAGCCAGACATGATGATCACAGCCAAGGCGATTACATCGGGAGCTCAGCCGCTGGGTGCTTTGTTTATGAAGGACAAATTCTTCGAGCCATTCACCAGGGGCACAACCACCTTCCCACACGGCTACACCTTTGCGGCTCACCCAGTTGCCTGCGCGGTTGCGCTGGCGAACCTCGATATCTACGACCGTGAGCGCTTGGTTGACAATGTCCGCACCAACTCTCCGGTCTTTAGAAAGACCCTGGAGAAACTCAAAGATCTTCCAATCGTGGGTGACGTTCGTGGCGATGGCTACTTCTTTGCCATTGAGCTGGTGAGTGACAAGGCCACGATGCAGCGACTGACCCCAGATCAGCGCGAGCGCATTCTGCGCGGCTACCTCAATCCGGCCATGTATAAGGCTGGACTCTACGCCCGAGCAGATGATCGTGGGGATGCAGTGGTTCAGTTAGCGCCTCCACTGACTTGTGGCCCGGCAGAGTTTGATCAGATGGAAGCAATCCTGCGGCCCCTGCTTGAAGAAGCCTGGAAGAAGCTCTAGGAGCTGGAAATTCAAATTGACAAGACCGAGTTCCCAGAAAGTCGCCTCGTATTTGCTGTGGAGCCTGGTCTGGGGCTGATGCACTAAATCCCAGCTGAACTCGATCGACTGGATCAGCCTGCAAGACGATTCGATTTGCGCAGTTTGCCCAGATAGTCCGTGGGATGGCGGTCATAGTTTGATTGACCAACACGAGGTGAATGCCTAACCCCCTCCCCTTCGCCGCAACCGATTCCAACACCGGATTCAGCTTGCTTACCCTGAGCGCTTCACCAAGTTCATCCACGACTATCCATACCAACTCTTGCGAGCGCTGTGCTTCACGGTCTCTAATCTCCCTCTCAATCCATGCCATGGCTTCAGCTTGGTCATCCTGGGTGAACAGTTGAGAGCGTTGAAGTTCAGGAAAATCGACACCACCTTTGAAGTCGATAACCCTGAAATCAGGTGCACTCTGGAGAAGCCATTTGAGAAGCTGCGTTTTCCCCGAACCGCTTCGTCCAATGATGATCAGGTGCGGATTACGCTCGTCGAGCTTGACTCGAAATAGCTCACGATTGGATAGGTCAAGAAGCTCACCGGGTAAGAATCGGACTTCAGCCTCGGTCTCAGCTCTAGTCTGAGCAATCGCCTGGTAAACCACATTTCTCACCTGCCTTCCCCATAGCCATGGGAGCGGGCTGAGTCTTTTATCGCCCAGGAAGATCCGACCAGATTGGACCGTGACCTTGGCTTTCAGGTCATGATCACGCTGGGAGCTAACTAATGACCAGACGATAACAGTCAGGCCACTCATGATCAGCAGAATCGGCGATCCCGTGGTCGCATACAGGTAAAGGCCGTACCCGAGAGAGGGCAACACGAAGAGCAAGTTCACCCTTGCAATTTAGAAGTGATGCAGCGGCAAATATCCGGTGGATCGGCTTGTGTGGATAAGTTACTCACAGGTCCGGTGAGGATTCAGTAGCAAGGTGTGAACTCAAGCCATACTTGAGACATGATTTTGGAAGCTCTTAAGGTAGTCTCCTCCCCGCTGGGGAGGATCGCTCTAGCCGCCACCGCGCGCGGAGTGGCACAACTGGAGATACTCACCGATACCGCCAAGCCCAAAGAGTTCTCGAATTCCCAAAAAGCAAGTCAGCTCCTCGAGGATGCCGCAACGCAGCTGGCTGAGTATTTTGCCAATAGGCGCCAGGGGTTTGATCTGGCCCTTGACCTACAGGGCACAGAGTTTCAGATGTCAGTGTGGCAAGAGCTACTAAACATCGACTTTGGGGCCACGAAATCATATGGCGAGGTGGCTCTTGCAGTTTCAAAACCACTTGCTGCTCGAGCAGTAGGCGGCGCGGTCGGGGCAAACCCGGTTCCAATTATCGTTCCCTGCCACAGAGTGATGGGGTCAACCGGGAAGCTCACCGGATACTCAGCAACCGGAGGGGTGCAAACCAAAACCAAACTGCTCCAGCTTGAGGGTGTTCTGAAATGACCCTTACCCGGGTTCATCCGGACGGGAAAGAGCGTTGCATTTGGGTCACCGATGACCAGGTTTACATCGACTATCACGATCAAGAGTGGGGCCAGCGTGCCAGCGACCAACGGGCACTATTCGAAGCTATTTGTCTCGAGGGTTTTCAAGCAGGTCTGAGTTGGCTCACAATTCTGAAACGCCGCGAAGGATTTCGAAAAGCCTTTGATCAGTTTGAAATCGAAAAGGTTGCCGCCTTTGACGCTACCCGGGTTGAGAAACTCATGCTGGATCAGGGCATCATCCGCAACCGAGCCAAGATTCAATCGGCGATTCACAATGCTCAATTAATCCTTGATAGGGCAATAGATCTCAAGACAACACTGTGGCAATTTGCTCCGCCAGAGCCAGCCTCACCGGTTGAAAACTTTCGGTGGCTGGCAACAAGTGCGGAGTCGGATGCGATGAGCAAGCACCTGAAAAGTCTCGGTTTCAAGTTCGTGGGAAGCACAACCATGTATGCGCTGATGCAATCCACCGGAATGATTCATGACCACGCCCCAAATTGCTTCAGAAGATTCAGAAAAGATTCCTAGGCTTAGGACATAGCTAGCTCAGGAGGAAGTATGACCCCGGAGCACTTCAACGCCGTTTTTCGCGCCCACATGCCTGAGATTTCAAGGTTTTTGGCCAGGCGTGTGGACCAATCTGAAGTCGAAGATTTGGCCGCGGATCTGTTTGCGATTGCGTGGAACAAACGAGCTGCAATACCCGAGGGTTTTGAACTGCCCTGGCTCTACAAAACAGGTCGCTACCTAATTTCCAATCATCGCAAAAAGCACAACAATCGATCCCGTATTGAGCTACTTATCGCAAGACCCGAGGCTGCACCGTCGGCCGAGTCCATTGCAATAGCAGACAGCGCATTGGGCTCTGCTTGGACAAAACTTCAGGGTTTCGAACGTGAGTTGATTTCTCTCTGGGCCTATGAAGGTTTAAGCAACAAGGAAATTGGGTTGACTCTCGAAATCTCTGAGAATGCAGCCGCAATTCGCCTAACGCGAGCCAAGCAAAAGCTAAAAAACTTACTGGAAAGTGAAAACTTTTTAGTTGACGGGACAGTTGAGTAATCATGAATGAGAATTTTGAAGATCTAAAAGCTCGACTAAACAGTGCGGATCCGGCTCGGGATTCAGCAGTGCTGAATGAGGGGTTGGTCGCACAAGCGGCCTTGAGCAAGCCCAAGTCAATTCCACTCTCCCGCAAGCTAAGTCTCGCACTTGTTTCAGGGTCAGCTGTTGCCGCCGTGTCGGCACTCACACTCGCCGTCAGTCTGGCGCTCCCCCAGCAGCCCCTGATTGAGATGGCGAGCGGTGGGCAGCAAGGCCGCGCTGAGGCGATGCTTTCAAGCGATGCGGCAGCACCGGGCATGAAGATGATTGCACCGACTTGGATTGTTTTTGAACATGACGCATCGGCCCTCTCCGAGGAAACTGGCCGAGGCACGGTTTACCAACTCGTGCTTGAGGGCGACCCAAAGGAAAAACTGCAGCAGCTAGCTGACTATTTCGGAGTCGAAGGAGAGATCCGAGAAGAAGAGTGGTCCTCCCCCGAGTATCCAACCTTTGCGATTGGAAAGCCGGAGCGACAGGTGAGCATCACCTGGGCGGGTACTGGCAATTTCTATTTCAACTCATGGGATCAAAACTCCTATAAGTGCGAGAACAAGACAATCACCCTAGAAGACGGCAGTTCCTACGAGAGCTGCGAGCCAATCGCGACCCCAGAACTGATTCCAAGCGTTGAGAAGATTCGCAGCGAAGCATTTGGAATCTTCGAAAACTTCGGGCTCGAGATTTCAAAAGACGAGATTCGAGTGGACCGAAGCGACTGGGGTGCCAGCGCAATCGGCAGTGTCCAAATTGACGGGCAGGACACCGCCCTAGAGTGGTGGATCAACTATGACGGAGCGGGCAAGCTCTCGAGCGTTGCCGGACACTTTGCAAAACCAGCAGCTCGGGGCGAGTTCAACACCGTATCAGCCAAGGATGCAGCCGCGAGAATCAAGGATGGGCGTTGGTTTGGATCCCCTGCAAGCTCTGTCTGGAATAAGTACTCGCAGGGCGCAATGGGCCTAAGGACAGCAGATGCGACAACCGAACCAGCAGTGGAGCCAGCTCCAGCTGTGACCACCAAGGAGGGGTCTGACACAACTACCCAGGACCAGCCCGTTGATGTCAAGCCTGAGATTGTGAAGCTGAAGCTCACCGGCTCCGAGACCGCACTCCTGATGATCTATGACAAATCTGGTGGTGCATGGCTGGTTCCTGGTTACCTGCTAAAGAACGACCAGGGTTGGTTTGATTCCGTTATCTCTTTGGTCGAGGGAGTCATTGAACTTCCTGAACCCTATGTGGTTGAGCCACTGCCGGCAACCAAGCAGGACTAAAACCCCTGAGGCGTGATCAATCGCACGCTATGGCCGTCAATCTCTAACTTGAGATTGGCGGCTTTGGCAATTCTGGGTAAGTCACTCGCAGTCTCAAGGCCGTGAGTCATTGCTGCGCGGACGAACAGCCCTTTCGCCTTTTTGTTGAAGTGGTTTAGCGCCTTGCCTGCCTCATCAAAGACGTCCAATTCGTAGCTCTCTAGCTCATGCGGAATTGGGTTCAACTGCGCATAAGACTTGGATCTCATATCAAGAATCGGCTTGGTGAGTCTCGGCCAGACCGCCTTGTGCGCTTCAGTCCAAAGTTCTCTGAGATTTATCTTGGGAAGATTTGTGGTGGCAGAAAAGCGATAGTAAGGAATTTGTTCAGTGGCAGGTAGTAGTCCAAAAAGTGCCGATTGGATAAACAGCTGCTCACTCACCCGCTGCTTGGCAGCCTCATCGAGGGTTTTGTAATCAAGTGCATCAAATAAAACGCCCGCATAGCGTTCTATCGCAGGCATGGTGGGGGCTGTCATGAGGTTCTTGTTGGCCTCGATATCACCCAGCGACTTGGGGCCTAGTTTGAAAACCCCTGCTGCCTTTTTTGGGCTGGAGCAGACCTTCTGTGTTGCAGCAATGAGTTGGTCTCGAGCCGGATCCAGAGCTGCCCAGATAATTGCCAATTTGTCGATAGAAATGCCAACGCCGCCGGGACGCTTGGTCTCCGACGGCGGCAGCAGGATAAGCATTAGTTGGTTAGCTGAGCGTCTCTAACCACCAGAGTGAGGTTGTTGTTCTCCAGTGACAAGAATCCGCCCTCTGCACAGTCTGCAGTAAGAACCTTGCCCTCACCGGTGGTGATGCGAATTTGGCCTGGCACCAAGATCGCGAGCATTGGCTCGTGACCAGAGAGCAGACCAATCTCACCAACGGTGGTCTTGGCGATGACCTGGGTTGCCGAGCCAGACCAAATCTGGCGATCGGCAGCCACTAGGTCAACGTTTAGTTCGCGTGACATTAGCCAAGGTCCTTCTGGATGCGCTCGTAAGCCTTCATGACATCGTCAATGCCACCGCAGTTGAAGAACGCCTGCTCTGGGATGTGGTCCAGGTCACCGCGGGCAATCATCGAGAAGCCCTCGATGGTGTCCTTGAGTGGCACGGTCGAACCAGCAACACCGGTGAACTTGGTTGCCATGTAGGTGTTTTGGCTCAAGAACTGCTGGATGCGACGTGCGCGAGCAACAGTGATCTTGTCTTCTTCGGAAAGCTCCTCAACACCCAAGATGGCGATGATCTCCTGAAGTTCCTTGTTCTTCTGCAGAATCGCCTTGACGCGAATTGCAGTCTCGTAGTGGTCCTGCGAGATGTAGCGAGGGTCAAGGATTCTGGAGGTCGAAGCCAGTGGGTCCACAGCTGGGTAGAGACCCTTTGCTGCAATCTCACGGCTTAGCTCAGTGGTTGCGTCCAAGTGAGCGAAGGTGGTCGCAGGGGCTGGGTCGGTGTAGTCGTCAGCTGGAACGTAAATCGCCTGCAACGAGGTGATCGAGTGACCACGGGTCGAGGTGATTCGCTCCTGTAGCAGACCCATCTCATCGGCGAGGTTTGGCTGGTAACCAACGGCTGAAGGCATACGGCCTAGCAGAGTAGATACCTCAGAACCCGCCTGGGTGAAACGGAAGATGTTGTCGATGAACAGAAGCACGTCCTGCTGCTGAACATCGCGGAAGTACTCCGCCATGGTCAGAGCCGATAGCGCTACGCGAAGACGAGTTCCTGGTGGCTCATCCATCTGACCGAAGACCAGCGCGGTCTTGTCGATAACACCAGACTCCTTCATCTCGTCGATTAGGTCGTTACCCTCACGAGTACGCTCACCTACACCGGCGAATACCGATACACCGTCGTGGTTCTCGGCCACACGGTAGATCATCTCCTGGATCAAAACGGTCTTACCAACACCGGCACCACCGAATAGACCAATCTTTCCACCCTGTACATAAGGGGTTAGCAGGTCGATGACCTTGATACCGGTCTCGAACATCTGGGTCTTGGACTCAAGCTGGTCGAAGGCAGGTGGGGTGCGGTGGATTGGCCAGCGCTCCTTCACCTCAACAACCTGTCCAGGCTCTCCGTTGAGGATCTCACCGGTCACGTTGAATACCTTGCCCTTGGTCACATCACCAACTGGCACCGAGATAGGTGCGCCAGTGTCGTGAACCACTCCACCGCGGACCAGACCATCGGTTGGCTTCAGTGCAATCGCGCGGACTAGGTCATCACCGAGGTGCTGGGCAACCTCAAGAGTCAAAGTCGACTTCTGGTCACCGAAGGAGATCTCTG
>JBEENY010000009.1:0-33057 GCA_041191905.1 Actinomycetota bacterium
GTCGAGATCATGCCAAAGCAGGATCTATTAGACCCCCAGGGCAAGGCAGTCGCGAACGCCCTTCACCGCTCCGGTCACCCAGAGATCGTGAATGCCCGAATCGGCAAGCGAATCGAACTTCACTTTGATCGTGAGATCACCAGCGAGGACATGGCTAACGCCGAGAAGCTCGCCTCTTCATTTCTCTCCAACGACGTAATCGAAGACGTCGTAGCAATCACCAAGGAGTAGTCATGAAGATCGGTGTCATCACCTACCCAGGCACCCTGGATGACCGTGATGCCCAGCGAGCCATCAGGCTCGCCGGTGGCACCCCGGTGCCACTGTGGCACGCAGACCAAGACCTCAAAAAGGTAGATGCGGTTGTGCTTCCCGGTGGCTTCTCCTACGGTGACTACCTCCGCTGCGGAGCAATCGCCGCTCAGGCACCAGCCACCCAAGAGGTTGTAAGACTTGCCAAGCAGGGACTACCCGTTCTCGGTATCTGCAATGGCTTCCAGGTATTGGTCGAATCTCACCTACTACCCGGTGGTCTAATCAGAAACGAACACCAGCACTTCATTTGCAGAGACCAAAAGCTTCGCGTTGAGAACACCAACACCGCCTGGACCAACCTGTTCGAGCAAGACCAAGAGATCACCATTCCGCTAAAGAACGGTGAGGGTGGCTACATCGCAAGCCCTGACACCATAAAAATGCTCGAGGCAGAGAACCGAGTTGTCTTCCGCTACCTGGAAGTAAACCCAAACGGTTCAATGAACGACATCGCGGGGCTCACCAATGAGCGCGGCAATGTGGTGGGACTTATGCCGCACCCAGAGCACGCAGTTGAGCCAGGCTTTGGCCCCGACACCGACATTGCCATGCGCTCAGGCATCGATGGTTTGAAGTTTTTCCAGAGTGTTTTGAAAGCGTTGGTGAACAGCTAATGGCAAACCTAAGACCTACCAACGTAGACACCGTTTCCCAGGCAGCTGCAGAACCAAACAAGTCTCAGCCTTGGAAAGAACTCGGCCTCAAAGAAGACGAGTACCAAAGCATCAGAGAGATCTTGGGTAGAAGACCTACGTCTTCAGAGCTAGCCATGTACTCGGTGATGTGGTCTGAGCACTGCAGCTACAAGTCATCAAAGATCTACCTTCGCCAGTTTGGTGAGAAGGTCACCCCAGAGATGAAGAAGCACCTGCTTGTCGGTATGGGTGAGAATGCCGGTGTGGTAGACATCGGTGAGGGAATGGCAGTCACTTTCAAGGTTGAAAGCCACAACCACCCCAGCTACATCGAACCCTTCCAGGGTGCAGCAACCGGAGTCGGTGGCATTGTCCGCGACATCCTCACCATGGGTGCAAGACCAATCGCGGTCATGGACCAGCTTCGCTTTGGAGCACCAGAGAGCAAGGACACCGCAAGAGTTGTCCACGGTGTCACCTCGGGTATCTCCTTCTACGGCAACTGCCTAGGGCTACCAAACATCGGTGGCGAGACTGTCTTTGACAAGGTCTACCAGGGCAACCCACTTGTCAACGCACTCTCGGTTGGTGCCCTAAAGCACGAAGACCTAAAACTTGCCAAGGCATCAAACCCAGGTGACCTAGTGATCTTGTTTGGTGCGAGAACCGGTGCCGATGGCATTGGTGGAGTTAGCGTTCTCGCCTCCGAGACCTTTGAGTCAACCGGTCCAACCAAGCGCCCAGCGGTTCAGGTTGGAGACCCATTTGCCGAGAAGGTTTTGATCGAGTGCTGTCTCGAGCTCTTCTACGCAGGTGTGGTTGCCGGTATTCAGGACCTCGGTGGCGCCGGCATCTCCTGCGCCACCTCAGAGCTTGCCTCCAACGGAGGCAAGGGCATGAGAGTGCAGCTTCAGAACGTGCTGCTGCGAGATCAATCACTAACCCCAGAAGAGATTCTGATGAGTGAGTCTCAGGAGCGCATGATGGCAATCGTGCCAAAGGAGCACCTGAAGTCCTTTAAAGAGATTGTCACCAAGTGGGAAGTTGAGTACTCGGTCCTTGGAGAGGTAATCGACGAAGACCGCCTCTACATCAACTGGGGCGATCAGGAAATCGTAAACGTGCCACCAAGAACCGTGGCTCACGATGGACCTGTCTACCACCGCCCAGTTGAATACCCCAAGTATCAAGACGCTCTGAATGCAGACAGCTCGAAGAAGCTCAAGCGCGCTGAGTCAAATACTGAGATCGCAGCTCAGCTAATGCAGCTGATTGCATCACCAAACCAGGCAGACAAGTCTTGGATCACCGCCCAGTACGACAAGTACGTAATGGGCAACACAGCACTCGCAATGCCAGATGACTCTGGCATGGTGCGAGTGATGGAGGACTCGGGACTCGGTGTTGCACTTGCAACCGATGCCAACGGCAAGTACTGCTACCTAAACCCCTACGAGGGCGCAAAGCTCGCCCTAGCCGAGGCCTATAGAAACGTTGCTGTCACTGGCGCAGTCCCAAGAGCGGTAACCAACTGCCTCAACTTTGGAAGCCCAGAAAACCCAGAGGTAATGTGGCAGTTCAAGGAGGCAACCGCGGGTCTTGCCGATGGTTGTAAAGAACTAGGCATCCCAGTAACCGGAGGTAACGTCAGCTTCTACAACCAGACCGGTGATGTTGCCATCTACCCAACCCCAGTGGTTGGTGTTCTAGGTGTCATCGACAACGTGGCAAGAAGAATCCCATCAGGCTGGCAAGACGAGGGCAACAACATCTACCTACTCGGCACCACCTATGACGAACTTGATGGTTCAGCCTGGGCCAAGGACATTCACGACCACCTCGGTGGTCAACCACCAAAGGTTGACCTTGCAAAGGAGAAGCAGCTAGCCGACCTAATCCACGGAGCATCAATCCAGGGACTAATCGAGTCAGCTCACGACATCTCCGAGGGTGGCCTTGGCATCGCACTAATCGAAGCTTCGCTGCGATTCAATGTCGGAGCCAGAATCTGGCTTTCGGAGTTGATGGAGCGCGACAACCTAGATCTAACTGCAGCACTTTTCTCAGAGTCGCAGTCCCGAGTAATCGTGAGTGTTGGAAGAGAAGACGATGTCAAGTTCCAGGCACTCTGCGAAGCAAGAGGAGTCCCGGTTCTAAGAATCGGCGTGACGGACAAGTCAGGCATGATCGAGTTCCAAGACCTACAAGACCTTGACCTTAACGAGGTCAGAACAACTTGGACTAAGACTCTGCCTGAGCTGTTTGGATAGTTTTTATAAAACTTGCACTAACTCAGAGTTGGCCAGCGTCTTGAGAAAAGCTGTGGATTGGTTATTCCAATCCTGAGCGGATACAACTACTGGGTTCACCTCACGAATGAGTAAATCTGAGGCTTTGGTAGAAAACTTGGAGACAGCACTCAACTTGGGTTCACCAATCAACAACACGTCCACATCCTGTGGGCTAGGTCCTGCCGTTCCCCTGTAACGACTAGCCCAAGACCCAAAGATAAAGGCGGCTTCCAATCCAGAAACTTCTTTGAGCAACTTGGGGATTACTGCCAAGGGTCCATGACTGTGGATAAAGATTGCGCTGAATTGAAGATAGAGCGGGTGTTCCTTGTTTGCAGAGACAAGACGACTCCTGCCCACTCTTCGCTCTGACAGGTATTCGGCTTCAACCAATCGATCGACATCTCGCATCACTGAGGCAACGGACTGCCCTGACCGTTGAGCAAAATCGCTCAAGGTGAACTCGGCATCCGGCGCTAGGTATACCGATGCCATCAAAAGACCAAGTGCATCGGAGCGCAACAAAGGGCTGAGTGCTGAAAAACTATTTTTCATAAAACAGAGAATAAACCCTGTTTATTGAAAAATAAACAGCAACTCTCTTTGGGCAGACTAAGCGCTTAGCTTTAGGCCCCTCAGTGAGCGAGCCAGATAACCAGCCAATACCAGCGCGAGCGCCGGATACATCATTGCCCAGGGCAGGGTGATCTGGTCTGACAGCACACCCACGAGAGTTGGTCCAACAAAGTATGCGGCGATGGAGATAACTCCAACTCTGGCGATGCCAACCGAGGGTGCAACACCCTTGAGGTTGGCAGCGCCAAGAATGAAGGCCGGGAACATCGGGCCAATTGCAATGCCTGCAAAGAAGAACCCGGTGTTCACAACAATCAAAGCAATAAGCGGGCTGTAGTCACTTAGCCAAACACCGAGCAGAATCGATGTTCCCCAGACCAAACCACCAACAATTCCCAGCACTCGAACAACTAGGAATGGGCCCCACTTCTCAAGCCAACGATCTCCCAAGAACCTAGACAAAATCATCGCTAGGGCAAAGGTTGCAAATGCCGAGGCATTGAAACCTTTATCGATGTCCATAAAGTCACGCAGTAACAGCGCTCCCCAGTCAGCCGCCGAGCCCTCCGCAATAAAGGAGGCGGCTGACCCAATACCTGCAAACCATAGTGGGATGACTGCAACTGCAAACCAAGGAACCGATGACCCGGTCTTTTGCTCACCCTCACCCTGGTGACCATCTAGGTCTGGCGGTAGTAGTCGAGTAGCTGAAAGGCCAAATGCGATAAACCCATAAGCGGCAATAACAAGCAGGTTCTGAGATGGGGTCAGCACGTAAGCAACTGCACCACCAAACACAGTGACAGCCAATGTCCCCACACTCCACATCCCGTGGAAGGAGGCGATGTATCTCTTATTCAGGTGCTTCTCAATGGCAACAGCCTGGGCATTACCCCCAACATCAAGGGTTGAGTAGCTAAACCCCATTACAAACAAACCAAGCACCAACACCAAAGGTGTGGTGCTTAGACCCATGATGATTACACCAGCTGGCACAAACACAGCCGAGAAATACATGGCAGTTCTAGAACCAAACCTGTGAACCGCTTTACCCGATAGCTGAGCTCCGAAGATTGCCCCTACAGAGCTAGCGACTAGAACCAAACCAAACTGAGTGTCAGAAAGGCCATTGGCCTCTTTGATCTCAGGGATTCTAGGAACCCAGGCCATAGACACAATGCCCATGGTTAGGAAGGTCATCCATAGAGCATTGCGGGCGCGGGTGGCTTGGGGCATCATCGCATAAGCCTATTCAAAGCTCGAGAATATTGATTTTGTCCCCTGATTAGATGAAAGTGCCCCACTTAACCCCAATGCCTCTCAGGAGTAGTGTGACGGTAACTGCATCGACGCACATAAGGGGGAAATCGAATGTACGAATACATGATTCTGACGCAAAAAGATCGCGTTTTTGGTGGGAAGTTCAATCCAGAAATGATTCAGGCTGCGCTCAACAACCTCGCCTCTCAAGGCTGGCGAGTCATCGAGGCCGCTACAACTACATTTCCGGGAATGATGGGTGCCAGAGAGGAACTCGTTTTCGTTCTTGAGCGCGAGAAGTAGACCGCAGTGGATTTCTTCTCAGTTGGCGGGCATAAGGGCTATCTCTTTCAGGGAGTTTTTTTCACCGAAGGTAGGCCTGAGGTCACCTCGACACTTGGTGAAGTTGCCACGTCCTCAAACGTGCAAAACACCAATCTAGATTGGCTACGAGAGCGTCTCGCAGAACAGGTCAAATCACGGGGTGGTAACGCCCTAATCGGATTTCAATACGTTCAGAAGGCGAGCATTCTGTCGTTCTCAAGCGTGACATGGAAGGCGAATGGTACTGCCGCCATAATCGCAAACCTCGAGACTCATCGTGAGGCCGGTATTACTGAAAAAGCGAATAGTCATATTGCTTGCCCATTTTGCGGTGAGTCCATACTTGCGGTGGCAAAGAAATGCAAACACTGTGGTGAATTCATAGCCTGACCTTTCAACGGAGAGTGAACGAATGAAACTCAAGAATGTTGCAGTGCTCGCAGCTTGCATTCCGCTTCTTGCAGGCTGCGAGCAAGTACTTCAGAGCGTGACAGAGGTCACTTTGGACTCAGCCCTTCTCGAGGAAACTATTGAGAGCGGAATTCTTGAGCAAATGGATCTTTACGTCACAGCAGAATGCCCAGATTCACTAGGTGGGCAACCTGGGGATGTCAGGCAGTGCATGGTTACCGATGAGTTTGGCACCAACGCATTTGTAGACATCACAATTCAAAACTATGACGGCGACATTACCTGGGAGTTGCGAAACTGAGTCGACTTGAGATCCCTGGGATTTGTCCTAAAGGCACGCTTAAGTTTCCCGGATTTACAGGTGTTACCTATTTCCCTTGGCCCTGTTGTGAGACTTGCAAAGCATTTGACAGTTTTCTGGCGCGCTAGCGCCGCCTTTGCTCCAGGCAGTGACGTGGTCTGCATCCATATCGCTAAATGCCCAGATCTTCGCCTTTGATCCTTCATGACCAGTAGCGCAAACTGGGCAATTTGAGGTTCCAAGCTTTTCAGCGTCCTGAGTCTGTTTTGAGTAGGTAGCCTTTTTCGTCGCCTCATCGAAAACCCGAACATCGAGAAGATTGCGATTTTCCTCTTTGGCGCCAGACAGCAGGTACTCGAATATCCCTCGACGATTTTTGACGTAGGGGTCCGCGTAGAGCTCCTTTATCTGCGCAGAAAGCTTTGCGGGATCGTAAGGCTGGTTGTGATAGGACTCATATAACCTTCCCCACTCAATCCCACGCATCTCACTCTCAACATCAACGAAAACAGATGAGGCCCAGTCAATGACAGTGTTGAAATACGTCTTCACCTCGTTTATGTCTTTGTCGTTGCGGTGGGCACTCATGTAACCCCCAATATTCTCCTTACCCCCTGATACCCACTCGAGTGCTCTTTCCCAAAAGTCCTGACGGTTTACGGCCCCAGAGATATAGGCGCTCCATTTCTGAACATTTGCATTTTGAGAGTTACTGAACTCTTCTTTGCCCCGAGTTACGAAGGGCCCCGAATAGACCGCGTTAAGTAGCTCCTGTTCATTTAGAGGGACACCCGAAATGTTGATGGTCTTAAACCACTCCTTTATCTCACTCTCAGTGCCCTGGCATTCATAGACCAGAAGCTCGGAGTTGAGGATTCGATCCTGCTTGTCTTTGGCTAGTCCCGAGAAGTACTGCTCAAGTCGGTTTTCATCCTTGATGGCAAACTTGCCAGTTACAAATCGACCAAAGCTAGTTATTCGTTGCTGTCCGTCCAGCACCTCGAGGTTGTCCTCAGAGACTTTGTTGAAGTAGATCAGCCCTAGAGGGTAGCCCTTGAGAAGAGACTCGATGACGGCAACATCCCTCTTACCATCGGCGTAGATGTAGTTGCGCTGATATTCAGGCTGGATCGTCAAGCGACCGGATAGCCCGAAAAGACCTTTGCCCTCAAGTTCGTTGTAGACGAAGCCATTGCATATCTCTGAGACCGAGTAATGTCTAAGAGTTGTCTTCATTGTGGCCTCCTTTGGCGTATGAAAATTCTGCGATAGGGGACCACGGGTCGGCCTGTCGAATCATAGTAGGCAGCGTCGGGGTGTCCAGGGGTGATTTGCCCGGTCTGACCTGAGGCGTAGTATGCCTCTACGAATTCCTTCGACATACCTTTCGTCTCAAAGAATCTTGGCATACCCAGAATCTCAAACTGCTCAGGGCTGTACTTGTCCAAGAAGCTAATCGGGACGCCCATGACGCCTTCGTAGTCAACAGGAATTGCATCAGTGAAAGGTACCTCAATCGCATCGTAATTCTCATATCGGTAGTAACCAATTCCCCTTATTTCCTTGTGTTTGCTGAACTTGATGTTGTCAGCCATTGTCATGAGAGGTAAGGGTTGGTGGCGCTTGCCATGTTCTATGTTTGTGAACCAGCAAGCGTTACCGAGTCGCGTAAAGTTACCTACGTAACCGAGTCTGGCCGCCTTGTCTCTATCGCTGTCTTTTACCTCGTATCCGTCCGGAACTCTGAAGACAAGGTCAGTCATGGTTGCTGTTGCCCCAAGCCAAAGTCTGTTGTCCTTGATAAGAGGAAAGACCTCTTTGTAGGTGATGGCATTCATGTTGCCGATGATTGAGAACTGCTTGTCACCTGTCACTATCCAGGCCAAAAAGTCTCGGAATAACGAGAAGGGGGGGTTGGTAATTATCAGGTCGGCCTGATCTCGGAGGCTGGTTATCTCGTCGCTTCTGAAATCGCCGTCGCCTTCTAAATACTCCCATTCAAGATCTTCAAAGTTGATGACACCGTTCTTGTTAGCATCCCGAGTCAAAGTGAAGATCTTGCCATTCGAAACAGTCTTTGTCTCATCGAACTTGTCGCTCTCCAGTTCGAATAGCGCTGGCTGGTAAGGGATCTCTTTTGGCTTGCTATTTGGGGCGTAGCTTGTGCTTATTAGCTTCTTGATTCCAAAGGTCTCGAAGTTCTGAGCGAAGTACTTGGTGAAGTTACTCCACTCAGGGTCATCGCAGGGGAGCAGAATGACTTTGTCTCGAAAAACATCTGGGTTGTACTCCAGATAGGCATTCATCTCTTTTTCGATGTCCGCGTATTGGGTGTAGAACTCGTCGTTCTTGGCTTTTTTGGCAGCCCCCAAGTTTTCATTTGCCATAAAGACATGTTAGGCCAGGGTGGCGACTTCGTTTTCGCTGGAGCATGCCAACTTTGTCAATCCGACATTTGACACTTCGGACTAGTAGTCTCTCTAGCTTGCCTTGGGGTTCAGACCGTACCGATTATCAATGCCCTGCGAGTCTTGAACGGTGAAAACAATCAGGACGATGAACCCCACCAGAGGCACAAGAGCAATAAGCACCCACCAGCCGCTGCGGTTTGTATCATGCAGCCTTCTCACGAGCACAGCCAGTGAAGGCAGGAATACAGCTAGAGACCAAAGCGACTGGATTACAGGATCGGTTTCGGCAGCAGCGTCCAGGATCAAGGCGCTGATGTTTGTGATAACAAGAAACAGAGTTGCGAACCAGTACTCTGATCGCCTTGCTCGGCCCTTGAAGTTAGCGTAATTTGACCAAAAGGCAGTGATAGCTTGTCCAAAACTCAATGTTCCCCCAAATTGTCTAGATGTTGCCAAATTAGCGTCTGTTAATTCAATTTCGCACTAAATAGCTTTCGTTTTATTTCATCGAATTAGGGGACAATGTTGTCACTCGATCTCAATTCGAGCTGTCTTTGCCAGAGGAACTCGACTGCTTCATAGGGAGGGTTTCCGAATTTGGAGAGTTTATCTAGGCGTCTCCGAATTCCGCTCTAGCGCGGTGAGAGGCGATCGTCTCACCCTCGAAAAGCCACCAGATTGGCCCCTGAAGGGCTTTTGCCGAACCTCCGCGCATCGAATTTGCCATCATTGCAGCACGCGAGGGCGACACTACTTGGTCCTCAAAAAGAACATTATTGGCGTCATGCACCGTGCTTGTGATTGTGGGATCAGACGCGTATTGCAGAACTGCTCCAATCGGGATACCCGCCTGAGCAAAATTAAACCTTGGGCTCGAGCGCGAGACTTTCTCAAGCGCCTCCTGAGATTCGAGGTCGATCCCAGAGTCGTCCCTTGGAGTCACGTCCTCCTCAGCCAGAAGTTCGATCACCACCTTGGCTTTGTAGGGATCCATTCTGAAGAACTCTCGGCTCGGACGCACCCGGAAGTCACCAAATGCCGTGTGCAGAGTTTTTTCTACTCGAACGTAGTCAGCAACTCTGGCTGCGTAGTAACACTGGAAAGGCAATGGAACCGAGGTTCTATCTAGCTCGGACATCCTTTGGAGGACGCTTGTCTCAGTGCGACCAATTTTGATGAATCCCGGCATTGACTCGTTGGTAAGTATGTAGACGATACTCATCACTGGCCTTTCTTGAGGTGTCTATTCAACCCGAAATGAGGTCCCATCGTTCGAGGTAAGGATCTAACCATCCCTCTAACTGCCCCAAGCTCTGCCTTCGTATACGACGCATCTGCGTTGGATTGTGTGGCTTTCCATTCTTCCCAGGCGTCGCAAGCCAAATCTCATGGTCAAGCTTTATAGCGCTCGCAATTACTTCAGCCGGAACAACGAACACCATTGGATGCATAGGCTCGAAATCGACCAAACAGTAATACATGTCCTCATCCCGAATAGCTTCATGCTTCTCTGACATGTGCCAGCCACCATCGGCCCCATACTGTCGCGACTTGACTTGAATCAAGCATGAACGTCCTGTTTCAAGAAAGTTCACAAGTATGTCAGCCTTGCGCGTTCCTCTTGGGGCTTGAGCAGCAAGTATGCCTCGAGACAATAATCGGGAAAGGACAAGGTGCTCTCCAGCTGCACCGGTCAGATTGGTGTCGATCTTTGTAGGCATTGAGTCAAGAATACTTAATGAGCGCTCAAGACAATCTTTCCGAACTCCGAGGTCTTGACGGAATTCTTACTCTGCACCCAAACCTTCAACCCCTTGCGCTGAGTAACCGCATAGGAACAAACCTGCTGGGCTTGCTTGCGAAGTAGCACCGATTTAGCCTTCGATGTGTTGGCTGTTCTCACTGCTGTGCAGGTGAGCTTTGTTGCAGTTGGGTTTGCCTTGAGAAGATCACTGACCGCTTTACGCTGAGTTTGAGTCAGCGCCTTAGCCCCCGGCTTGAACGGAGCCAAGGTTCGTTGGGCAACCAGCGTCACCGGCTTCGAAGTCGAAACCACTTCGGACACGGTTGGGCTCTGAGTTGCAACTGGAGATGCTGTTGGGCTCTCCGAAGCCACAGGTGATGCTGTGGTTGTGGTGTTAGAGGTAACTACCTCGATAAGACCACTTCGAGTAATTGCCACTGCCTCAGTTCTAGAGGTGATGACAAAAGTCTCGGATTGGACGATCGCGGTTGGAACCGAGGTCAGCACCTCGCTCGATAGCTGAACCGATAACTGCTCACCAGCATCTTCGGAGGTTGGTTCGTAGTAGCTGAGCGTTGCTCCAGAAATCGGCTGACCCGCCCTGAGCCATTGGTAGCTCACCTGTGCCGAGCCAAGAAGCGATGAGGCTCTAGCGGTGAGCATGCCGCCCACTGCTGGTGTGCCAGAAACATCAACCAATTTGCCGTTGGTTGGCCAAGTCGGTGTCATGGTTCCAGATGTTCTAGTGACGGATTCGATGCCCGACTTTCTTGCAGTTACCCGAACCGAAATGACCTTGGATGCATCTTGGGCTTTGACTAGATAACTAGCTCCGATTGCTCCCGAGATAGCGCTGCCATCAAGAAGCCACTGGTAATCAAAGCTGGTGCCGGAGTCCCAGGTGCCTGGTGTTGCAACCAGGAACTGACCAACCACAGCCGAACCCGTAATAGTTGGACTGGAACTCTGCTGGAAAGAGCCGATTGCGGCAAGTGGAGTTGCCGATGTAGCACTCGATAGCTGGGAGTAACCAACTACGTTGTGAGCGATAATCGCGAAGTAGTAGGTGACTCCTGGGGTTAGTCCTGTCACAACACAGGTCCGTTGATCAGGGGCAACCAAACCAGCACAGCTACCTGAGGTCACCAATGTGAATGGGCCATCGGCGTTAGGTGAGATCCAGATCTTGTAGTAGTCGATGAATGCTCCGCCATTCCAAGGCTCAGTCCAAGTGAGTCTGACCTCATTGGTAAGGGGTGTTGCATTTGGCTGCTCTGGCTTGGATGGAGTTCCAGGCATGATCAGTTTTGAGGTGGTGGCTCCGGTGGCGTTTGCAGTTAGCACTCGGGCGTTATCAATTGGGTGAGTAACGGCAAATGTGAAACGGGTGAAGTTTGAAAACAGTGTTGATGACAAAACTGCAATCTTTGCTTTTCCCTGAGAATCACTTAGGACTGGGGTAGAGGAATAACCAGAGGGCCAGAATTCACATCTAGGACTGGTCACACCCGCAAATGGTGTGTAGCGATTAGCTGAGCAGTGTTCAGCAAGTCCGCCATAAACAAACTTGGCTCCAACAACTGGCTCTTCCGAAGCAAACTCAACCACCGTGTAGTCGAGGTATTGAATCGCAGGGAGGGTTATGTCGATGGTGCGACTCGTTGTGATGGTTACTGTTCCACCGGCATACAGGCCCCAAGGAAGTTGAGGATCCGAGAGTTCATTAGTCGCGGGACGCCTTGTGGTGTTTACGAACAACTCGCCTTGAGTGCCAGGCACGACCTGAATTGAATAACGACCCTGCTCATCAGTCTTGTAAGCAGTCACCGCATCGTAACCAAGTCCACCATTCACTCCAACTGGCAGCCATTTGACTGGAGCGTTCCGCACTGGGGTGGTGCCATCTGCGAGAAGTACTCGGCCTGAAATGGTTACTAATTCAGAAAGCGTCACAACCTGAACGGTGTCAGCTGTTGGGGAAGTTGTGAATGTTGAGATCAGAGCCGTCTGTGTTGGATGCGCTACTGAAAGTCTGTACTGGGTGGCGGTGGTCTGAGCCAATTCCATCAGGGGCAATACCGCTTCACCGTTTGAGTTTGTTCTCGGTGCCGATCCTGAATATCCGGTTGGCCAAGCTTGGCAGCCAGGTGAACTTCCCAGCGCAGAGACTGCGTAACCGGTGGTCTTGCAATAGACGGCCAGGTCAGCAGATTGAATCACTGCATTCTGAATTGGTGTGCCGTTTGAGTTCACAACCTTGATGGTTAGGTTTTTGTATTTTGGCGCTTTGAGATCAATAGACCTTGATTCTGTGAAAGCAGCTACGGTAGTCCAAGCCCAAAGACCCCACGGGATTAGGGGGTTACTTCTAGCACCTGAGCGGGGATCCCTAGGAGTGTGAAGAGATAGCTGGCCAGGGTTTCCAGGTGATACCCGAAGTGTGTACTGCCCTTGAGAGTTGGTTGTCGTAGCCAACGCATTGATGTTCTCGCCAGCTCGAGGCGTTCCATCTGGCAGCCACTTGACTGTGGCGTTGGCAACCGGCGTCACTCCATCGTCGAGGTAGACGGTTCCGGT
Organism: Actinomycetota bacterium; assembly: GCA_041191905.1. Lineage (GTDB taxonomy): Bacteria > Actinomycetota > Actinomycetes > Actinomycetales > Microbacteriaceae > Aquiluna. Next base: position 12,846 of record JBEENY010000009.1, read on the forward strand.
GAGGTTGACCGCGCCTTTCATCAGGACGCTGACATCACCACTTGTTGATGGGGTAATTGTGTAGGTTGCCACTCGACCCACGCTTGTAGGGTGGCGGAAAGAAATTGTCTGTGACTTGTTTCTGATGTATTCGCCGTTTAGAACAGCAACGGTAACTTTTCCAGCTGCATCGGTAGTTGCAGGTCTGGATGAGTAACCAACTGGCCAAAATTGGCAGGTTGTGTTAGTTGCACCCTGGAAGAGTGTGATCGAGCCTGCGACACAGTGATCCGCAAGGTCTTCATATTGGAGAGTTACGCCTGGAATTGGAAGATTTGTGTCTTCGTCAATAACAGTGAAATTGACCACCCGCTGCTGAGGCAATGTCAGGTTCACAACTGCATCCTGATTGATGGTCAGCTTTCCAGACGCCCTGAGTCCCCAGGGGATCGGTGGAGTTGTCATCCTGCCCCTGGCGGCATCACGAGTCATGCCAATGAATAATTCACCTGGCGTGCCGTTTGACACCTGCAGCACATATTCACCTGAGAGGTTTGTGTAGGTGATCAAAGCATTCGAATCATCGAGCCCTGGTACAGCGCCTTCGGCGAGCCAGCGAACCGGCGCTCCAGCGACTGGGGTTACTCCATCACTCATAAAGACCTTGCCAGTCAAAAATGGCAAGTTGCTAGTCCAGGTAATGAATACCGGGGTGTTCACCCAGGCCGTCGTCTGGGCATCACGAATTGCTCTAACACGGAAGCAGTAGAACTGAGCTTCCTCCAAATTGAAAACTGGCAGTGCGGTTAGTCCCGGTCCAATGAAGGCGTGGTGGGTGAATGTTCCGCGGCAACCATTAGGTCCGACCGAAACCTGAATCTCTTGCTCGTAGTCACCGATCGCGGTGTCATCCCAATCGAGTCTTGCTCGATCGGTGTAGAGGGCTGATCCGACGTGGTTGGTGAGTGCACCCGACATCGCAGTTGACTCCTGAGCACAGGAACTGACCATGGCTGAGACGTTTAGGTGACCACCGGTTACCACCTTGCCACTGAGGCTTGGGTTTGAAACAGCAGTTGCCTTTAGCTTCTCGATGGCCTGCTTGGCGGTGATTCCGCGATAACTGGCAAGACACATAGCGATTGCACCCGTTACGTGAGGTGCAGCCATCGAGGTGCCCGAGAGCATGTCATATCCGCCAGGCACGGTCGAGAGAATGTTGGTTCCAGGTGCTGCAATATCGACAGCTGTGCCCGAGTAGTTCGAGTAGCCGGCGAGGTTGCCGTTCTGACCGATCGCGGCTACTGAGACTACGCAATCAAATGGTCGGTGTGGGGTTGTGCAGTCATACTCGGCTGGGTACTGGTTGAAGGAGTCAAGGTTTTGTCCATCGTTTCCTGCAGCGGCAACAAAGATGATTCCAACATCGCCTCCGCGCTTGATGGCATCTTCAAGAGCCTTTGAATATCCGGTTCCGCCCCATGAGTTATTGGTGGCGATGATGTCGAGCCCTTTTTTGGTTCTGAGCATCGTGACGTAATCAATAGCTCGAATTGCATCAACGGTTGTGGATGCTCCTTGGCTGTTGGCAATCTTGGCTGAAATCAGATTGATGTTCCAGGCAACACCTGCAACCCCAACACCGTTGCCACCAACTGCTCCGATGGTTCCAGCAACGTGAGTTCCGTGAGGGTGTTCATTCGCATCAAACACCGAACCATCGCCATTTAGAAAGTCGTAACCATTGATGTCATCGACAAAACCATTGGCATCGTCATCAATACCGTTGCCGACTAGTTCGCCTGAGTTGACCCACATGTTACCCGCGAGATCTGGGTGAGTTACATCTATACCAGAGTCAATTACTGCTACATACACAGCCTTTGATCCGGTGTAACCGTTGGCCCAAGCACCAGCTGCGTTCGCACCGAATGCGCTTGTTGAAGAGGATGCATAAAGACCCCAAGTTTCCTCAGATATGACCCTGGGGTCATTGGATGTGTCCCTAACCTGAATTAGGTAGTTGGGTTCAGCAAACGCGACGCCCTCGGACTTGGCTATTGCCGAAATCTGAGACTCATAACTTGTGAAGGGGTCGAGCTCGACCTGATAAAGACCTGGGCTGTTTTCACCAACTGGCTCAATGGATAGAAGGTTGAAGTCAGCGAGGACATCTCGGGCCGTTGAACCCTTGAGCTGCACTAGAGCTGTGCCTCGCTCTGTGCCGGGGATTGTAGCTGCGAAGCTGGGAACTGCGCCTATCAGAGTTGCAAGCAATGTAAGAGCCACAGACAAAGAAATTGGCGTTGTTCTGAAATGAGTCATGCTTCCCCCCTCACCTAAATCAAAAAACTACTCCTTTCGCTCGAAGATGGTGTGGCTTACTTAAGGGGACATGCATTGCGCAGCCCGGTTATGCGTGTGTATTCTGCGAACAAGACAATTCAAGGGGGAACATGTCAAAGTCAATATCAATCAAATTTGCGAGTATCGCGGCCACCACAGCGCTGCTGGTGTCTATGGCTCCTGCGGCTCAGTCGGCTCCAGTCTCTGATTCAGTTATGCAGTCCATTGGCGTTGGTTCATCAGTAACCATCAAGGAAAACAGCGTCAGTCTGGCAAACGCCAAGAGGGCGGCCCAGGCCTATCTAAAAGTTATGGGCTTCTCTCGAAAGGGGTTAATTGACCAACTAGTCTTCGAGGGCTACTCCGCATCAATCGCAGCCAAGGCTGTCGATTCCCTGAAGGTGAACTGGAACACCCAAGCGGGCAAAGTGGCAAAGAGTTACATCAAGTTGATGGCGTTTTCTCGGCAGGGTCTCATTGATCAGCTGATGTTTGATGGATTCACGGCCAAGCAAGCTGCCGCAGGCGCGAAAGCAGTTGGTTACTAAATGCTCGGTTTTCGCCATAACTCTTCCGATGGACCCAAGCCCACTCGCTAGTACGTTTTTGAGCTCAGCTCAAAACAGCGCTCTAGCACTTTTCCGCCAAGCATAAGAGTGTCGTAAGCCCCACCGAATTGGTCGAATACGGACTTGTCATTAATCGACTTGTAGGAATCGATCAACTCTTTGATGGTTCCACCGAAACTCGCTGATGCTTTTGGTAGCACCCTCCCCTCGAGGGCTTCAATTAGTGCTGGGCTAGCCTCTGCTGGCACACTGGATTCCGAATTCGCCGTAAGCAAGTCTGATAGCTCATCACATGCCGCTTTGTCACGTGTGTCAACGTCAAAAACCGAACAGCCAGTCAATAAAAACGCTGTGCATGTGAGGGCAAGGACTGATCTAAATTTTCGCAACTAAAAACCCCCGGTGTTGGTCTGAAATGCTCTGAACGAATAACCATTGCCTTCGACGATCTTCATCGCCAAAACCCAGTCAATGAGCCTGCGCTTTACTGGCGTGAAAATGAGCAAGAAATCGAGCACCATTAGGGACAGCAGGCCCACGGGTAAGAAAAGAGTTGCGAACCAATATCCACCTATATCCAGAACTAGTCCGAAGCCAAAAACCAGACCAAGAACGATGTACACAAGTGACGCAAAAAGAAGTACCTGACGTATCAGAAGCTTCCAGATCGGGGCCTTGTTGCCATTTCTGATGTTGACAAGCAATTCATCTCTCACTTTTGTACCTGGTGTTTGACCATCGCGGGCAAGAATGGCCGACCACACCAACCCCCCCAGTCCTAAAGTCATGACCATGAGAACCACCTCATAGATCCAACTCAGAACTAGGTCTCTGCGATTGAGTTGAGATCTTGAACTTGCTGTGATGCCTGGAAAAGCGCTTGGGCCAGAAGTGACCGTTACAGGGCCACGCGCCGAGTTACAGAAGGGGCAGCGCGCCGCTGTTGGAGCAACGGGCATGTTGCACTTTTGGCACTTAGAGGTCATCGTTGTGCTCTTCTGGACTGGCAATAGGGACAGGCTGCGACTTTGCGTGCCGGCTCGCCTTTTGTGTCAGTGCAGAGTGGCTAAACGGCAAGGGTCCAGAAACGTCAATTCTGACAATAATCTCTGCAGCTTTATAGGCCTGGCTTCCCGGGATGGCAACTACCTCAACCGACTTTGCATTTGCCTTCGGAACCGAGTTGGCAAATCGCTCTGGGACGAGGATTTTGGACTCCGTTGACTCTGCGCTCTTGGCCTTCAAGCCCTCTTCGCTAAAGCTCAGGATGCCAAGTGGTGGCTGGATCACCTCAGCTACCCCCAGGGAGTCAGAGAGGAACTCGTCCCAGTTTGAGACCTCGATCAGATCCGACGAATCAAACTCGGACTTACCCAAGTCGGATAGAGGGTTTTTCACTATCTGTTGAACATTTGGCCTAGCCTCGGATAGCGCTGCTCCCTGGGTGCTTGCAATAAGTTCTGAGAGCTGGGCTCGAGCGACATCCAGCAAATAGATGTCTGACGGAGCTGGCCGTTGGTTTGCGTCTCGCGAGAATGCATCACCCAGGTCTAGGAAGCCATCGCTCGCAGTCTGAGCGGAGTGCTCAAAGTAGCGAAGCACCAAACTTCTGGAATTGTTCGGCTGGTGAGGCAAATCCGCATCCAGCAATTCGGGCGAGATTTTCGATTCTTCATATCCCAACGCCGCTCCTATTCGAGACAAGCTCTTCTCAAAAGCTTGGGAACGCCAGCCCTGGGTTAGTAATCGCCTAGCAATCAAGCGCTGAAGTTGTGCAGTTTGCGCGGGATCGCTTTCCACCGCTTGGGCAACTCGCAAGGCGACGGGGAAGCTTTCAGAAGAAGTCTGGAGTTCGTTAGAGGTCTTCCAATCCGGATGAATCTTCCATGGCCGGTAAAGCGTGTGGGCGAGAATCTTCAGCCACTCTTCAGTCTGACGATACAGAAACTCGAGTCGCGCCAATTCTTGTTTGGTCTTTACATATCCCTGAACAACATTGTCCAGCCTGGAAAACTCCTCGGTCACCTGACGCCTGAAAATAGACCAGCCACGGTAATAGGCGACTAGGAGTGTAAGAACAGAGAAAATGTAAAGGATGCCCAACACCAGCAGAGTGAGGGGTCTTATTTCCTCAATTACAGGCACCACAACTAACAGAAGCCAATCCTTCACTCTGTTGAGGCCGAAGATCAGCAAAGGCAAAGCAGCAATTACAAAGGGAAGCCTCAGCCTTCTCCAAACTGAAGACTTCTCTTGTTGTTTGTTTTTTCCCAAGAGTTTCGAGAGTAAGGCTCGCACACCGAAAACCGAGGCAGCAATTAGGACGACTGTGGCGACGAACCAAGGTGACTGAAGAGCATCTGACAGCCAGCCCACAACATCCACTCGCGCGAACCAGGGAATGAAGTACAAAATGGCAACTGGCAATAGTGTGAGCGCGGTGGTTACCATCAAACCTTTGTGGAAAGTCTCTCGAAGCCTCCTGAGGGTGCCTTTCTCAGGAAGTTCGAGGCTTCTCACCAGGCTTTCATATTCGGAAATGTCTGACCGAGCCTGAGCAAGCGCAGCGTCCATCCGCTGCTGAATCTTCCAAAAATAGGATCGCTCGAGCTTCTGAATCCAGCTTTCCACCTCTGTCAGCCGGGTGTCGAATTCTTGAATGAGCTCCTGTTTTTGTTCGGCTGTTTGCGAGAACAAAGCTGCGTTTTTTTGCTCCTGATTCAGTCGAGCAAGCTTGTCATCCAAAAGCTTCTGCTTTTCTTCTACAGTGAGCTCGGGTTCCGGAGCAACTGCTTCGGCGGTGACTTTTTTAGGTCTAAACAAAGACCTAAGGTAGCCATGTAGACGAGCGAACACACCTATTTTTTTGACTCTCGTCTGGGCCTCTTCGACCACAGGGGGCAACGTATCAGTTGATTCTTGGGGGTCCTCTTCTATCGCTGCCGATTGCTCAGGAGCAGGTTCTTCCTGGATGTTTTTTTCGGAATCCTCAGCTAGGGGCGAAGAGTTGGTTTCTTGAATCTCGGAATCAACGGATCGCTTTCCCCTAGGACTGCGTCTCGACGGGCGTTTGGCCTTAACATCCTGGGCTGCCCCGTCGCCTTCCTCGAGGTTCAAGGCATTCGATTCAGGTTCAACCGAGGCTAGGTTGTCGTCAGACATTTGAGTCACGCCTTTCCACGCCATTTACCAATACTTCGTCAGCAAACTCCTTGGAAGAATCAGAAATTGATGGCTCGACTCCTTCTTGGTCCCAAGACATCCCTGATTTGTCGGGAAGAGGCGATGAAGAGAGCCCTAGATCTCTTCTCAAGGCTTCGATTTCAACTCTTAGCTCGCTTTCAATTCTCTTTGCTCGAACCACGCTCGAGAGATCCTCGCTGAGCGATTGCAAGGTCGCTTTCTTTGATTCTGAAATCTCGTGGATCAAGTCCTTGGCTTCAGAGGCAGATCCCCAGCCAAGTGCTCGCTGATTTTCAGGATCAGCCGGGTTGTTGAAGGTCACCCGCTCGGACGGGTCATTGAATACCGAACTGATTTTGTAGAACACGGGCCAGCCATTTTCGGATCTTGTTACGCCGAACTCATGAAGATTAGATCCGTCAACAAAGCCGAAGATTAGTTTTCTCAAGTTCCCCCAAAGAGCAGGTGTGGACCTGAGGTTGCCTCTTCCCACTGGGCTAACAAGAGCCTCGTCTGCCCCTTGCTTCACCTCGAAAACCTGATCGTACTTTCTGAGTAGCAGCAAGTCCTTGGAATCCGCATGTTCCTCTGGGGCGACAACTTGTGCTGCGCCTTTATCTCCCCCTTGGAATAGGTCGTTGAATAGAGTCGCGAACTTCCGGGCTATCCAGTAGCCGGCATAAAGCGGTATTCGCAATATCTTGCCTATTGCAAACGATCCAAAGTCCCCCAGCTGCTTGAAAAAACCAAACTTGACCTGTTCAGGCGTTGGGTTTTCAAGCACTGGCTTGTACTGCAGTACTGCATTATCAAAGTTGAAAGTCAGATCCACCATGTAATCGAGCCATGCATCGATGTCAGTGTCCGGAATGGGGAAAGTCCCCTCGATATTGAGCCCAACTCCTAAATCCTCAATTCCCCGTTGAGTGTCGGCCGCGGCTTCAATTACGCGGGCGCAAGCTCTACGAACAAGCCCATCCGTGAGAATCGCGCTAACAAAAACACGCGAAACATAAATCGAGTCACCTTCCCAGGTTGCTTTCGAAATTAGGTCGTATCCACCCTTTGGCAAACCCTGCCATAAAGCTCCTAAGGTTGCGATATGGAGCATGGTGAAACCTGCAAACTTGTCGCTAGCAGGGTCGTGTTGAACAAATGCGTCACCTGTTCTAGGGCCAGACCTATCCTCGGCAGAGCCCACGAAGTGGACGTTGAATATCTCGTCCAACATGGGATTCGGGTCATCTGAAACGTATTCAGTGGGTGCCGTAAGGAGATTGATCTTCTCCAGGGAAACGCCGTCGTCTCCGGCATCGTTCTGGACTTGAATCTTGGGTATGGAGATATCGAGATATTTCGAAATCAATTCAACAAACTCATCTTGAAGTCGATCAAAATCCAGGTCCGGAGAGGATGGCCGAACGACCAGCAATCGAACCTTGCCGAGTTGCAACCGCGCAAGCTGACTGAAGAGTTCTATTTTGACTTCTCTAACTTCGCCCGCACGGTTGCTGGCAAGTGCAACAGCCTCAACGACAGGTGGGCGTTTAGCCAATCCGTCTTGACCTGATGGTCGAACCCATATAGATGGAGCGAGCAACCTCAGAGAAGTCCACTCGCGTGCCACTTTCAGGAGTCGTTCACCCTGCTCTGCCGAGGGAAGTATGACGAGAGTGAGCCCCGATTCTTCCCAGATTCTTGAGGAGTTCACTAGAGATCGTCCGGTGCTTCCATCTTGCGAATCGCGTCAAGCACCTCTTCAAAGGAGGCGTTCAGCTCATCTCTGATTTCCCACACTATTGGGTAAGTTCTTGGATCCACGTGAGGATCAAGTGCAGCCATTCGATCTCTGAATTTTGTAGCCATGTCTCCTACGTAAGCCAAGCAGGCGTCCCTTCGGGCGCTTGCAGAATCACTGGGGCTTCCTGCCCTGTCGGGCCTCGGCTCTGGAGCGCCGGTTTGGGTAGAACCATTCAGGATCCAGTTTTCAAGATCAGACCATTGATCCTGTCCGCCACCAAGTTCCATAAGTCTTTGGTATGGGTCCAATGGAGCCAATGAATGCTCTGAGTAGCAAGTTGCCAACGCGATGATCAGGGAGTCAAGCACGATTGCTGGGTAGTCATCGACATTCTTAGCAATGTGGCTCGAGTGAAGCGGATAAGGGAAGCTTGCCCAGCCCTTCGTTGGGCCCGACCAAATTGAAACCTTCGGCCCCTTGTCTGTGTAGCTCGCGTGCTTTGTGTCATTTTCGAACATGTTGAGCAATCTCGCCACGTGCCATCCGCGGAGCATCGCAGCCCATCTATCCGAGTGAGCCGGAATTGCCTCTGGTAGTTCCCGACCTCGACGCCAGTTCATAAAGTTACTTCGTGACGAGTAAGAGGCGGATGCCTCGATCCACTGCGATGCAATTGGACCCAGCAAGGAACCCATCACCAAGGGGTTCACGGATGAGCTCAACTGAGTGAAAATCTCGATTGACTTGAGGCGAGAGCCTTTGGCTGAAGAAATGAACCAGCCCTTCTCTGGATCATGTCCATTAGTGACAAGCGAGTCCTTAATGGCGTTGTAGACCGGGTCAGTTTCGTCCACAGGTATGCCTGAACAAACTGCTGTTTTTGAAATGTTTCCATGGGTTTTTGAAATCAGCTGAGCGTCCAAGGAGACCAGTGGGTCAGCACTCTGAATAGCAGCGTTGACAGCTGAAACAAAGTCAGAGCTCCGCTTGGTTTTATCTTGAATGTTTCCAGATCCCCCGATGTAGGAAACGATGGACTGCTGAAGGAAAGCAGATGCGGCCCTGCCTGGGATCTTCAGCCAGCGACGTGCATACTCAACGTATTCCTCTGGGTTGACTTCGAATGCAAAAGCAGCTTCCTGGTTGCCCTGATCCCTGAGGCGATACTTTGGCTCCTTGGGTACCCACATTTGGTTGTCTAGCAGATCGAGAACCATCCACTGCAACGAGTCATCAAGCTCGGTAACTCCCTGCAGCAATTTGCTACCACCGAGGATCTCATCAATAACTCTTCGGGCCGCCTGAACTTGTGGATCATTGACTGTCTGTTCCATCAGCTCATCAAACTTGGATGGGAAGCTGTTTGGATCAATCAACATCTGCTCATTTGGAGCAGGACGGAATCGGCGGTCAACCGACTTTGACTTAAAATTCGGCCAGGTTGGGTACGGGTTCTGACGTCCGTCTGGCAACTTTTGGTTCGAAGTAGCGGATACCAGGGCGCCATATGACCTTGAAAGTGTGAGTTTAAGCGGCTCTAGGTATCCTGAGGTGAGATCCTCCAGAAGCTCCGCTGCAACCTGCTTTATGTCTGCATATACCCTCCAGCTGAAGCTGGTATTTGCAGCAAAGAATGCATCCGCGACCGCCGGGTGGGTAGCTGGGATGAGTGGCATCTGTTGAGCCGGGCTTAGCTTTTCGGATACCAGGGCAGTGATCTGAGATGCATAGCCTAGATCTCGTGAGCGCTCCTGGTGAAGCTCTCCGATTGAGGCCCGAACCTGATCAATGAGCCTGGTAAGCAGCTCGATAGTCACAGGAAGACCTTGTTGCGAAATAGTCTTTCTCACCAGAGCCATCACGGTGGCCGGGGCTTGGCCGACCCAATCGCGTGCTTTTGCGCGAATCAAAGAGTCCGAGTCAGATAGCAGAGGTGGGATGCTGACCTCATAGGCTTGGGAAATCTTGCTAACCCATGCATCGAAACTTTGCCCCCCCTTGGCCATTCCTGAATTAACCAGGAATCCAATGTCAGATTGAAGCTTTGCGAGCAGCTCAGTCAAATCTGGGACCAAGGCATCTACGACCTGGTTGTTCTCTTCGGTGAGCTCATCTAGACCAGATTCGAAGACAAACGCGCCAAGATTGATCGTCGCGTAGTACTCAATCCATTGATCCTCTTTTTTCTCCTTGAGGTCAGGATCTGAAGAGATGTGCTGGAACAAAATGGTTTCGAGAGTCTGCTTTGCAAGTCTCTCGGATGCGTATTCGTAAAACTTATCGAGACCTAAGGTCACACGAGCGAACCCGATGCTCGAAAGCGGCTGTCCATCTAGCTTGTCTCGCTTCAGTCCAGTTGCATCAGGTGTACCCGCGGAGAGTGTCTGGAAGTTTGCAACAGCATAGGCTGACAGATTGTCCTGCACTGCCTGATCCGTCATCCAGGCAGCAACGCTATTGGCGGCAGCAAGGTAAACGCCCTCTTGAGACTCGAAGTCAACAGCCTTGGCGTTTCCGTTTTTTCGACCCACGATGTAATTGAAGTTCGGACCCAAGTTGTAGGTCGTATCGCTGGGCACGACGATTCCGTATCTTCTGTAGAGAGATAAGGTGCCGTCAGTGGGAGCGCCCCGATAGTAGCCCGACACCAGCTCGGCTAGAGCTCCTAGAGCGTTCGGCGCCATGGCCTTCATCTTGTCCGGTCCAAGCTCCTCAAAGACATCGGGGGCATAAAGAAGTGAGAAGATCTGATGGACCCATGGTTGAGGGCCAACCGCAGCCTTAATTGCCTCCGCTACATCTATGAACATGCCGGCACCAGAACCTCCAGCGACAGATGAAATAACTATCACCGTTGGTGTGACTCCACCTGCAATTTGCACACCCAACAGGCTGCTGAGTTCCTTCAGCTGCGAGTCAGCGGTCGGAGACTGCATTTTAGAGACCATGACTTTGACACGATCATGGATGTCGTCAAGTGCTGCCGCAGAGATGGTTCTTCCAACGGCTCGATATGCTCCTGCTCCAAGATGAACGGGAACCTTGACCTCGACTGGTGAGGGTAGTGAGCGACGCACATCCTTGGCGAAGGCAGGCTCAATTCGATTCACGATGTCATCATGGATGGAGGCGTAGTTGATTCCAGCTGGAACCAAAGACAGGTAGTCACTCTGTGGCATCAAAGGGGCAGGGAAATTCACACCATCCTGAGCTGTGGGGCTGTCTATGTGTAAAAACTGCCAGCCCTCGGGAAGCGGTCGATTCCAACCCTCTTGCTCCAACTTGAAGCGCAGTGCTTGACGAATCGCACGAACAGTTTTTCCGCCGGATCCGCCTACGCCCACAATCAGGAATGGTCTTAGCATTTGAGTCTCTCTTCGCTTAGTTAATTGGTGGTGGCCCTGGAGGTTTGCTGTTTCCAGGCATGTTAGGAGGCTTTAGACCCGGCATGGGTGGTGGTAGCGGCACAGCCGAAGTGGGAGGCTTTAGGCCAGGAGGGAGCGGAACGGAAGGGCTCTTATCTTGATTCGCCGGTTGTATTGGCTGTGTATCTGGTCCCTTAGCTGGAACATTGGTTGATAGAGTCTGCTCCCGAAGCTTCTTTATCTGGGCCTGTAATCCATTGGCTGATGAAATTCGTGCCAGCTTTTCCTGGTAGCTTGCAAGGGGGAGCATGGGAGCGAAGACTGTCAATGTTGCTTTGAGCGCTTCACCGGCTGGCTTGAGTAGCTCTTTATCAGCAATTGTGATCGCCCACCCCTCTTTTAGGTTCGGCGAAATCTCAGTTGCCAGCCCCTGCTCAAATGCCTTAGTTCGCTTAGAGGCCCCTAGATACGAAGTCAAGATCCTGGACTGCGGAGGCGCTTGCCATTCGTACCAAGGTGAACCAAGGGGATTCAAGGGCACACGGGCCTGGGCAGTACCTGCACCAGTTTGGAATGTTTTCGGCCCGTCCTGAGGCAAAACATTTACGAAATCTCGTGGGCCTAACACGATTCCTGTGGCAGGAGCTTGACGATCATCCAAGAGTTTTATGCCCGACCCCGCGTTCTCAACGACTACCGGCATACTCAGCTTGGTCATTCCCTCGATGGGTAAAAATCGAGTTGTAACAAAATTCATGATCCACAAAAGAATGAGTGGTAAACCGACTCCAAGAAGAAGCAGCAGGGCGAAAACTACCCAGGTCACCGCTTGGTTAGATTGGGTCTGGGTGTCAAAGGAAATCTTTAAAGGTGCTTCAAATTTGACCCCGACACTGGGCGATTCAGCCGTGATGTTCCAAACCGCAACCACTTCAGAGTCGGCTTGGGTTGAGTTTCGGGCCTCCACTTGGATTTCCAAAGTCGCACCTTGGCCAACAGTGAAACAGGAATCCTTCTTTCCTGAATTCGAGTCGATAAAAGTCCACTCAAATCCAGAATCTCGACTCACTTTCTCAATGCCAGTTTGAGTGTCCTCAAGACGAGTCACTTCTGCGAAGCAGAAGGTGGATTCGTTTGTTGAATTCGGTCCTTGCAGCACAAGCGAACCCTGCGCAACCCCGTCTGGTCCGATAAGGCTGCTCAGCATCAAGTTATCGGTTGATGCGCTGACGATTGCAGACTTGTCTTCAACCTCTAATACAAACTTGGATTCAACAGGATTGAAGTTAGCCCCGAGTCCCAGAGTTAGCCAGAGTTCGAGAATCTCTGTCCCCTCCTCTGGCTGAAGATTGGTGACGGCGAACTCACCACTTGGCTCGAGCTGAACCTCAGCATCAACGAATGGGGTACGCGCACCGTTTTTTAGGTAAGACAAGGAAACGTCGAGGTTTTCGAAGCTTTCAAAATCGATCGGGTAAGCCTCGAACTCTGCAGTTCTAACAATGCGTCCAGTCAGTGTGTTTGGATATCCACTCAAAATCTTGCTGTTCGCATCGCGATCCAAGGCGAAAGTCAGACCAGGGTAAAGAAAAAGTTCAGCATCCTGACCAAAACTATCGAGCTGCCACTCTCCCACCGCTTCCGGATTTCCTGCAACGACTACCTCGAGTGCGGTGGCCCCCACCGAGTTTTGAGATGTTACCGAAGGATGTGGCGTGTTGGAGTTTGCTGTGATTTCTGCTGCATCAGGACCAGCCAGGGCCCACTCGGAGCCATTCACAATCAGGCCGAACTTTGCTGTGCCAGGTGGCACACTGAACTTCCCATCAATAATTGCGGAGCCTGCTCCACCTTTGATCTGCGCCGCTAGCTTCAAGAATTGGTACGCGAGGGCAACTGGATCCTCAGCATCTAGTAACGCTCCATTAACCTCTTCAACGGGAGCAACACCTTGGCTGTCGAGTCGAGCGCAATCCAATTGACCGCCCACGGCACGTTCACCGTAAAAGACAGAGTCGGGGATCTCTGACCGGCCCTCTACCAGTGCGCGCATGAAGCTCATTGACCAACGCTCTTGCGCCAACAAGTCCGAGACTTCATCTTCATAGTTTTTTTGAAAGTACTCTTCGGCCGCTTTTGAATTGTTGTAAAGCACTCCGAAAACAGGGATCTGCGCTGCCCTGAACTGAGCCACCAAACCAAATTTTCCAGGGTTGCCAAGAGAATCTAGGGCGATCCCGGGCCGACAAAGGTTGGAGAGGCTGGCTAGCTTTCCTTCCATCGTATTGTCTGGATTGATGCCTCCATCGGTGAACCAAATGAGCATTTTGCAGGAGGAGTCCTGGCTTGTAAGTTCCTGGTAGGCAAGGCCTAGACCTGCCTCCCAGTCCGTCGAGCCACCAATCAGATTGTTGGAAATGTAACTTCCAACCTTTTCAGAAACCTGGCGAGCCGAAGCTGCGTCATCTATCTGCGTCCACTCGATCACCATCTCGGCATCGGTGCTGAAAAGACTTGCTGCCGTCCTGACCTCAACGCCTTGCTCAGCAAAACTTCCGAGCTGCGCCACACTGCTCTTCAAAATCTCCTGTCGCAAATTTTTCGGATCGGTCCACTCCAACGAACCCGAGTTGTCTATCAAGTAGAAGACATCGAGCTTTTTTGATTTCCCAGTTGTTAGGCATCGGCTCACATCGCCGAAGGCCGCGTTAGCGGCGTTAGAAAGTGGAGCTGCCTCAGAGTTATCACTTTCGACAAGAACGGGTGAAACGGAAAACGCTGCGATTAGTGGAATGGCCAGCCACTTTAGTACTCCGCGCATCTAGAACCATCCGTTCTGGACAGCCACTTCACCTAGCCAGTCTGAGATGAACCAGATGTGTGCGATACCGGGGAGGAACGATAGCCAGGCCAGCACTTTAACAAAACGGCTCAAACCAGGATTCACAGCAAACCATGGATCCTTGCTTCCAGCCCTTTGACCCAATGAGTCCCAAGCCAAGCAGATGAGCTGGGTAATTGGTGTGAGCAGGTAGCCAATGACGAATAGCCATCGAGTTTCGAGCCAAAAGGCCATTGGGACGAGTGCTGAGCCAATTAGAAGTGCAGTGAGGGAGACGGCCAACGGGAGCTTGGACGCGTGCTTGATTTCCTCCGAAACGATCGCAGTCGGAAAGCGAGTTCCGGGACCTGCACCGAATGGAAGAGTCATTGTCTTTCGTGACTGTCGACGTCACGCCCCCTCTCGAAAGCTAGCAAACCTCTGAAGTCTCAGTCAAGTCACAGAATTCATCATTTCAACAACCACTTTTCGAAGGCCCATAGCTGCTAGGCGGCTGGCCGGATCGTCCCCCAAATTGGGCATTGCAGAGATTTTGTTTAGGGCAATAGTTTGTGGATCATTCGCATGGGGAGGGCCTGAGTATGAAAGACAGTGACCTGGTCGAAGCTTATGGTTCTGTTGAAAAACTTGGCGATCATCGAATCAAGTGGCTAGCGCGCATCGTTTACAGCAATCAATTCGAACTTCTCATCGCTTTTGTGATTTCTGTCAACGCCGTTTCCTTGGCTTTGTTAACCTTCCCGGACATCGAGGCGGATGTGCGTGTAAATGCTTTACTGATTGATGAGGTCTGCTTCTACATTTATGCCGCAGAGCTGGGCGTTCGAATCCTTTCTTACGGAACTCGGCCTTGGCAATTCTTTCGACGTGGTTGGAACATATTTGACTTTCTCGTGATCGCCTCCACACCGATCTTTGCCGGCCAAACCGTTGTTTTGCGGCTCTTGCGATTGTTCCGGCTGATTCGTATTTTCAGATTCCTCCCCGAGGTAAGAATTCTGAGCGCTTCAATCCTTAAGTCGCTACCTCCACTTTTGAGCATGAGTGCTCTGATTGGATTACTGCTGTTTCTCTACGGCATGGTTGGCTATTACCTATTAGGTGAAAAGCTCCCCTTGGAATGGGGAAGCATTGGGGCCAGCATGATGAGTCTTACGATTTTGCTAACCCTGGAGAATTTCCCGCTCTATCTCGAGAACGCTAGTGCTGTTTCTGCGCTCGCAGTTCCATTCCTTCTCTCCTACGTGTTCATCATTGTGTTCACCGTTTTGAATCTCCTCATCGGAATCGTCCTAAATGCTATGGACGAGGCAAGAGCAGAGGCAAAAGTTCGAAGCAGCCAATTACGCCAAATTGATTCGGTTATCACAGACGTCGAGGATATCGTGGCTGATGGAGTGATAACCGAGTCGGAAATAACGCACCTCAGAGAAGAACTTGAAAGGTTGAGACGTCGGACCAGCGAGTCCTAATTTGCTGCCCCGTTGTTCTTCCCAGACCACTCCTCAGCAGTAGTGTTTTCAGTAAGGGGGTTCTTCAGGGGCTATGAAAAAGTCTGAAACGAAAAAATCATTTGGTCGCGCTAAGTTTGCGCTGGTCCTCCTAATGATTGCGTTTATTTCCATTCCGGTAACTTTCGCGACTAATGGTGCTTCAGATCTAAGCGGTGTAACCGTTGTTGACATGGGGCTACCGGAGGAATCGAGCGACGCCCTATCCAAAGAAACCGTTGCTTTGTACATTCAAATGACAAGCTTCGATGCGGAGAAACGCAGAGCCGAACTTGCGGTTTTTCCATGGCCCACTGACGAACTCGCAACTCAGTTTTCGTCCTCCGTGATTGGCGAGGTGCCAATAAAGATTTTTGTTGATGGGCATGAAAACGGCACAAGAACTTTTGTGGCAGCTGAGCAACTAGGTGCTGTCAATGTCACTGCTGATGTTCTTAGTACTCGCGATCCTTCGAGGTCGAGCGATGCACTTTACCCTTTTGATTCCTATGAACTCGATAGTTATGCCCAGGTTCAGGCCAACCTGAATGGACGGGGTTTTGAGTCAATTCAAACGTTCGATTATTTCTACACCACCCCGGTGCCAGGATTCGACATCACTTACGAGCGAGCGTCTGCGTTTGAGGAAACAATTGGTTCGAGCCCATATGAGCTGGATGTTTCCAAACTAGCCTCAGAACGGGCAGAGGGTAAGATCTCGTTCTTCGCGAAGATCGAGCGCTCTATCGCCGTCAAATCTATTGCTGTCTTTATTTACCTATTTGCTCTCTTGACTGCCATCTCAACAGCAGCCGTGACAATAAGAATGGTCTACGGCGGAAGACTGGTATCTATGGAGGCCCTGACTTGGCAGGCAGCAGCCATTCTGGGTGTGATTCAACTGAGGTCGGTTGCTCCTGGAAACCCAAGGATCGGGGTCTTGGCCGACATGTACCTGTTTTTTCCATCGCTTCTGATAATGCTTACTTGCGGCATCGTCATGACAGTGCTCTGGATCAGACGATCAGACTCACTCAGCTAGCTTTGCTTAGCCCAGACTAGGCCGTTGAGCGATGATTTGCCTGAACCGAGCCTAAAGCGACGTAAAGATCACGTAGAAAACGCTGATAATTAGCAGGACTATAAACACACATCCCGCTCCCGCTCCGGAATCCGCCGTGGGCTTTGATGTCGGGACATGAGCCTGGTAAATGACGCTCTCGCCCTCCGCGGGCTCAGGCTTGTCGGGTCCGTATTCTTTGCCGCCACACCGACCGCAGCTCACGCCTCCACTATCGATAGCGCCGCACTTTTGACAATACATTTTTACCCCCCCTCGTCCTAAAACTCCACGCCACGAGCTTCAAGACTCGAGACAATTCGTCGAGCCTCGTCAACCGTTTTTTGGGCGTTCAAGTCGAAAACCTCTTTGGAAAGAATTAGGTACACGCCCAATACATTGCCGCCAACGCCACCACCCCAGGTGGTACCGAAGGTGGCACCCGAAGAAGTGTTGGTCAGGCCAATACCCAAGGTTTTCGGGATTACAGCCACGACATCCCAACCATCTAGGCCAGCCTCTTGAAGGTCGGTGATGTCGAAGGTGCCGACGACATCATCGGTCACAACCGAATCGACCTCAACATAGATCCAGCGAAAAAGATTTGGGTTATTTCCGGTTGAGATCTGCGATTTTGCTTTCTCGAGCCAAGATTCAAACGACATTGTTTTGCTCCTCCCCAATGGAACCTAGTGCGAGATTATCAGCTGGTTTCCGCTGGTCAACATGGCGCTTTTCATCACATTAGGGGACATCCATGAAATAACGAAGGTGCGTGATTTGGTGAATCTTTCGAGTTGGGAATTAGGACGTAAATTGCCCTGGATTTGAAACTAGCAATGGCCAGAAGAAACAAACCCGCAGCCATAGGCTGCGGGTTTGTCTTTGTCCTTGTTTATTTGCGGCGCTTTGACCAGACGTCGAAGGCAACTGCAAGAAGGAGCACTAGACCCTTGATGGTCATCTGAACGTCGATACCTACCGAGTTCAGGTTCATACCGTTGGCTAGGACACCTTGGATCAAACCACCGACCATGGAGCCGGTTACGGTACCGACACCACCCTGAACTGCAGCACCACCGATAAATACCGATGAGATGGCGTCAAGCTCGAAGCCGTCACCGGCCTTTGGAACTGCGGAGTTCATGCGGGCTGCGATCAAGACACCGGAGAGAGCTGCAAGAGCACCCATGTTTACGAATAGCCAGAAGTTGACCATGCGAACGTTGATACCGGAGAGCACAGCTGCGTTTAGGTTTCCACCAATTGCGTAGATGTAGCGGCCAAATGGAGTGCGGTTCATGATCATGGTGTAGACCACAACCAGGAAGACCAGCAGGATTAGGGTGTAAGGAATACCGTTTGCCTGCGAGAGCTGGAAGCCAACGTAGGCAACCATCAAAGTCAGGATGGTGTTCTTGATGTAGAACCAGACTCTTGGCTCAACGACCTGGCCGTAGCGGATCTTGCCCGAGCGCTGACGAAGTGCTGCAACCCACAGGGCCAGCACACCCAGAGCGGTAACAACCAGTGCGGTGAGGTTGTAGGTGGCGGGGAAACCAACCAGTTGGTTTAGGCCCTGCTCTTTGTCTAAGAAGCCGTTACCGATAGCACGGAACTCGTCTGGGAATGGACCGATGTTGGAGTTCTGCAGAGTAAGCAGTGCCATACCGCGGAACAGCAACATACCAGCCAGGGTCACGATGAAGGCTGGGATGCCTACGTAGGCAACCCAGAAACCTTGCCAGACTCCTACGATGGCACCAACCAAAATGGCACCCAAGATACCTGCCCACCATGGCAGTGCTGGGAGCCACTCCCAGCCATCTTGCTCAAGCGGTCGAACCACCAAAATACCGGCGACCGCACCAATGAATGCCGCTACCGAACCAACCGATAGGTCGATGTGACCGGCGATGATGACCATCACCATACCGATTGCTAGAACCAGGATGTAACCGTTCTGCACCACCAGGTTGGACCAGTTGGTTGGGGTTAGGGAAGCTGCGTTTGGAGTGGTGGCAGCAAAGAACATGACTAGACCGATAAGGGCCAAGAAGATTCCGTTTTGACGGAGGTTAACTCCGCGCATTCTTTGGCGCAGGTTATCCATCAGTGAATTGGATTTAGTTGCGGTGTTAGACATGTGCCTTGCCCTTCTCAGTGGTCATGTACTTCATAAGTAGTTCTGGGTTTGCCTCTTCGCGAGTGACCTCACCAGTGATTCGTCCCTCTGCGATTGCATAGATGCGATCGCAGATGCCAAGTAGTTCTGGAAGCTCTGAGGAGATGACGATGATGCCCTTACCCTCGGCAGCTAGGCGCTGCATGATCAGGTAGATCTCGTACTTTGCTCCAACGTCAATGCCTCGGGTTGGCTCATCCAGGATCAGCACGTCAGGGTTGACGTTGATCCACTTTGAGAGCACCACCTTCTGCTGGTTACCACCCGAGAGCTGACCGGTGATCGAGTTCACCGATGGTGCCTTGATGTTCATGCTGTCTTGGTACTCGGTGGCCTTTTTGTATTCCTCGTTGCCGTTTACCAATCCAAAGCTCACAAAGCTCGCGAGCGATGCCAGCGAGATGTTGCGCTTGATGTCTTCGATCAGGTTTAGACCAAATCGCTTGCGGTCCTCGGTGGCGTAGGCAAGACCGTTGTCGATTGCCTCGCGGATGGTGCGGACCTTAATCTCCTGACCATTTTTGTAGACCTTGCCGGAGATGTTGGTGCCGTAGGAGTGGCCAAAGAGTGATCTTGCAAACTCGGTGCGACCAGCACCCATGATGCCGGCAAGGCCAACAATCTCTCCGCGGCGAACATTCATCGAGATGTTGTCAACGATTAGTCGCTGGGAGTCGATTGGGTGATAGGCAGTCCAATTCTCAACGCGGAGGATCTCATCGCCAATCTCTGGCACTCGGCTTGGGTAGCGGTTTTCCATCTCGCGACCAACCATGCCCTTGATGATGCGCTCCTGGTCGACCTTGTCAGTCACCATGCTCAGTGACTCAACCGCCTTGCCATCGCGAATGATGGTGGTGGTGTCGGCAATCGCCTCGATCTCGTTGAGCTTGTGGGAGATGATGATGCAGGAGATGCCCTGGTCACGCAGCTGACGAAGTAGATCTAGTAGGTGAGCGGAGTCCTCATCGTTGAGGGCTGCGGTTGGCTCATCAAGAATCAGCAGCTTTACTCTCTTGGAGAGTGCTTTTGCAATCTCAACCAGCTGCTGCTTACCAACACCGATGTCTTTGATGGCGATGTTTGGGTCTTCGTCTAGACCGACTCTTGCCATCAGCAGCTGAGCCTGCTGGTTGGTCTTGTTCCAGTCGATCAGACCAAATTTCCTAATCTCGTTGCCCAAGAAGATGTTCTCGGCGATGGAGAGGTATGGAGAGAGGGCAAGCTCCTGGTGGATGATTACGATGCCCTCTTCTTCAGAGTCACGAATGTTGGAAAACTTCTTTACTTCGCCTTCGTAGACGATGTCTCCTGAGTAGGAACCAAATGGATAAACCCCGGAGAGAACCTTCATCAGGGTTGACTTACCAGCACCGTTCTCGCCGCAGATGGCGTGAATCTCGCCGCGCTTTACTGTGAGCGACACATTGTCAAGAGCAACAACTCCTGGAA
>JBEENY010000010.1:0-32840 GCA_041191905.1 Actinomycetota bacterium
CATAGACCCCAGCGTTTACCTCATTGATTTGACGCTGTGAATCGCTGGCATCTTTTTGCTCAACAATGCCAATGAGCTCGCCTCGGTCGCGCACAATGCGTCCGTAGCCGTGTGGATTTTCCAGCACAGTCGAGACCAGAGTTGCCTTATTGCCAAGTTCACGGTGGATTTCAACTAGTGCGGAAATGGATTCAACATCCAAGAGCGGAACATCACCCGATAGCACCGCAACATCTCCAGAGAAGCCAGCCAGTTGCTCCAGTGCAGCCTCAACGGCTCTTCCGGTGCCAGGAACCTCATCCTGCAGCGCAACCGAAACCTGAGGGAAGAAGGCGCTGACGTAGTTCTCGAGCCTTTCCCGTTCGTGCCTCAGCACCGAAACTACATGATCGGCCGATAGCGAGGTCGCAGTGGACAGCACATGGCCAAGGAGCTCAAGGCCGGCGATTCGGTGCAGCACTTTGGGGGTCGCAGATTTCATGCGGGTCCCCTCACCCGCAGCCAGAACTACCACAGCTAGGTTGCTCATTAGCCCTCCTTGCTAGCTCCGCCCCTAGGATTCGAACCTAGACCGGACGCCTCCAAAGGGCGCCGTGCTGCCGTTACACCAGAGCGGAACGAGACATTTCGTCTCGGGGGTATAGTCTGCCAGAACCTTTGGGTTATCCCTCGAGTTTTTCAGATGTTGTCAGCCACTGCTCTTCGAGTGACTCCAGCAATTCTTGGTTTTCTCGCTGACTTGTCATTAGCTTGCCAAGCAGCTCAAAGTCACTCTGATCGGCCCGAGCAAATTTCTCATTGAGGACTGCCGCTTCAGACTTGGCTTTTTCGATAGCTCGCTCCAGTCTTGCCAACTCCTTTTCTAGGTTGCGCCTTTCAGCGCCACTTAGACCAGATGGCTTAGCCGCCGCTGGCGCGGAGGGAGCCAAAGCGTTTAGTCGGGCTCGTCGCAGCTCGAGATATTGATCGACACCTCTGGTTAAGTGCCTCACTTTGCCATCACCAATCAGCGCGAATTGGGTGTCTGTCACTCGCTCAAGCAGGTATCGGTCATGAGAAACAACGATCAGGGTTCCCGGCCAAGTGTCCAGAAGATCCTCGAGGGCAGCCAGCATGTCGGTGTCGAGGTCGTTAGTTGGCTCGTCCAGAATCAGGACGTTCGGTTCGGTAAACAGCAAGCGGAGTAATTGGAATCTTCGTTTCTGCCCACCGGAGAGGTCTCGGATCGGAGTCTGAAGTTGCACCGATTCAAAACCTAACTGCTCCACCAGCTGCCCGGTTGATAGCTCTTTCTTACCAACCGTGAAGCTGGTTTTCTCTCTGGCAATCATGGTGAAAATACGCTCATCGCCGTGCTCATCTAGTTCTTTGATGTCCTGACTGAGCCAGGCAAACTTAACTGTTTTGCCAACTTTCACTCGGCCAGAGGTTGGTGTCAATGATCCAGTGATCAGCCCGAGCAGGGTGGTCTTTCCAGCACCGTTCGCACCGACGAATCCGATTCGATCCCCGGGTCCGATTATCAGGTCCAGATTCTTGATTATGGATTTGCCATCGGGGGTTTGATAGCTCACGTCAGTGATCTCGACCACATCTTTACCAAGCCTGGCGGTGGCAAGCTTAGATAGCTCGAGCGAGTCTCGAGGAGGTGGTTCATTTGCGATCAGCTCAAGGGCTGCATCGATTCGAAACTTAGGTTTTGCGGTTCGTGCCGGAGCGCCGCGGCCGAGCCAGGCGAGTTCTTTGCGAAGCAAGTTTTGCCTGCGCGCCTCCGATGCCGCAGCCTGTCGATTGCGCTCGGTTCGCTGCTGAATGTAGGCGGCGTATCCACCTTCAAAAGGCTCAATTTTGCCCCCGTATACCTCCCAGGTGAGATTGCATACAGCATCGAGGAACCAACGGTCGTGGGTGACCACAAGCAATCCACCGGTGTTCTTGTTCCAGCGCGCGTTCAGGTGTTGAGCAAGCCAGGCCACGCCGTCGACATCGAGGTGGTTGGTCGGTTCATCGAGCATGATGACGTCGTATTCCCCGGCTAACAGTGCTGCTAGGGCGACGCGTCTTCGTTGACCACCAGATAGCGACCCAACAC
The DNA here is from genome assembly GCA_041191905.1 of Actinomycetota bacterium. Classification (GTDB taxonomy): domain Bacteria; phylum Actinomycetota; class Actinomycetes; order Actinomycetales; family Microbacteriaceae; genus Aquiluna. The sequence goes on from JBEENY010000010.1 coordinate 2,093, forward strand.
TCTGATGCCAATCAAGGTCTGAGATCAAACCCGAAAAAACATCGCGAATCTTGGGATCCGATGCCCATTCGTACTCTGGCCTATCCCCCACTACCGCTTGGGCAACCGAGATGCTGGAGTCTATTTGGTCAGTCTGGGTCAGAAACCCCACCCGCACGCCACCTCGCCAGGTGACGCGACCCTGATCCGGCTCAGTGCGCTTGGCGAGAATCTTGATTAGGGTCGATTTGCCATCGCCGTTTCGACCGACGATGCCGATGCGATCCCCTTCGGAGACGCCGACGGTTATGCCGTCGAAGACAGTTTTCGTCGGGAATTCCAAGAAGACCTGCTCGGCCCCCAGTAGATGTGCCATCAGCTAAGCCTTGCTCCCAAAGTTGATGTTTTGGTTTGGACCGCGTGGTAGCCAAGTGTTTTAGCTTTTTCAAAAGCAGCAGTTGCTGATTCAAAGCTTTCGGAGGCAAACCAGACAGTGGGTCCAGAGCCTGATAGGAAGCCTCCCGAGATACCAAGGTCAAGGCTCAGGATCTCGCTGAGTGCCGGTTGCAGACTCATTGCCGGTTCAAGTAGGGAGTTCTCGCCTAGTCGATGCATGAAGTTGTCGCTCAGTGAGTCGCTAAATTTCTGCCCCTGTGGGTAGAGGAGATCAAATCGTTCGAATACCGACTTGGTGCTCAGTGGACTCTCGTTGATTATCAGAACAATGTGTAGCTCAGGACAAGCCTCGAGCTTGGTCAATATGGTGCCAGTTCCAACCCCAAGGGCAGTGCCACCAAGTAGCGCAAACGGGACATCTGCGCCAACCAAGGAGCCGACCTGAGCTAATTGCTCAGCAGTCTTACCAAGACACCAGTGCTCGTTCAGGGCAACCAATGCGGCCGCTGCATCAGCGCTGCCACCTGCCATGCCGCCGGCGACCGGAATCTGTTTCTCGATCAGGAACCTCATCGGCTGGGGACTATCAATCCCAGCACTTTGTGCAAGGGCGCGGGCGGCCTTGATCACGATGTTGGTTTGATCTAGCGGGACGAGACTGAGATTTGGTAGCTCCCCCAGAACCTCAACTTCCCAATCAGTTGAAACCTCTACCGTTACCCGCTCTGCTAGATCGATTGCCTGATAGATGCTTCGAACCTCGTGGTAGCCAGCATTTAGCGGACCAACTTGAAAAACCAGGTTGATCTTTCCCTGTGCCAAAGCGGTTGTCACTTGGCCCTCGCGATTGCAATGAACTGCTCGATGCCTAACTCTTCACCGCGAGCCTGTGGTGAAATACTCGCACGAACCAGAATTTCTTCGGCTAGAGCCGGTGAACCGGCATAGCCCGAGAGTGCCTGCCTGAGCGTTTTTCTGCGTTGCAGAAAAGCCTGGTCGATAGCATCGAAGACGCTCTTGCGTTCAAGAGGATCTCTGTTAGCTGAAGTGTCGAAGTAAACCAGAGAGGAATCAACCCCGGGCACTGGCCAAAAGATTGACCGAGCAACGTTGCCCGCCAACCTTGCCTGCCCATACCAAGCCAGCTTTAGCGATGGAGCGCCGTATTCTTTCGAGCCAGGCTTTGCTGCCAGGCGATGCGCGACTTCAGACTGCACCATGACCAATCCCTGTTCGATGCTCGGGAAAGTCTCTAGAAAGTGAAGTAGGACCGGCACCGAAATGTTGTAGGGAAGATTTGCCACCAAAGCCGTTGGCTCCTTGGGTAACTCGGTTACCTTCATGGCATCGGCGGAGACCAGATCTAGCATCTTGCCAGGGGCATGGCGCGCAATCGTTGCAGGAAGTTCGGCTGCGAGCAATGGATCAACCTCAACGGCAATCATGTAGTCGACCTGAGCCAGGATTCCAAGAGTGAGCGACCCAAGCCCTGGACCAATTTCAACCACGACATCATCGGTCGAGAGATTTGCTTGAGCGACAATTCGATGGATGGTGTTCGGGTCAATTACAAAGTTCTGACCTAGTTTTTTTGTAGGCCTGATTCCAAGCTTTTCGGCAAGCTCTCGAATCTCGGCAGCGCCAAGCACTAGCTAAGCCCCTCTGCCCAAGAACCATAAACCCGCTCAGTGTTCGCATTGAACTGCTTCACCAACTTCACCACATCCCACTCCATCAGGTTTGCTATGTAGCGAAGCGTGTGCGGAACTAGGTAGGGCGCATTGGGTCTGCCGCGAAGCGGCTCCGGAGTTAGAAACGGCGCATCGGTCTCAATTAGCAACAGCTCCGGCGAAACCGCAAGTAGCGAATCTCTCAGGTGTTGGTTCTTTTTGAACGTGATGTTCCCGGCAAACGACATATACCAGCCGTTTTCTTGGCAAATGTTCGCTAGCTCTAAATCACCTGAGTAGCAGTGAAAGACCGTGCGCTCGGGAGAACCAACTCGCTTTAGAGTTTTCACCACAGCGCCGTGAGCATCACGGTCATGGATCATCAAAGCGATGTTGTTCTCTTTTGCAATTTCGATGTGACGCTCAAACGAATACTGCTGAGCCTGAAGCCCCCTATCACCCTCGGTTCTAAAAAAGTCGAGTCCGGTTTCGCCGATTGCTCTGACTCTTGGTTGAGTTGCAAGCTCAGCAATGCCGGCAATCGCATCGTCCAACTCTTGTCTAGTCGAATACAGCGGTGCCTCATTTGGATGAAGAGCGACAGCTGCAAGCAGCATCGGCTCCTTGGCTGCAACATCCGCAGACCACTTCGAACTCTCTAGTGTGACGCCAACCTGAACCGCCCCAAGCATGCCCACAGCCCGCATGGCATCGAGGTGCTCGGCAACACTCATCGGGGTCTCACCATCGGCAATCTCTAGATGAGTGTGATTGTCATAGGTACCAAGCTCTAACGGCTCTGGCAACTCTGGGTAGTGAGCCGGCTTAGATCCGTCGTAAAAGGACCGAGTTCTTATCGGTTCGCTCATTTACTCTTCGACTCTAGGGAACAGCACTTCGAGCTCTGCCAACTTGGTGCCCACCGAAACGAGGCTGCAGCCACTAGCGGCTGAGAGGGTGGTCTGAGATAGATCCAGGGCTGGACAGATGGCAGTGAAGAGCTTCCCGGTTGCCTTTGGCATCACCGGAGCAAACAGCACGCTGAGGGTTGCAAGACCCTGCAGAGCAGTGTTTAGAACAGTTGCCAATCGATCACGGTTCGCCTCGTCCTTGGCAAGCACCCATGGCTCTTGAACTGTGATGTAGTTATTAAGTTCATCAACCAGAGTCCAGGCCTTTGCGATCGCCTCGTGAATCAGAACCTTGTCAATCGCTGAATCAGCACCCGAGATGGCAGCCTTTGCTACGTCAATCACATGCTGGTCGGCCTCGGTGAGTGCAGTTGCAGCTGGCACAACACCGTCGAAATAGCGGTTCACCATAGCGATGGTTCTAGACGCGAGGTTTCCAAATCCATTTGCTAGTTCGGCGTGATAGCGGGCGTTTAGATCTTCCCAGCTAAAAGATCCGTCAGACCCAAATCCGATTGCCTTCATGAAGTAGTAGCGGAATGCATCCGATCCGAACTGCTCAGTGATCTGAGTTGGCGCAATACCGGTCAGCTTGGACTTCGACATCTTCTCGCCACCGACCAAGAGCCAGCCGTGGCCAAAGACCTGCTTTGGTGGCTGTAGTCCGGCGGCCATCAGCATGGCTGGCCAAATCACGGCGTGGAAGCGCAGGATGTCTTTACCCACGACCTGAACATCGGCGGGCCAGAGGCTCGCAAACTTTTCTGGGTCATCCGCCCAACCTGCTGCCGTTACGTAGTTCAGCAGAGCATCAAACCAGACGTAGGTGATGTGAGAGTTGTCCCATGGGATATCGATACCCCAGTCAAATCGCTCCTTGGACCTTGAGATAGACAGGTCACTTAATCCAGAGCGAACAAATGAAACGACTTCGTTTCGCGCCGAGTCAGGCTGAATAAACGTTGGGTTCTGCTCATAGTGCGCTAGAAGCTTGTCCTGGAATTCGCTGAGCTTGAAGAAGTAGTTGGTTTCGTTGAGCTTCTCAACTGGCTTCGAGTGGATGGCGCAAACTCGCTCGCCCGCAAAGTCTCCTGAGCCATCAATTAGGTCGCCCTCGTTTTTGTATTCCTCGCAACCAACGCAGTAGTTGCCCTGGAACGAGCCTTGGTAGATAAAGCCGGTGTCGAAAAGTTGCTGCAGGAATTTCTGCACCGCAGCCATGTGTCTTGGCTCAGTAGTTCTGATGAAGTCCTGGTTATTGATGTCGATCGTTTTAAGAAGTGGCAGCCAAGCATCGTTGACCAGCTTGTCTGTCCAGCTCTTTGGGTCGGTGTTGTTGCCAAGTGCGGTGCGCAGCACCTTCTCGCCGTGCTCGTCGGTTCCAGTTAGCAGATAAGAGCTTTCACCGCGCTGCGCGTGCCACCTGGTTAGAACGTCTGCCGCCACTTCGGTGTAGGCGTGACCGATGTGCGGAGCATCGTTCACATAGAAGATCGGGGTCGTAACGTAAAAGGACTTGGACACCTGAGATATCTTAGGCTTTCAGCCGCAGAGCAGCATCGTAAATTGCGCTGGATGACACCGAGTGGGCCTTGGACAACTCGGCAGCGGCTTCCTTGAGTCGAACCCCCTGGGCTGCCATCTCAAGAGCAAGCTTGGCTAGGGACTCCGGGTCTTGCTTTGCAGGGTCGGCCCCCGAAATCACCAAAACCATTTCACCCTTGGGCTCTGTTTTTGCCCAGGCAATCAAATCTGCAAGTGAGCCGCGCTCGGTGTGCTCAAACTTTTTAGTCAACTCCCTAGAAACCGAAGCTTTTCGATCCAAGCCAAATACTTCCGCTGCATCCTGCAACGAATCCAGAATGCGATGTGGAGCTTCAAAGAAGATCATGGTTCGACGCTCGGTTAGCAGATCGGTAAAAGCACGTTTACGGTCACCCTGCTTGCGCGGCAGAAAACCCTCGAAGGTAAACCGATCGGTGGGCAGTCCCGATACGGCGAGCGCCGATAGCACTGCAGAGGGGCCTGGCACAATTGTGACCTCAATACCCTCAGCTGCCGCAAGGCGGACTAGCTGAAATCCCGGGTCCGAAACGGTTGGCATACCGGCATCACTAACCACCACTAAATCTTTGGACTGGGCGATATCTATCAATTGCTCTAGGCGCTCAGACTCGTTGTGTTTGTGAAGCGAGAAGAGTTTGGCGTGGAGTTTGATACCGAGTGCGGTTGCAAGCTGCTTTACCACCCTGGTGTCCTCGGCAGCTAGATAGTCAGCGTGAGCCAGCAACTCCCTCAATCTTGGGGAGGCATCGGAGAGGTTACCGATTGGGGTGGCAGCGAGAATCAACACAGGAAGCAAACTAGCATCTAAGCGTGATTGGGCAACTGACAAACTTTCTAGAGCGATTGGTGGCGTCTCGTCACTTCTTGCTACTGGGCTCACTCGCAGTCACCGCACTTGGTGCTCTTCTGAGATTTGGCAATCTGGCTAACCCCCAAAACCTTGTTTTCGACGAGACCTACTACGTCAAGGACGCCTGGACTCTGGGCCAAACTGGAACTGAGAAAGACTGGCCGGAAAACTTTGACCCGAGTTTTGAATCGGGTAACTTCACCGACTACACCGAGCGCGGCTCCTATGTCGTGCACCCACCGTTAGGCAAGTGGGTCATATATCTCGGGATGTGGCTATTTGGGGCCGATTCAAGTTTTGGCTGGAGGTTCTCGGTCGCACTGCTGGGCACCTTGGCAATCCCACTGATTATTGCCACCGCAAGGCTGCTGTTTCGGTCCAATAAGTTTGCGGTCCTAGCGGGGCTTTTCTTGGCGATCGAGGGTCACTCGATAGTCATGGCCAGAACTTCAGTGCTGGATGGCATCCTTGCGTTTTTTGTGTTGCTCGGATTCTTCTTCGTAGTGCTCGATCAAAATCGACTGCCGAGCCTAAAGCACGTGGTTACCTTCAGGCCCTGGTTGCTTTTGGCGGCACTGGCCTTCGGTGCTGCTGCGGCAACCAAGTGGTCCGGGCTCTACTTCTTAGCGGCATTTGGCCTCTACAGCTTTGTCAGTGACCTACTTCGCAGATCAAAAGCTGGGATATCCGCATGGCCTGCTATTGCGCAAGGGGCGGTCAACGCAATCACGATGATTTCTGGTGCACTTGCGGTCTACCTCACCTCTTGGCTGGGTTGGATCACAACCGAAGATGGCTGGGGCAGAAAAGCGAAACCCACTTGGTTTGAAGCGCTCTGGGAGTACCACCTAAATTCGTATCGCTTCCACACCGGCCTAGGGACAGACCACCCTTATCAATCGAATGCGCTGCAGTGGCTGGTTAGCGCTAGGCCAACCGCATTTTTCTTTGAGAAGTATGAGGACTGCAGCTACCTGGACAAGTGCACGGTTGCGATCACAGCTGTGCCGAACATGGCAATCTGGATCGGTGGAGTGATCGCAGTTTTCTGGGCGAGCTTCAGGTTCTTCAAGCTTCAAGACAAAACTGCTGGTTTGATTGCCACTGGTTTCTTGGCTGGCTGGGTGCCATGGATTGGTTACCTGGAGCGCACCACATTCCAGTTCTACACCGTTGTATTCTCCGCCTTCCTGGTCTTGGCGCTAACTTATGCCCTCCAGCGCTATCTGAGGCGTGGATATGTCCTTGGCTTGATTCAGAAACGCAGCCGGGTTATCACCGGATTCATACTGCTGACTATGCTTCTTGGGTTGTACTTCGCCTCGATTTGGATGGGGCTTGAAGTTCCAAACTGGGTCTGGCAAATCCAGATGTGGTTCCCATTCTGGGTTTGAAAGAGGCATAGTTGGAAAAGGGAATGAGATCTCTTGCGGCTGCCCCGCAGTCGGTGATTTTGCTGCTAGCTCAGCTGGTCGCCCGATTCCCATTTGGCATGCTTTCCCTAGCCTTCATCATCCACATTCAAGATGTCACTGGTTCGTATGCGATTGCTGGAATTGCACTTGGTGCTGAAACTATTGGGGCATCTATCTCGGGTCCGATTCTTGCCCGTTACATGGCTCGCTTTGGGGTCAGGCGCGTTATTGCGATCTCCACAGTCGTAACCACTTCATCGTTTCTGGCGATGGGCTTTGTGCCGCCGGAACCCCTGCTACTGGTGTTTTTGTCATTCCTGGTGGGATTGAGTTCACCGCCAATTCAGCCTGCGGCTAGAACTATCTATCCTCAAATCACTCCAAAGCCTCTACTCCCCCAGCTCTATTCATTAGATGCCGCGGCGCAGGAGATTATTTGGGTCATTGGCCCATTGGTGGCGACCCTGGTTGCCGCACAATTTGGCAATCTGGCGATGCTTTTGTCAATCGGTGCGATTCAGATCTTTGGTTCCATCTGGATTCTCACCAACAAATCAGTCGCGAACGCCAAGATTCAAGCCTCCAAGACCTCGGTTGGAAGGGTTTTGAAAAACCCAGCCGTGACCGCAGTTACCTTCCTTGGGCTGCTGTTTGTCGGATCATTTGCAGGTGTTGAGGTGGGTGCAGTTGCGCTGTTTGACAAGCAAACAGCCGGAGTGATGTTTGCTGTTTTCTCGGTTGGGTCGCTGCTATCCGGTTTCCTGTTGGCTCCAAGAGCCAAAGGCAAGTGGGCACTGCCATTGTTTCTTGGCATCACACTGGTTGGTTACATTCTTATTCCACTCAATCCACAGGATGCCCTTTGGGTTGGAGCTGCGCTCTTTATCGCAGGTCTTGGTGTGGCACCAACCTTAGGCATCCTGGCCCTTTGGGTGGCTGAGGGCACCTCGGGATCCGAAACAGCTGAGGCCTATGGCTGGACAACAACTGGGCAGCTGGTTGGGTTCTCTGCAGGTAGCGCTTTGGCGGGTATTTCGGTTGATGCCGTAGCCCCTCAGGCAGCGTTACTGGTCTCGGTGGTTTTTGGCTTCGCCACCTTGCTTGCAGCTTTGTTCGCGGTGAAGCGAATTCGCTAGCTAGCCCGAGACTTTGTCGTAGCAGCCAACGACCATACGGTAGTTACAACCAAGGTCACCAAAATCACGGTTAGCGAGAGCTCAGTCGTGATCTCGGGGATAAAGGTCACGTGCTCGCCGCCGTTGATGAATGGCAGCTCATTTTTGTGAAGCGCGTGAATGACTAGCTTCACACCGATCCAAGCCAGGATGATGCTCAGACCAATGCCCAGGTACTTCAGGCGCTCCATGAGACCACCAAGTAGGAAGTAAAGCTGACGCAGTCCAAGAAGAGCAAAGACGTTGGCTACGAAGACGATGTATGGCTCCTTGGTGAGACCGTAGACAGCTGGGATTGAGTCCAGGGCGAATAACAAATCTGTGAAACCGATGGAGATCATGACCAGTAGAAGTGGAGTGATGTGCTTCTTGCCCTTGATCAAGACCACGAACTTGTTGCCGTGGTAGTCATCGGTGGTTGGGATGTGCTTCTTGATGAAGTTGACTAGGCCTCCAGCTTCGTTTGAATCTTCTTCACCCTTGTGGAAGAACTCGGCCACGAGCTTGACAGCCGTGAACACCAGGAACGCACCAAAGACGTAGAAGGCCCAGCTGAAGTTCTCGATAAAGGCAGCACCAAGAAGGATGAAGATAAACCTGAGCACTAGAGCGATAGCAATACCAATCAGAAGTGCCTGAGAGCGCAGCTCTCGCGGCACCACGAACTGGGTGAAGATAATCAAGAACACAAAGATGTTGTCCACGCTGAGGCTGTATTCAGTTACCCAGCCAGCTATGTACTCTGCGGCATATTGCGGCCCCCAGACTCCACCGATCACAAATGTGAACAACAGTGCCAAAGTCACATAAATCGAAACCTGGATTGCGGACTCTTTCAGGGTTGGCTCGTGAGGGTTTCTGAACTGGTAGATGAAGTCCGCAGCCAAAATACCAACCAAGACCACGATGGTTGCTACCCATACCCAAAGTTCGACGTTCACGAGAAATCCGTTCTCCGCCGGGGCGGAATAATCAACAAGGAGTAATTGTAGGTATTACTGAGGGAAGAGGCTTGGATGCGGGTATTGATTTCTGGAGCGTCGGGTTTAGTTGGCTCCGAGGTAGCAAAACAACTTCGAGAGCTGGGACATGAGCCAGTCCGACTCACTCGCTCAACACCCAAGTCCAAAGATGAGGTTTTCTGGAATCCAAGCACGGGTGAATTGGACCCCAATCTCATGGAGTCAATCGATGCCGTAGTAAACATGGCGGGGGCCACCACGGGAAAGATTCCCTGGACCAAGAAATACATGGAGGAGATTGTCTCCTCCAGACTCGACTCCACCAAGACCTTGGTAAATGCGATAAACGCAGCGAAGAAAAAGCCCAAAGTTTTGATCTCAGGATCTGCTTCCGGATACTACGGAGATTGCGGCGACCTGGAACTGTCAGAAAGCAGCCCGAAGGGCACCGGGTTTCTTTCCGACCTCGCGGCCCAGTGGGAACAAGAAGCTCTCAAGGCCAACACACGAGTGGTACTCGCCCGAACCACCATGGTGATGAGCAAGAAACTAGGGGCACTTGGCAAGCTACTTCCACTTATCAAACTGGGTATTGGTGGCCCGCTAGGAAGCGGAAAGCAGTGGTGGGCATGGATCAGTCTTGAGGACGAGGCAAGGGCGATCATTCACTTGATTCAAAACGAGAATTGCTCTGGCCCCTACAACCTCACGGCACCAGAACCAGCCACCTGCGAGGACATAGTCAGGGGCTTAGCAAAGGCACTGAAGCGGCCGACGTTTTTTAGGGTGCCTGCATTCGTGATGAACACCCTGATCGGTGTCGCAGCCCAAGAGCTCCTACTGTGCTCACAAAAAATGAAATCCCACCGACTCGAAGAATCGGGGTTTGAGTTCAAACACCCGACTCTTCAGGAATCGGTGGGATACGTTTTGAGCTAATTACTTAGCTGCAGGCTTCTTCGCTGCAGTGGTCTTCTTTGCAGCAGGCTTTGCTGCAGCCTTCTTGGCAGCTGGCTTAGCGGCGGTCTTCTTCGCTGCAGGCTTTGCTGCAGTGGTGGCCTTAGCAGCTGGCTTAGCTGCAGTGGTCTTCTTTGCAGCAGGCTTTGCAGCTGTCTTCTTCGCTGCAGGCTTTGCTGCAGTGGTTGCCTTCTTGGCAGCTGGCTTAGCTGCAGTGGTCTTCTTTGCAGCAGGCTTTGCAGCTGTCTTCTTCGCTGCAGGCTTTGCTGCAGTGGTTGCCTTCTTGGCAGCTGGCTTCTTAGCAGCAGGCTTCTTGGTGGTTGCCTTACGAGCGGTAGCGGCAGACTTAGCAACAGTCTTAGCGCCCTTCTCAACTGCAGTCAGCGTCTCCTTGGCAACGTCAGTCGCAAGATCAGTGGCGGCCTTAACGCTCTTCTCAACGAGAGCCTCAGCCTCCTTCACAACAGCAGGTGCTTCCTTTGCTGCAGTGTTTGAAGTCTTCTTAATCAGATTCTTGATTGAATCGAACAAACCCATTTTTTTCGCGCTCCATTATTAGTCAGGTGGGGGAAATCGGGAAAAGCCTAAGGTATAAAAGCTAAATTGCTCTGCGCCTTGCCAATATTGCGTCTATCTCGGAACTTGTCAGCGCCTTCTTGGGATTCTGAATCTCAATCACATCCGCAAGTGGAGCAGCCAATTCACCAATCTGGTTTGTCGCGAGCGGGGCTGGCAGACGGTTCGGAGTCCATTCCCTCGATTCAGGTTTTCTAACCTGTCGCTTTGAGCGATCCAGCACCGCTGCCTTCTCGCGATGACGCTGGGCAGCTAGCTTGGCGGCCTGCTGTCCCGCTGCCCGCTGCACAAAAAGTGCCAGCAGGGTGATTGGTGTAATGACTGAAAAAGCTATCCACCAAAAACCATCGGTCGCAGCAGCAAGCGCCGTGCCGATGGCAGCCAGAAACCCAAGGCCAAACAAAACAGAAAAACCTCTTTGAGTATTTAGCAATCTGCGAAGTCTCTGATCTGCAGATATGGGGGCCAGTCGCTTAGCGACCTTGGCTTCGGTTCTAACCATTTGCTCTGAAGCTTTGAGCTGAGAGCGGTTTGCATACCCGGGCACAAAAATCAACAACCAGACAACTGCGGCGATTACAAGACTGATGCCGCCTAGTCCGATTGAGTTACCCATAAACAACAAGATATGTCCTCAAAAGAACTTTTCTAGGTATGCGCTAGGCGTGTTTCAAAGCCTGTTCAAAAGCGAGCCATTTAGTTCTTCTTGGGTGATTGCAAATACCTCGTGATCGGCCCATCGGCCGTTGATATTTATATAGCGCTGCTTGGTGCCTTCGTGCCGAAGTTTTAACTTTTCGACTACTCGCAAACTTGCCGCATTGTCAGGCTTGATATCAATTTCAACTCGGTGCAAGCCGAAAGGCCCAAGCAGGTAATCGATGGTTAGTGCGACAGCGGTGGGCGTGATTCCCAAACCGGCATACTCCCTTGAGATCCAGTAACCGATGGTCCCAGATGAGACCGAGCCGTGCAGGATATTGGAAACATTCAGCTGACCGACAACCTCGCCTCGGTACTGAATTACAAAGGCCAGCGTCTGACCTTTTTTGTGCTGCCTCACCAGTGAGTTCACCAGCCAGCGGACATCGAGAATGGATCTTATGCCGGGGGTGGTTGCTTCCCAAGGCTCAAGCCAGTCGCGATCCTTGTGCAGCAGGTGATCAAGAACTGGGTAATCCAGTCGTGAGAGTCTTCGAACGGCAACGTCGCCATGTTCGAATCGCTCTTTGTCCCACACGCTGGCAAGATTACCGCTATGCAATCAAGCGACAAAGCAAACCTCAGGCAACAAATTCAGAGCTGTCGACCACAAAGTTCGGAGGGCCTGTTTGCAAATCTGGTTCGCATCGCGATGGAAACCCAGGCCAAGGTGATCGCAAGCTACTCACCCCTAAAGTCAGAGCCTGATGTCCGCGAGTTCAATGATTGGGTAATTGCCACCGGACGAGAACTACTGCTCCCCCGGGTTATTTCTGATTTTTTGGAGTTTGCCAAGGGCGAGACCGCCCCGGGATCTTTTGGTTTGCAAGAGCCATCTGGAACAGCCGTTAGTCTCGATGAAATTGAGCTGATTTTTGTTCCAGCGCTGGCGGTTGACTCTCAAGGAAACCGGCTCGGCAAGGGCAAGGGCTATTACGACCGAGTGTTAGGCGAGCTGGACTGTCCGAAGTTTGCAGTGATTTTTGACGGCGAGTTCTTTGAGCAACTTCCTACCGAGCCCCACGATCAGAAAGTGTCAGGCGCAGTTTCGCCTTTAGCAATCAATTACTTCTCAGGTCTTTCTCTTCTCTAGACTTATCTAGTTCAGGAGGAAAATTGCCTACTTATTCGTATGTCTGCAAGGACTGCTCGCACGCATTCGACATTCAGCAGTCTTTCTCGGATGACCCAATCAGCAGCTGCCCAAAATGTCAGGGTGAACTCAGAAAGCAGTTTGGAAACCTTGGAGTCACTTTCAAGGGTTCTGGCTTCTACCGCACCGACTCCGCTGGAAGCTCAAAGTCGTCTGACTAACCCCAGTGTGGTGGTCGCTCATCTCTGAGGCGATCGTCGTTCGAGTCATCACCATCACCCCAGGCACGAGGGTTGTCTTCGAAAGCTTTCTCTTCAAAAAGGGGTTCTCGCTTTGAGACAAGGTCAACCCCGAGTGAGGTTGCAATTCGATTGGCCACATCCTGCGGAGTTGCAAAAATCTCAAAGGCGTGGACCCTCAGGTATTGCCATCCCATTGCTCGAAGCAAGTTAGGCCTTAGGCGCAACTTTTCATCCCAGTTGTTTCCAGTTAGCGACCAATCTGGGTCGATAGCAGCTGCCTGGTTTCTGTAGGAGGCGGCTAGGGCAATTCGGCCTGCAAAATTCAGTTCAACCTTGACGCCCAGCTTGCGCAGCCTCAGTGCCAAATCTCTCAATAGCGGGTCAGGCTCACCCGGTCTGGCCTCGGACATAAAAGGTGGTGCAATTAGGTCCTTGAGCCATCTTTGATTCTCCGGCAGTGACCCACCTGCAAAGTCTTCAAAGTTGTAGCAGGAAACTACTGTTAGGCGTTTTCTTGCTGACGCAATCTGATTGACCATCCAACGACCAGCGGATGGAGAGTTGAAGTCGCCTAGCGATCCGGAGATGCGACCTTCGGGAGTGCGCCCAAACCCGACGGAGAAAATCACTCGATCTGCAATTCGGTGCACAATTTCGCTCATCGGCAGCACTTCAAAGCTCTCGCGACCGTGTGCCGCGAAAAACTCCGCTAGCTGAGGTTGGGTGGCAAGTTCTCGCTGCACCGCCTGCATGACTCTTTCGGCATGGACCCGAGAGGGCGTTACCACCATTAGCGATTCCGACGGAGTCCAGCGAGCATGGTTTAGAACCAACTCCGCTACCTTGTCCACCTCAGCGTCAAGTGACTCGGTCGCTCCCTCGATTGTCGATGCTGCATTGGCATTTTGAGTTATCTCGATCTGCTCCAGGTTCGAAGCTCCGTGGAACGAATCGGCACTTACCTCAAGCTCAAGTCGATCGTGATAGAAGGTCTGATTCAGATAGGTTCCTAGAACCTGCCCCTTGATTCGATAGTTCTTTCGAAGCGGGTAAACCTCACAGTTAGCGCTGACCAAGTCAAAAACTGATGACCGGGTTGCTTCGCTTGGTCCCTGGTTGGCTCTAGCAACAGTTTCAAAACTCTCTGGAGCAGAAATCACAGGGTCACCAAACGCGATTACTTGATCGGCGAGCTTGAGGGCTTGAGCCGCCTCGGCTACGCCCGTGGCAGCGGCGTCCAGAACCAAAAGAGCATCGAATCTGTAGCCAGATAGGGAGTGCACCCTAAATGGAGACGTGATTATTGACTGGCTTAGCGCTTCCCAAACCGCACCTGCTCGCTTCGCAGACTGAGTGTCAATTGACCTCGCCCGCAACAGGTTACGAAGTTCGTCCGCTTGTGCTGGGTAGCGCTGAATTGCCTCTCGCCAGCGGTTGGCAGTAAGGCTCGAAACGTGATGAGGTCCCGCTTCGACCAACTGCTTTGACGAGGTGTCAAATCCAGCTTCAATATCCGCGATCGAGTTGGCGTCATATTCCAAAATCTCTGGATTCGCCGCGACCAAGGCCTCAAGTGCTGATTGCCACCAGCACAGTTCAAATTCCGAGACTGCTCTAGATTGGTCAACTTCCAACCTGCAGAGTTCAAGGTAGAGATCCTGAAGCCCCTTGCGCCTGAGATCCTCGGCGATTGCAGCCCGGTCTAAAAATCCATTGAGGATCTCGGTCTGCTCCGCAAGATCAGAGAGCTTCTGAGCAAGATCTTCAAATGAGAGTTGCGTTAAGAGTGGCAGGTCTGGGTTTGAATCCAGGTGTCGCTGCAGCAGATTCAGCACCGTGAGGATTTGCTCAAATTTCTGCTGGGTATCGTTTAGACCCAACGGAACCGAAGGTGGTGCCTGGGTGGTGTTTACCTCAAGCCATGTCACCCGCTGCTGCTCCGCGGCTGCTAAAGCGGCGTGCAGATTTGCAATCGTTGCACCCGGCCGAACAAATTCTTTCGCTAACTTTTTGAATCTTCTGCGCTGCGCTCCAGAGAGCTCGCCTCGCTCACCGCGCACAGCAGTGGCAAGAATCATCTCGCGCAACGAACGATCAAAAATTTGAGGCTTGAACTTGTCGATGGTCTCACGAATGCCAATTAGCAAACTGAGCTGCTTGGACCAATCCTCAACGCTTTGGGCAGGAATCAAATTCTGATCCTGCAGGTATCGATTGATCTGGTAACTCAGCAGGCGGAACTCTTCACCAGCAATCGATTTGACTGCGGTCAATGCCGCATCGAGTTGCTGCTGAGATTCGAAGTTTGCACCGAACCATGGTGAGTGTTGCGGTCCAAATTGGAAAGCACCCGCCCGGTGAGCGTCCTCGATCAACTCAGGTCCGCTTTCATGCAGCGCGATCAGTAGATCGGGTCTAATTCGGGCCGAATTAGTGGGAGGTTTATCTTCGCCTGCCAGTGCCGCAAGCTTGTTCAGAGCATCAGTGAGCGATATCCCCAGTTGCGAATCTGAGGCTGAAACCTTGTCAAAGTAATTCTGAACCTGAGCCTGATTCGAAAGCATCTTTAGCTTTAGCGCATTTAGATCGACCGGCTGGGCTTTTTCGTGTCTAGAAATTGCTGCAACCGCATCAACCCAAACATCATTGGCACGAATCGCTAACCCCGCCAGCCCAAGCTGTCCTAAGCGCTCAGAAAACTCGTCCACGGTTTGCTCTCTCGGGGCGATTATCAAGGTTCGCTTACCCTGCAGAGTTAGGTTGGCGAGGATGTTAATAGCGGTTTGGATGTAGCCACAGCCTGGCAAGGTTTCAACTGCAAAAGATTTCCCTTGAGCTGCCGCAGTAATTGCCAGTATCTGGTAGCTGTCTGCATCGGCAACCAAGAGCGGCTCAACAGGCTTGTGATCAGGCTGTTCAAACAGCAGCCTCGGTTCGTCTGGAACCACAGTAAGCAACATGTCCGTCACAAAGTTGCCTAGCACCAACATGTGCTCAACAGTGATTTCGTCATCACTTAGTTGCGACTGAATAAACGAAATTGAAGCAGCAGGCAAAAGCTCTGGGCCGGTCTTGATAATCGCCAGTAAATCTCGATCTTGAAAATCTGGTCGGTGATCCCTGATCAGCCTTGCCGCTTCGGGATTGAGCGCGGGTTCTTTGCCGAGCCGAAGATCGAAATCATCGCCCTTTGGTATTAGCTCAGCCGGCCAGAGCGCTATCGGAACTCGTCGTTCTCCAACCTGGATTACTCCGCAGGCAATGAAGCAAGCTGGGGTGCCAAAGGTTTCAGAAACGCGTTTTGCTTTGGCTCGAATCCGCCTTGCAGCACTCAACGATCTAGCCTGAGCCACCCCATCGCGAACCAGATTAGAAATTGTGGTTTGCCTTGCTGAAACCAACTGCGCCATGCCGCCTGGATGCGCTCTCGATAGGTCAATTTGACCAAAACTGGAGACCTCAAAACTCAATAGCGGATTTGAGCCACCGATCTGACTGAGTTCCGCTTTTAGAGTCGAGTAATCCACCTCTAAATCCTAGAAGTCGGGGCGATATCTAAGGCCCCGAGCACCCGAGAGTCGAAAACTAGACGCTTTGGCGGAGTCTGTTTTCAGAGGGTAATCTAGAGGTCTTCTTTGGCCTCGTAGCTCAGTGGATAGAGCATCGGTTTCCTAAACCGTGTGTCGTAGGTTCGATTCCTATCGGGGCCACTTCAACCCAGGAATCATTTTTCGTATTTTACGATTATCTTTCTTCTCAAGGAGTAACTCGAATGGACTCAGACAGTAGTAAACCTCGACCGGCGGCGACCATCATCTAGTGGAAGCTGCAATCCTCTTTCTACTCTTTGCCCTCAATGGCCTATTTGCCATGGCAGAGATCTCACTACTCTCAGCAAAACGTTCAAGAGCGCAACCTCTTGCAAGGTCGGGTAACCGCCGGGCTCAAACCCTAGTCCGCTTGATGGACAACCCAACCGGTTACCTATCAACGGTTCAAATTGGCATCACTTCGATTGGCTTACTCAGCGGGATCGTGGGTGAGAGCCTGTTTGCGGATCCACTTGCTGTGGAATTCAAGAGGCTAGGCATTCAGGCCGATCTCGCTGAATCCAGCGCCACGGTAATCGTGATCATTGCCATTACCTACTTCGCCATCGTGGTAGGCGAATTGGTGCCCAAGCGAGCTGCCCAGATTTTTGCTGACCCGATCGCGCTAGCTATTGCAATTCCGATGAGTTTGCTCGCGAAGCTATCGAGCCCATTCGTTTGGCTGCTTGCCACAAGCACGAACCTCGCACTCAAGGTGTTTGGGAAACGAGCCCAAGAGGTGGCGTCGATCTCCGAGGCTGACTTGGATGCGGTGTTGGTGGAGAGTTCGGAAGCAGGTGTAATTGAAGAGACCGAGCGCCAACTGGTGCAGAACCTGCTGCGTCTTGATGACATGCGACTTGGTTCCTTGATGACACCAGCTAGCGAGATTATTGCGCTTGAGATTTCAGCTGAGCACGAGAAGCTGGTGGGCATCCTCAGTCACACTCCACACTCTCGGTTCCCTGTTTGCGATGGTGGTCTTGAAAACATCCTCGGAGTAGTTTCGGCGAAGCGAGCCCTTGGAGTCTTGGCTGGGGGTCAGCCGCTCAACCTTAGGGATCTGCTCGAGCCAACTATTTATCTTCCCGAGTCCCTAACTGGAATTGACGCGATTGAGGCGTTCAAGGGCCACAACAATGCCCTTGCCTTGGTGGTCGATGAGTATGGTGCTGTTGAGGGCTTGATCTCACTGCAGGACATTTTGAACGCGGTGACCGGTGAATTCACGCCTTCTCGAGAGAGTGATGTTGGTTACCAAAAGCTTGAAGCTGGTGACTGGTTGCTAAGTGGCGCACTGCCAGTAACTATCTTGAGAGATGTTTTAGAGCTGGAGACTCTTCCCGAGGAGGAGTCAGGGAGCTACCACACCCTTGGAGGCATGCTGCTGCTACACGGTCGAATCCCAGAGTCCGGAGCTGTTACCCAGTGGGAAAGCTGGGAGCTAGAAATCACTCAAATGGAGCAGAAGAGAATCGTCGAGGTCGTGGCTAGGCAGCCTGCTGGAAAGTAAGGAACTCTCGCCAGTGCGGTTCTTCCTTCTCAGCGCCGCGCACAGTCCAGATAACACCGGTTGGCATCTTTGGTGTGACTCGCAGCTCCCAACCCATCTCTGCAGGCGTCTTATCGCTCTTTAGGTTGTTGCACCTCAGACAGCACGCAACCAGGTTTTCCCAGCTGTCTGCCCCGCCGCGTGACTTAGGCAGGATGTGGTCAATCGTGTTTGCAGACTTTCCGCAGTAGCCGCAGCGGTGCGAGTCTCGTCTCAGCACACCGCGCCTGCTCACCGGAATCTGCCTAGAGTTTGGAATCCTCACGTAGCGCTGAAGCAAGATCACCGTAGGTAGTTCAAACTCATCGTTTGCACTTCTGACTCTCCCCTCACCCGCTCCCGCCAAAATGGTTGCCTTCTGATTCAGTACCAGCACCAATGCTCGCTTGAACGAGACAACGGCAAGCGGCTCATAGCCGGCATTTAGAACGAGGGTGCGCAATCTTTTCTCCTTGTCGAAATCGCCCGCATGGTTTGCGGGTTTTCGAGTTGCCCGGAAACAAAAAACGCGCCGCAAAAAGCGACGCGCGACAAAGTTCCGCTTGGTATTGCGGGGTGCTGGTGCAGATGGACCCAGTTACCCAACTTGGCTTGTTGTATTGCTGGCATCACACACCCCTTCCGCAACCAAATAGGTCAACACTTGGTGAGAGATTACGACTGGCTCAGAAAAATGCTCGGAGCGAAACGCAGATGTTTTGCAACGTTTATTTAGTCTTTGATATCCACAAAGCGTACGAAGTGGTATCGCTGGGTGAAGATTGGGGCCAACTTCACGCGATCTCCTGGCTGTGGCGCGTGGTAGAAGTTGCCATTACCGGCGTAAATGCCGTTGTGGCTGTAGTCGTTGAAAACCACGATGTCACCTGGGACAGCATCCTCAGGCTTGATTTTCTTTGCGAGCTTGGACTGCTGGTAAACACTGTGCGGGAGTGCGACACCAAACTGCGAATAGACGAACATCACATAACCCGAGCAGTCAAAACCTAGCGGAGTTTCGCCACCGAAAACATAGGGAACGCCTACAAGCTCGGCAGAGGCCTTCATCAGGGCTGCGCTTGTGACTGTGGTGAATCGTGGTTTTGCTAGGTAGTCCTCAAAAGTAGGACCGGTATAAACCCGGTTGCGGCGAACCGTAACTTCAAATTCGGAGGCATCCGCTGGAGTGAAGTCACCGCGGGTGAACTCAACATCGCCGGCCAAGGTTACGGCCAACTCCTGCAGCTTAGGCGCCTGAACGCTGTGATCTCTAGCGAGGCCAGTGAGTGCTGTTACATCCGGGTCATAGCCGTAGGAGGGAAGTGCTGTGGTGGCCATCAAGCCTGAGGCAACCGCCATGGTCAGCACGCGACGAAGCTCGGGCAGGCGAAACTGCAACCTGGGCTTCTGGCGCGAACGAGCAAGGCGTTGGGCCTTGCGCGATAGCTGATGATCAGCTGCTGAATTCAAAAGGAATCCTCCGAAAACTTCATTGGAACTTCCGCCAAGCGAGTATAACTCAGTCCTCTATTTTGCTCAGGAACAGGTGAGATGCAAGTTGAGCATCAAGCACTATGCCCTCATCGGAGCTTTTGTTCACCAAAAACCAGGTATCCCCTGACTCAAGTCTCACGCTTGCACCAGGCAAAAGCTCCAGGTCTCGCAATTGACTCAGGAACTGGTAATCAAGCTGCAGCGGCTCGCCAATCCGACCGACTTTGTAATCGCCAGTGGGGAGCTCTGCAACCGGATAAACCTCTGCGGGTTTTCCCGCCTGATAGCCAAGTAACTCGAGTCCAGGAACCGGCATGCCATAGGGAGAAGTAGATGGGTCAGACAGGATGGTTAGCAGCTTGCGCTCGACGTGCTCGCTCATGACGTGTTCCCAGCGGCAGGCTTCTTCATGTACCAGGTGCCACTCAAGACCAATGACTTCAACCAATAAACGCTCAGCCAGCCTGTGTTTGCGCATCACCTCTATAGCGGTGAGCCTGCCCTCATCGGTGAATTCAAGAGCACGATCATCGGCCACCTTGAGTAGGCCATCTCGCTCCATGCGAGCCACTGTTTGGGAGACAGTTGGACCAGAGTGCTCCAATCGCTCTGCGATGCGAGCACGCATCGGAGTGATGCCCTCTTCCTCAAGCTCCAAGATTGCCTTGAGGTACATCTCAGTAGTGTCAATTAGATCAGTCACAAAAACCCCTCGCTGCAGCCTTCAGACTAATACCCCAAGGGTAAACTTTGGCTATGCCAGAGCTAGTAATCGACCCCCAGCTACTTCCAAAAGATGGCCGTTTCGGATGCGGCCCATCCAGAACTCGGGCTGAGCAGCTCTCTAACTTTTTTAGCTCAGGTGCCGCACTCCTTGGAACCTCTCATCGTCAGGCCCCAATCAAGGACCTTGTTGGTGAGATTAAGGCTGGCCTGCTAGATCTTTTCCGAGCACCTCAGGGCTACGAGGTAATCCTCGGTAATGGTGGCTCCACGGCATTCTGGGACGCAGCTGCCTTCTCGCTGGCACTGAGAAAAGCGCAAGCTTTAGTTCATGGTGAGTTTGGCTCAAAGTTTGCATCCGCACTCACCACACCGTGGTTAGAGGCCCCCACGGTTGTGAAGTCGGAGCCTGGTTCTCGAGCCGAGCTATACCCTGAACCTGGGGTGGATCTCTACGTCTACCCGCACAACGAAACTTCAACCGGTGTCATTACCCCCGTGAAGCGAATCGCGGGAGATTCGGACTCGCTGATGCTCACCGATGCCACCAGTGCCGCGGGTGGAGTTGATTTTGACCTAGCCCAAACCGACGTTTACTACTTTGCTCCGCAGAAAAACTTCGCCTCAGATGGTGGCCTATGGCTTGCCTTGGTATCCCCCAAGGCAATCGAGCGAATCGAACAGGTTGCAGCCTCCGGCCGATACATTCCCGAGTTCCTCAGTCTCAAAATTGCCCTGGATAACTCCAGGCTGAATCAAACCCTGAACACCCCAGCTATTGCAACGCTCTTTTTGCTGAACGACCAGATCACATGGATGAACTCCCAGGGCGGTCTTGCCTGGGCAAGCGCCAGGACGAAAGAGTCTTCAAATCTGCTTTATGGCTGGGCCGATGCTCACAAGCTAGCGCGGCCCTTCGTTTCTAACCCAGATCACCGCTCGCAGGTAGTGGTGACAATAGATTTCGACGAGAGTGTTGATGCTGCGAAGTTGGCAAAGATCCTTCGTGAAAACGGAGTCGTGGATACCGACCCCTATCGCAAACTCGGTAGGAACCAACTGAGAGTTGCCACCTTTGTTTCGACAGACCCCTCCGATGTGAAGGCGCTGATCGACTGCATCGACTTCGTTTTGGAGCGCATGTAATGAAGCTGTTTGTGAAGTTTGCTGATCGTAGAGAAAACCCAGAGCCAGCTCAGGTGAACACTCGGAAGATTGTGCTACTGATCACTCTCGGCTGGGTTATCGTCCTGGCTGTCCTCGGCGCGTTTTATCCTGCGCTGGCGGACGCGGGTCTTCAGTGGTGGCTTCACACTGCCCTGGTCGGTATTGCCCTCGGACTCCTGGGCATCACCATGATTCCCAAACGCTGAAGTCATATCCCTGATTAGCTCGTCAGCCTCGGCATCGGTTGCTGCTCGGCCTGACTCTCGAAGCTGTTTTCTAAACTCGGCCAGTCGCTCAGCCCAGGGCACCCAGACAGGTGCAAGTAGTGCACCCTCGCCAGCTAACAGCTGGACCTCAGAAATAGTTGCCTCTTTGCGCTTATCGACCTGAGTGAAAACCACTGACCAGTACCAGTTTTTGTAACCGCGCAGGGTGCAGTCAAACCGCAACTCAATAGCGTTTTTCACTACCTCAAACTCGCCAAGATAACTGCCCACCGAACCCGGTTCGGCAAGCTCAGCCAATACCGCTTGCGCGGCGGCCAATTTATCCTTCAAGTTCGTCTGCTACCTTGCGAAGCAGCTGAGCAACCTTGCGACCGTGGGTCGCCTCTGGGTACTTACCGCGCTTTAGGTTTCCACCGATCTGGTCCAGAAGACGAATCAGGTCCTCGGTAATGATTGCGAGATCTTCCGCTGGCTTGCGGTTCACGGCAGTCAGCGTCGGAACTTCGATGATGCGAACGCTCAGTGCCTGCGCACCCTTGCGGCCATCGATGATGCCGTACTCAACGCGAGTGCCCTGGCGGATCGTGGAGGTTCCGGCAGGCAGCGCGGAGATGTGCAAAAACACCTCACTGCCGTCATCGCCTGCAATAAAGCCGAAGCCCTTGTCATCGTCGAAGAACTTAACTTTGCCGGTTGGCATAGATCACCACTTTCCTTGGAACGGCGATAAGTGTAACCGAAAGGTAAAGTTATGAGATGGCCGAAAGAAATCGCATGCGACTAGAAACTGGTTTGGCATACACCGCAACCAGCTTGATTGCCGTCTCAATCCTTTCAATATTCGCCACTTTGCTCTCTGCATTGTTTGAGGCAGAGACCATCCCACCGCTAATTGTTCAGCTTCCGCTCATAGGGCTTCCGATTGGGTTTTTCCTAATCATCGTTTTGCTAGTGCTCTCTGTGATTAGGCGCAGCAAAGAGAACCGGAACTAGTTGAGTGACCTGCTAGCACTCGCGGAGCTACTCAGGGCCAAAGGCCCAGAGGGCATCGCGAGATATCTCCAAGGCAATGAGCAGGTTACTGACTTACTTGATTTAGCCAAGGCCCTGCTGTCTCGGCGTGAACTTGAAAAACGAATCCGCTCGCTGGCTGCGCTCGATCTGGAGAATTTGAGAAAAGGTCTCGCGACCGAATCCCTTAGAGACAACTTACTGGCAGCAGAGCAAGTTTTTGAAGACGCTAGGTTGCTCGCCCTGCAACTACAACCAATTCCTTTTCAGGGTTCCATAGAGTCGGGTCACGGAGCCGGACTTAGCGCTTATCAAACGCTACTGGCGACGACAGAGCTGCTATTCAGTTTTGAGAAACGCCTGCTTAGCCCCGTGAAGGCGGGACTTAGAGCTCCGGATGCACGAGAGATCGGCGAAACCCTAAAACTCTCTGGCCAACAGGTGCAGCAGGTCTATCAGCTCGGCATCGCTTGCGGTTTCATCCACCAAGCAGCCGATCGGATTCATGCAACGAGAGCTGGATTTAGTTGGCTTGAGAAAGACAACAAAGAGCGCTGGCTAGAGCTTGCTAAACACGTTGTTGATTTCCCAAACCTGAAACTTGGCAACGACGATCTTCTAATCCAGCTGCAAGCGGCTTTCCCCTTGGCGGATCCGAACCAGTATCGATTGTTGAAATTTGGAGAGATTCTTGGGCTGACCGAGTATCAGAAACCCACACCGGAGTTGATCACACTCGATGGAAATTGGATTGAGTCTCAGCTTCCGGAAACCAGCGAAAGGTTTGTAGTACAGGGCGATTTGTCGCTAATGACCCTGGGTCCCATTTCAGCCAAGTTGCACAGGCTGTTGGACGTCATCGCTCAGGCTGAGGACTTAGGGCTGGCATCGCGATTTCGAATCAGCAATCTGACGCTCTCGCACGCCTTGGAATCTGGCATGACCATTTCTGAGATTCGAGCAGTCCTGGAAAAGAGCATCCAACCCATCCCGCAGCCTGTTGATTACCTCTTAGCGCAGACTCAAGCTCGATTCGGTTCAATCAAGATTTCAGACTTAGGTTCTGGATCTTTGGTGCGGTGTGAGGATCAGATTTTGCTCCGGCAAATTCACGGTGAGCAGATGCTTCGGCCACTTATGTTCGAGGCAAAGGGTGACGGGCTGGTCACACGCCTGGATGCAGAAATTGTGTATTTGAATCTTCGAGCCTGCGGCTACGTCGCCATCCGAGTGGATGAATCGGATGTGGTTCTGAACCCCAGGGCAACCGCACTGGAGGTTGATCTAATTCAGCGGGACTACATTGACTTAGCAGTTGCCATCATGAATCGCGAGGCCGAGGAGCCCTCGGGAGATGATGTAACGAGGCAGCTGCAGTTCGCGCTGCGAAACAAGCTGAAGGTTTCGCTCAGGGTTAGTTACCCAGACGGTAGTGAGAAAGAGCACCTGATCGAACCGCTTGGTATCGCAGGTTCCAGGGTTCGCGGACGCGATACTGCTAAGCAGGCTGAGATCACCCTCCCGCTAGCCCGAATAACTTCCATCTGGCTCGCATAAGCTAGAGGGATGTCTCTGGGACCGCTGATCGTTCAATCAGACCGCACGGTCTTACTCGAAACTGATCACCCCAACGCAGACATTGCTCGTCATGAGCTGGCTATTTTTGCCGAGCTGGAGCGAGCGCCAGAACACGTTCACACCTACCGAATCACCAAGCTCGGGCTTTGGAACGCCAGAGCTGCCGGCCATGATTCGAGCTTTATCTTGGACGTATTGAATCGCTATTCGAAGTTTCCAGTGCCACAGGGGGTAGCGCAGGAAATCGAGTCGACAATCTCGCGTTTTGGACGGCTGGTTATCTCCCGAGATGCAGAAGGATTGCTGCTTCGATCAGATTCGAAGGCGATCCTGGCCGAGGTGGCATCGACAAGAAAAATCGCTGACCTTCTCGAGGGCGAAACCGAAGATGGCTATCGAGTGAGGGACTGGGCCAGGGGGCAACTGAAGCAGGAGCTTCTCAAGTTGGGGTGGCCAGCAGAAGATAATGCTGGTTTTACGCCTGGCACCCCCATGCACATTGAGCTAATCCAAGACCAGTGGCAGGTTCGGGAGTACCAACTTGAAGCTGCCAAGAAGTTTGAACTTGGCGGCAATGGAGTTGTGGTGTTGCCCTGCGGTGCAGGTAAAACCATCGTCGGTGCAACTGCGATGTCCATGATCAAGACCAACACGTTGATTCTGGTAACGAACACCGTTTCTGCAAGGCAATGGCGTGCAGAGCTTTTGAAGCGGACATCTCTGAGCGAAGATGACATCGCCGAGTATTCGGGTTCCAGCAAGGAAATTGCCCCGGTTACCATCGCTACGTATCAGATTCTTACCACCAAGCGAAAAGGTGAGCTCGCGCATCTAGAGCTACTAAATGCCAGGGACTGGGGCCTGATTGTCTACGACGAGGTTCACCTTTTGCCCGCACCAATTTTCAAGATGACTGCCGACCTACAGGCAAGGCGCAGGCTTGGTCTAACGGCAACCCTGGTGCGCGAGGATGGGCGCGAGTCTGACGTTTTCTCACTGATTGGTCCGAAGCGATTTGATGCTCCTTGGAAAGACATTGAGGCTCAGGGCTATATCGCCCCAGCTAAGTGTTTTGAAATTCGAGTGCAGTTGCCTGATGATGCGAGGATGGATTACGCGATTGCCGATCAAGACACTCGGTTCCGAATCGCGGCTACCGCTGAGGCAAAGATCGGGATTATCAAAGCGCTTTTGGGCAAGCACTCTAGCGAGCCGACTCTGATCATCGGCCAGTACCTAGAGCAGATAGACCAGGTGGCCACCGCACTTGACCTACCAAAGCTGACGGGAGAGACCCCGGTTTCAGAGCGTGAGGAGCTGTTCCAAGCGTTCCGCTCTGGTGAACTCAAAGCCCTGGTCGTCTCGAAGGTTGCAAACTTCTCGGTCGATCTCCCAGAAGCCTCCGTCGCCATCCAGATTTCAGGTGCTTTCGGTTCAAGACAGGAAGAGGCGCAGCGCCTCGGGCGATTGTTGCGCCCGAAGGAAGATGGAAGAAGTGCGAGCTTCTACACCTTGGTTGCTAAGGACACCGTAGAACAAGACTTCGCCCAAAATCGTCAACGATTCTTGGCTGAGCAGGGATACAGCTACGAGATCCTTGACTCAGAGTTAATCTAGTTCAGACGACTCTCAGGAATCTTCCAGTTATCGGGCAGATACTTTTGCCATGACCGCACTAAAAGTTCTAGTTGTAGATGATGAGCCAAACATCAGAGACCTGCTCTCTGCCTCCCTGCGCTTCGCAGGTCACCAGGTAATCACCTCTCACAATGGCACCGATGCGGTGGCCAAAATTATCGACAACCAGCCAGACATCGTCCTGCTTGACGTCATGCTGCCGGATGTGTCCGGATTTGGTGTCACGAAGAAAATCCGTTCCATGGGAATCGAAACCCCAATCCTGTTCCTAACCGCGCGAGACGACACCGAAGACAAAGTCACAGGTCTAACGGTCGGTGGTGACGACTATGTCACAAAGCCCTTCAGTCTCGACGAGATCATGGCGCGCATATCAGCGATCATGCGCAGAACCGGCAAGGATCAGGTTGCCGAGTCCGTGATCAAGGTTGGCGAACTAGAAATGAACGAAGATGCTCACGAAGTGACCGTCAATGGCACCCCGGTCGACCTTTCCCCAACCGAGTATCAGCTACTTCGCTACCTAGCTCAGAACCCAAACCGCGTGCTCACCAAGGCTCAGATTCTGGATCACGTTTGGGAGTATGACTTCAACGGCGAAATGGGGATTGTTGAAAGCTATGTCTCATACCTGAGAAAGAAGCTCGATCCAATCTCTTCCGAGCCACTTATCATTACCAAGCGAGGTGTTGGTTACCTTCTCAAGGGGCCAAAGAACTAAATGAAAAAACGGATACTGAAAGCTTGGGAGCACATTTCGCTCCGGGCCAAACTCACCGCATTGTCGGTGGGCTTGATCGGCCTACTGCTCTCTGTATCCAGCGCTGGAACAGTTGCTCTGTTGAGCACCTATCTCCAACAAAACACCGACACGTTGCTCGTTACTACTGCAAATTCATTGCGGTCCGAGAATCCTGCCCGGCTTGAGGCCAGAGTCGCCCAGGGTGAGCTGACACTCCCCTCGCTGCCATCTGATTACTACATTGCAATCTTGGACAGCGAGGGCGACCAGTACCTGGGGCTGGTCAGCTCCGCAGGTAATCAGCGCGAGGTCCCAAACTTCTCATCGCTGACGCTACCTGCGGTATTAGCGACCCAGGGAATCCCATTTGAGGTGCAGGTTGAGCGCGAGGGACTTCGCGATGACACCTGGCGAGTGGTGGCCCTTCCGCTTGATCGAGCATTGGGTTCGGTGGTGGTCGCCCTCCCAACCAATACCAATCGCCAAATCATTCAGGAGTACGGCGCAATTGGTGGGCGCTTTGGGATCTTTCTTGTTGTCCTTTCGGGCCTGAGTATTTGGCTCACCATCACGTCAGCGCTAAGGCCATTGAAGGAAGTGGAGAGAACCGCAGCTTCTGTTCGAAGTGGAAAGTTCTCCTCACGACTTGTGGAGCGAGATGGAAAGACCGAGATTGGGCGGCTAAACCGAGCCTTGAACTCGATGCTGGACTCCATCGAAGGAGCTGTTAGGGGCAGGGATAAAACCTTGGATCAGATGCGTCGATTCGTATCCGATGCATCACATGAACTCAGAACCCCCTTGGTAACCGTTCGCGGCTACGCCGAGCTCTATCGCATGGGCGCCCTGAGTAAGAAAAAGGATGTGGCCGAAGCAATGCAGCGCATTGAGTCTGAAGCCGTGCGCATGACCGGATTGGTCGAGAGTTTGCTGACTCTGACTCGAATGGACGAGCAAGGGAATCTCAAAACTCAAGTTGCTGACCTGGCGACCCAGTGCCAACTGGCCATCAAGGACGCCGAGGTTGCACACCCGGGACTTAGCTTTAGGTACTCAGGACCAAACTCTTTGAAGCTTGAATTTGATCCGGACCGAATCAAGCAGGTGCTAACCAACCTGCTCACCAATGCCTCCCGATTTGCACCTGCAAAGTCTGAGATTACTTTGGACCTCTCCGCGGATGCCGCAGGGGCGACCATCAAGGTCATTGACCACGGCGAGGGGATCCCCGAAGCACTGCGTGTGCAAATCTTCGAGCGCTTCTACCGAGCGGACAACTCACGCAATCGAGACACCGGTGGATCAGGATTGGGTCTTGCAATCGCAAAGTCAATCGTTGAGGCGCACCACGGCAAGATTTGGGCTTCAGAAACACCTGGTGGGGGCGCTACCTTCGCTTTCACGTTGCCATCCACAGCCACTTAAAAAGCGAACTAATTCACAGTTTCAACAATCGCTGCGGTAGCGAGTTGTTGCAGCAGTCAGGCTCATCGCATGACATTTTTCTCAGTAGACAGCGAGCGGATTCACGCAGCTAATTCGACGATCCAGGCAACCATTCAAAGACTTCAAACGGAGGTGACAAATCTTCATGGCCAGCTTGGAGGTCTTCAAGAGAGCTGGCAGGGAGTGGCCGCCACAAGTTTCCAAGAGCTGATATTCAGATGGCGGACATCTGCGGATGCGCTGGAGCAAAACCTGGTCCAAATTGGCCAAGCACTCTCAATGGCCGCCAGTCAGTATCAAGAGATCGAGCAGGCAAACCAGAGGCTCTTCCTCTAAACAACAAAGCCGGGGCCTAGGCCCCGGCTTTGTTTTGACTTTGTTAGAAGTCCATTCCTGCACCAGCGTCTGCAGCAGGTGCCGCAGCAGGCTCTGGGCGCTCAGCCACAACGGCCTCGGTGGTTAGGAATAGGCCTGCAATGGAGGCAGCGTTCTGCAGCGCAGAGCGGGTCACCTTAACTGGGTCATTGATGCCAGCCTTCAGCATGTCTACATACTCACCGGTAGCAGCGTTGAGGCCCTGGCCGTCAGGAAGGTTTGAAACCTTCTCAGCTACCACACCTGGCTCTAGACCAGCGTTTACGGCGATCTGCTTTAGCGGTGCCGAGATAGCAACCTTCACGATGTTTGCACCGGTTGCCTCGTCACCCGAGAGCTTTAGGTCGTTGAAAGCAACCTTGCCAGCCTGAAGCAGGGCAACGCCACCACCGGCGACGATTCCCTCCTCAACAGCAGCCTTGGCGTTGCGGACAGCGTCTTCGATACGGTGCTTGCGCTCCTTGAGCTCAACCTCGGTAGCCGCACCAGCCTTGATGACTGCTACACCACCTGCAAGCTTTGCAAGACGCTCCTGAAGCTTCTCGCGGTCGTAGTCAGAGTCGGTGTTACCGATTTCGCGACGGATCTGCTCGACGCGACCCTTGATCTGCTCTGCGTCACCAGCACCCTCAACGATGGTGGTCTCGTCCTTGGTGATAACCACCTTGCGAGCACGGCCGAGCATTGCTAGGTCAGTGTTCTCAAGCTTTAGGCCAACCTCTTCGGCAATAACCTGACCACCGGTCAAGATTGCGATGTCCTGAAGCATTGCCTTGCGGCGGTCACCAAATCCTGGAGCCTTGACAGCTACGGAGCGGAAGATGCCACGGATCTTGTTTACAACCAAGGTTGCAAGAGCTTCACCCTCGATGTCCTCGGCGATGATCAGAAGTGGCTTGCCGGACTGCATTACCTTGTCAACAACAGGAAGTAGGTCCTTCATGTTGGAGATCTTGGAGTTCGCAATCAGGATGTAGGCATCCTCAAGGACTGCCTCCTGGCGCTCTGGGTCGGTAACCATGTATGCGGAGACGTATCCCTTGTCAAAACGCATACCCTCGGTTAGCTCTAGCTGAATTCCGAAAGTGTTTGACTCCTCAACGGTAACAACACCCTCCTTGCCAACCTTGTCGATTGCCTCAGCGATGATCTCACCGATGGTTGAGTCGCCTGCGGAGATAGATGCGGTAGCAGCAATCTGCTCCTTGGTCTCAACTGGAACTGCCATCTTCAGCAGTGCCTCGGTGACAGCGGCAGATGCCTTGTCGATACCGCGCTTTAGGCTAATTGGGTCTGCTCCGGCGGCTACGTTGCGTAGACCCTCCTTGACGAGAGCCTGAGCCAGTACCGTTGCGGTGGTGGTTCCGTCACCTGCGACGTCGTCGGTCTTCTTCGCTACTTCCTTTACGAGCTCTGCACCGATCTTCTCGAATGGGTCAGAGAGCTCGATCTCCTTTGCGATTGAGACACCATCGTTGGTGATGGTTGGGGCGCCCCACTTCTTCTCGAGGACGACGTTGCGTCCGCGAGGACCGAGGGTCACCTTTACGGTGTCAGCAAGCACGTTTAGACCGCGCTCTAGGCCGCGACGGGCCTCTTCATTGAAGTGAATAATTTTCGCCATTTGGGTCTCTCCCGTTTGCACTAAGACTTGTTCTTAGCACTCTCGATAAACGAGTGCTAATACATTTTTAGCACTCTAACCCTCCGAGTGCAAATAAACCCGGCACGCATGTTGCGCACCGGGTCTAGATGATGTTTGGGAAAGTTATGCCAGTGGCACTACGTTCTCCGCCTGAGGGCCCTTGTCGCCACTCTTGACGTCGAACTCAACGCGCTGGTTTTCCCTTAGCTCGCGGTATCCATCGGACACGATTGCGGAGAAGTGAACGAATACGTCCGGTCCGCCATCCTGAGTGATGAATCCAAAACCCTTTTCAGAGTTGAACCACTTTACGGTTCCTTGTGCCATGTACTGCTCCTGATGCTAGTTACGCACCCGCGTAACTCACGAATGCATCGGGCTGAAGTAGTCCAACTCGACTCTCCAAACTTTACGCTGTACTCAGGGAAATACAAGGCTTATTTATTAGGCATGGAATTAGTTACTAAACGGTTATAAATCCCAAAAGGAGTACGTGAATTGAAGTACGAGGTCTATAAAACTGACGAGCAGTGGAAATCAGAGCTATCTGAGTTTGAATACCACGTGCTGAGAATGGCTGGCACCGAGCGCGCCTATACCGGAGAACTGCTCGAAGAGAGCCGCCCTGGCAGCTACCACTGCCGAGGCTGTGATGCGTTCTTGTTTGAGGCGGATACCAAGTTTGATTCTCACTGCGGCTGGCCAAGCTTCTACAAACCACAAGACAATGAAGCCATTGAGTACATCGAGGATCGATCGCACGGGATGATCCGAACCGAGGTGCGCTGTGCAAAGTGCGGTTCCCACCTGGGTCACGTATTCGACGATGCGCCGCAGACCCCAACCGGAGATAGGTACTGCATCAACTCAGTGAGCATCACATTCAAACCCGCCAGCTAAGCTGAGGGTATGGCTAAGTTCTCAACAGACACCTCTTCAATTTACGGTGTTGGATTTATCGGCGCTGTGATCTACTACATCTCAACTGCAACCGACTTTTGGATGGGTGTACTGGGATTTTTGAAGGCACTGGTTTGGCCAGGTTTTCTGGTTTATGAGCTACTGAAGTTCCTTCAGGCCTAGGCCT
>JBEENY010000011.1:0-28584 GCA_041191905.1 Actinomycetota bacterium
CAGAAATGAAGTGCTGTTAGAAATTGCAGCCCAGTAACGCCATAATTTAGCAATGCTCAAGATTCGACCAGCCCGGACCACAGACGTTCGCGCCATCACCGCGGTTGCGGCACCACTGGTTGAAAAACGAATCCTGCTGGGCAAGGAGCTCGTTGAACTTTACGAGTCAATCCAAGAGTTTGTGGTCGCCGAAGAAGACGGCGAGATCCTTGGATTTGGTGCCCTGCATGTGATGTGGGAGGACCTTGCTGAGGTCAGAACTCTGGCTGTCCGCGAGGACGTTAAAGGCAAGGGTGTCGGCAAGAAGATTCTGACTGAGCTTATGAATCGTGCCGAAGACCTGGGTGTTCACCGAGTCTTCTGCCTGACTTTCGAGGTCGATTTTTTCAAGTCTCAGGGTTTCCATGTGATCTCGGATATCCCGGTGGATGCTGAAATTTACGCCGAGATGGTTCGTTCAAATGACGAAGGTGTTGCCGAGTTCCTGGACTTGGCTCGCGTCAAGCAGAACACGCTCGGAAACTCCAGAATGCTTCGAACAATCTAGTTAGATAGAGCCATGGCCCCCACTCAACAGCAAATCTATGCCCGTCGTCGCACCCTCCTATTGGTCGTCGTTGTGGTTATAGGCGCTGTGGTTTGGAATGCATTGAGCGGTTCAGGATCGAACCAACCAGCACCTATGGCGACTGAGAGCTCTGTCTCAGCTACTGCTTCCACTCCGGTCAATGAGATTACTGATTGCCAGCCAGGCGTGGTTCAGGTCACAGCACACATCGGGGACCAAGAGGGAGACAAGAGCTCATTTGCGGCCGGTGAAAAACCACGTCTTTGGTATGAAATCACCAACACCGGTTTGGTTGACTGCAACTTCAACGTTGGATCCAGAGTCACCTTCTTCACGATCACTTCAGGCGATGAGACCTACTACTCCTCCAGAGATTGCGACAGAAGTGCGGACCAGGATTTGGTGACTGTTTTGAAGGCAAACACCACCATTGCTTCTGACCGTGAGGGAGCGATTTGGGAGCGCGTGCGCTCATCGTCTACCGGTTGCGGTGCTGAGCAGGAGCCGGTTCCAGCAAACGGCGCCTCTTACTTCTTGAAGGTTGAGGTAAACGGTGTTTACTCAGAGAACACCGTTCAGTTCCTGCTCAACTAAGCGCTTTTGAGAGCGCCTTCGATAGTTGATCACCCTCAGCACTAACTACCTGATCATGCCCCAGGCGAACGGCCTCAGCATGACGCTGTTTTGAGTTTGACACCGCTCTAATCTCACCGGCTAGGGAGATTTCCCCGAAGGCAGCGACCGATGAGCGGACGGGTTTGTCGGTTACTGCAGAGGCAATTGCAACCGCGATCGCCAGGTCGGCAGCCGGTTCAAGAATTCGCATGCCACCTACGGTTGAGACGTAGACATCTTTATCAATCAGGCTGATTCCAGCGCGGCGCTCTAGCACGGCCAAGAGCATCGCAACTCTCGAGCTATCCACTCCGTTTGTAACTCTCCTGGGCTGCGGCGAATTGGTTCTGACAACCAGTGCCTGGATCTCGGCGATCAGAGCTCTCTTGCCCTCCACGGTGACTGTCACACAGGTGCCAGAAACCTGGTTTTTGGAACCAGAGATAAACAGTTTTGAAGGGTCCGGCACCTCCTGGATCCCGTCGCCGGTCATCTCAAAACAGCCGACTTCGTCGGTAGGACCAAATCTGTTTTTCAAAGTCCTGACGAATCGCAGTGATGTCTGTCTGTCACCCTCAAATTGGCAAACCACATCTACCAGGTGCTCAAGGGTTCGCGGTCCAGCGATTGAGCCGTCCTTGGTAACGTGACCAACCAAGAGCAAGGGAGTGGAGCTTTGCTTCGCGAGTCGAATCAGATTTGCGGCGACCTCTCGCACCTGAGCTGGCATTCCTGGAGCGCCATCAACTTCGCTTGAGGAGACGGTCTGGACCGAGTCAACTATTAGCAACTCAGGTTTCAGTGCTTCGAACTGACCCATGATGGTTGCCAGATCGGTTTCGCTGGCGAGGTAAAGATTTTCGCTTAGGCCACCCGTTCGTTCAGCCCTGAGTCGAACCTGTGATGCCGACTCTTCCGCGGAAACGTAAAGAACCTTTGCCCCGCTCTTTGCCGCTTTGGCACCTACCTCAAGTAGCAGAGTTGACTTACCCACACCGGGTTCACCAGATAGCAAAATGGCGGCACCCGCAACCAGTCCACCACCTAGCACTCGGTCGAATTCTCCGACACCGGTGGGTTGATGAGATGCCGAAACCTGCTCAATCTCGGTGATTGGCTTTGCAACCTGGGTCGGTGCAATGCGTATGGCTTTGACCTCTTGAACCGAGTTTGTCTCTTCTAGGGTGCCCCAGGCTTGGCATTCACCACAGCGACCAACCCACTTGACCGTGGTCCAGCCACACTCACCACATCGAAAATCGCTCTTTGATTTAGCCACCTGATAAAACTACCTCGTGGCTGCGACATCTAAACTTTTGCCCACACCTAAGGAGTGAGATGCACAAAAATCACAAACAAGAGATCCTGCTAGTTCTCTTTCTATCGCTTGGTGCAAGTGCGATCTACTCCACATTGAGTTTGGTTCGGAAGGTGCTCAGTGAGCAGGGACTAGCTGGCTCTACGACCGTAATCAATCAAGCGGTTTCGCCAATCCCTTGGCTTGATCTGATCTATCAATTGGTTGCAATTGGTTTGGCGTTGGTGCCGGTGCTGCTCGCCCTCTACCTACTTAGACAAGATGGCATATCAATCGGCCTCTTGCCACGCTGGGCGGATCTAAAGATAGCTGTGATGATTGCCCTCGGTATCGGGCTCCCAGGCATTGCCCTTTACTTTCTGGCCCTGCAACTTGGCCTTACCTCGCAGGTAGTTCCGAGCAACTTAGGTGACTACGCCTGGACGGTACCGGTGCTGCTGCTCTCAGCCCTGCGCTCTGGCCTGCAGGAAGAGGTGATCGTCGTTGGATTCTTGATTACCAAACTAAAGCTCAGCTACCCCAAACTGACACTGGTCGCCCTGATCGTGATCTCTTCCGCGATCAGAGCTAGCTATCACAGCTACCAAGGTTTCTCGGCCGTGTTAGGGAACTTCGTGATGGGCCTGGTGTTTGCGTTCGTATTTCTTAGGACCAACCGGGTCGCACCACTTGTGATCGCCCACACCCTGATGAACTCCGTCGTCTTTGTGGGATACCCGTTGCTGTTCTCCGCCTAGGATTCAAGCGTGGAGAAACTTCGAATCGCTTTTCTAGGCTCTGGCTCGATGGGTGGGGCAATTCTTTCTGGCCTTTTAGAGGCCGGCTACCCCAAGGAGCTGATCTCTGCCACAACCAAGTCTGAGGAGAGCGCACTGGCCTGGCGTGAGCAGGGGGTTTCCGCGCTCTCTATCGAAAGCACACCAGATGCAAACGCCTTGATCGCAGGCGACGCCGACCTGATTGTCTTGGGTGTAAAGCCGAAGCAGATTGTTGAAGTTCTTGGAGAACTAGCGGGTGAGGTTGGTAAGAACGCGGTGATCATTTCCCTTGCCGCCGGTATCGAACTTGAGACGATGGCGAAAGCAATTGAAAATCCGAACCTGATTCGAACCATGCCAAACACTCCAGCTCTGGTGAGAAAGGCTGTAACTGGCATAGCGCCAGCAGCAACCGCATCTCAGGATGCTATTGATGCGACGGTCACTCTGTTCGAGGCAATCGGAACCGCGATTGTGGTGCCGGAAGAAAAGATCAACGCGCTCAGCGCCATCTCGGGTTCCGGGCCAGCATGGATCTACTACTTCATCGAGCAGTGGGAAAAGATCGCCATTGAGAATGGGTTCTCACAAGAGGATGCCAAGCGAATGGTCCGCGGCACCTTCGATGGCTCAATCGATTTGTTGGCAAACTCCGACGAGGAACCAGCCCAGCTCAGGCGCAACGTCACCTCCCCCGGTGGCACTACCGAGCGAATCATCGCAACCTTTGATGACGCTGACCTGAAGGCCATTTTTGCTAAGGGCTTATCTGCAGCTGTGGCAAAGGCTCAGGAATTAGCAGGCAAGTGAGAGTAGGGTAAAAACATGGCAGATATTTTTGAAGCAATTGCTGACCCAACCAGACGTCTTATTCTTGAGACCCTGCTTGGTTCTCACCTTGCCGGTGGCAATGGTGAACTAACCGTCGGTGAGATTGTGGAGCAGACAAAGCTCGGTCAGCCAACCGTCTCCAAGCACCTGAAGACCCTCCGCGAGGTTGGACTGGTTGACTCAAGAGAAGAGGGCCAGAAGCGCTTTTACTCAGTCACCCCAGAGCCTCTCGAAGAGATCGAAGACTGGATGATCAACTTCCTTTCCTTGGGCTTTGACCCAGACGAGGAAGATGGTGACCCGCTAGCTGAGAATCTTTCGGAGGTCGGTGCAAAGGTTGGTCACTGGCTAACTGAAAAGTCGGGCTGGCTATCCGAACAGCTCAAGCAAAAGCTTGATGAAGTCGACATCGATGCAGACCCCAAGGAGCTAGGTAAGCGCTTGGGTCGCAAGCTTGCTGAGGCCAAGGTTGAGGCAGAGAAGTCAGCCAAGGACTTTGAAAAGATTGCTCGCCAGAAGGTTGAGGAGGTTGTTGATGAAGTTAAGCAGGAGACCAACAACTTCGTTTCTGAGGTAAAGGCCAAGGTGAAGCAGTAGTCCAGCAACCGCTGGATTTCTCGTTCGAGGTTGAGCGCCTGAAGCGTAAGGGCTAAACTTCTGAGGTTGCCCACTCGGGCACCCAAAAGCTTTGTGAGGTTTCTGTGGGTTCAATTATCAAGAAGCGCCGTAAGCGTATGTCGAAGAAGAAGCACCGCAAGCTGCTTCGCAAGACTCGCCACCAGCGTCGCAACAAGAAGTAAATCTTCAAAACAAAAACCCGCCTGAAAGGGCGGGTTTAGTTTTTCCGGAGGTCTCGCTTCTTAAATTTCATGATCTCCCAGCCTGCAGCCTCTGCATGGCGAGTAAGAATCTTGTCTGGATTAACTGCCACCGGGTGACCCACCGAGGACAAAAGTGGCAGGTCGTTGTAGCTATCGGAGTAAGCCCAGCTTCGCTCGAGGCTGATTCCTCTGTCCTTGGCTAGCTTCTCAGCAGCCTTGCGCTTCGCCTTGCCGTGCAGTGGCTCGCCAATCAACTCACCGGTGAGCACCCCATCCTTGTGGCCAACAATGGTTCCGAGTGCACCGGTGGCGCCAATGTCTCTTGCAATTGCCTCTGCCAGTTCGACCGGGGCTGCAGTTAGAAGCCAGACTTCGCGACCGGCTGCCAGGTGCTCCTTGGCTGCCGCCACAGTCTCTGGCCAAAGGCGAGGTTGAATTTCGTTCTTGTAAACGACATCCATCAAACTAAGTAGCTCCTCAACCGAGTGACCCTTGGTAAGGGAAAGAGCGCGGTCTTTGAAGTCGGCCATTTTTTCATTGTTCTCACCACGACGAATAAACATCATCTGTTCAAACATGAAGCGCCAGATGTCTCGGCGCTTGATTGTGCCGCCGGTGAATGCAACCTTGCCGAACAGGATTGAGGTCGAGCCACGCACCAGGGTGTTGTCGACATCGAAGAACGCGGCTTCGATTTTCGGCTTCTTATCGGCTTCTGGCACCGGCTTAGTCTAATCACCGACAGCCCTGGCCGTAGGCTTAAGAGGTGGCTATTGAAATCACACTAATCGGGCGCAACGGCTGCCACCTCTGCGAGGTGGCTCAGGGGCACTTGGCTCAGGTGATCGCTCGCTTTGCTAGCGAGTTCCCGAATGTGGAGTACTCGATAGACGATGTTGATATCGATCAGAATCCGCAGTTTTCACACTTCACCGATGAGGTGCCGGTGCTGCTAATCAATGGTCAGCAAGTTTCATTCTGGAGGATCGACCAAGATCGCGTCTTCGCAAAGCTTGGGGAGTTGGCATGAAACTGATTGTTTGGGTTTTGAAAAACTTCTGGTTTCCAATACTGATTTTTGTGCTGAGCAAACTTGCCGAAAAACACACCTGGGCCGACAGGGCTCACAAGACACTAAAAAGGTTTAAGTAAAAATTTGTTGCATTATTGCTACATAGTATTTATGCTACATGCATGGGTAGAAAACCAAAGTCTGAAGAAGAGCGGGTGGCCAACCGCCTCGAAGAGGCTCGTACCCAGTCTGGCCTGAGTCGGCAAGAGCTCGCCGATGAGGTCGGAGTCCACTATCAAACCATCGGTTACATCGAACGCGGTGAGTATTCGCCATCCCTAGTGCTGGCTCTGCGCATCGCGACGATCTTGAAAGTCAGGATCGAGGAGATCTTCTGGCTGGATGAGGAATCCAAATGAATGAGCTAATTGCAATCGGAATCATTGCGGCCTACATGGCGGTCGCATATCTTGTTGTGTACCCAAGGGTGAAGTCGGTCAGCGGATTGCGCTGGATGGACTTTGCGTTCAGCCTTCTGGCGCTAGCGACAGTAGCTGCCGTGTTCTGGGTGTCAGATCCAGTATTCAGCCTGGGCTTTTTTGAAACCAACTGGTTCATCTTTGCCCTCATCGCTTATGTCGTAATCGAAACACCGCTCTGGTACTTCTATCTCAAGGCGCACCCACACCAGGGTACTATCGCTCAGCTCTACGGGCTAGAGAGCAGCAAGAAGTCTGCATCGGTTGCTAAGAATATCGAAACGGTAATGCAAGACACTAAGTGGGATGGTCTTCGAACCTCTCGTGCACAAAAGATTCTCGTTGTTCTCGGTATTGCAGCTCTGATAGCTAGCCCGGTGGTGTTCTGGTTCGAGGACTACATCAAGCCAGGAATTGGCATCCTGACAGTCATTCCAATCTTCCTAGTCTGGTGGCTGCTTCGAATTTCCGTGAGACTGGTAGCGGATGCACCAGACGAGTTTTTGGATGAGCTACAGGTTCAGCAGCGTGACCGCACATATCTGCACGCATTCCGCATCCTTGCCGGAATCGTCAGCGCTCTAGCGGTTGCATTAATGATCGTCGTCATCTCGATGGATTACATAACTGTGGATGCCATCGACTATTACGAATTCTCGGTCACATTCGGACAGGTCAACGCCGTCATCTGGGCGATCCTCGGGTCAACGATCTTGGTTCCAAACCTTGTTTTGGCTTGGAATCAATCCAACGGGGTGAGGATCTAATGCCTCTAGAAATATGGATCATGCTTATCGCGGGTGGTGCGGTTATCGCACTTGTTTGGTTTGGAAACAGGAAGAAATGAACCTCGAACAACTAGGCCTACTCGGCATTTTCATCGCAGGAGCGATTCCTTGGTTTGAAGCGATAGCCGTTGTCCCTAGCGGAATCATCTTTGGTCTGGACCCAGTCGCAACTGTCATTGCCGCAGTTGTCGGAAATGCGCTCACTATCTTTGCTTTCGCCTATGCGGGCTCGAGCATACGAACCTGGTTGATTAGGCGCCGAGAAGCTAAGGGCAAGGTCGGGGAGTCACCAAAGTTTTCCAAAGCAGTTGCCGCATTTGATAAGTACGGCGTCTATGGGATGGCGGCTCTGGGTCCAGTTATCATCGGGACTCAGTTTGCCGCTGCCGCATCAGTCGCCGCCGGTGTGAAGCCTTTCAGGGCTGCCATGCTGGTCACAATTTCGATGGCGATTTGGGCAACCGGCTTGGCATTTTTGATGGTTGGCCTCAACCTCAATCTCAACATCATCTAGTTATCCACAAACCCTTTATCTATACTTTGTGTATAGATAAGGGGTTTGTGCTGTGACTGAGCGAGTGACCAGAAAAGCTTTCAAAAATGGCGGCAGCGTCGCCGTCCGCATACCCAAGGGCTGGATTGATGAGGATGCGGAAATCGACATCGTTAGACGCGAGGACGGAATCGTAGAAATCCATCCCCTAGATCGGGCAACCCGATTGAGGAAGCTCCTGGATTATCTGAGCCAGCAGCCAGAGCTTCCCGAGGATGAGTTCATAATCCCTGAACGACTGCCTTGGCCTGAAAGGTTTGATTGGGATGAACTTTTCAACGAGGAGAATAAGTGATGAGGTTCCTTCTCGACAGTGATGTCCTGATAAGAGTTATTCGACGGCACCCTGGTTCCTTGGCTCGGCTGAAATCGCTGCCCCCAGACAGCTGGTCAATCTCAGCCATGACTGCATATGAGCTTCAAAAAGGAATAAGTAAGAATCCCAACTCCACTTCAAACTTGATCGCCAGGGAGCTTCTTGGATCAAGCAGAATCGAAGCCATTGGCGAACGCGTAGCCAACCGAGCGGCCAACATCCATGCGGACTTGAAGTCCTCAGGGATAACGATTGGTACTGCGGATGAGTTCATCGCAGCCCAGGCGTTGGAGGCGGATGCGATCCTTGTCACCAACAACACCAAACACTTCGAAAGAGTGCCAGGGTTGAAACTTGAGAGCTGGATTTAGGGCTGAAGTCGGTTTGGTCCGCGGAACAGGAAGCTGGCCTCACGGATGTTTGGTAGGTCCAGAAGCAGCATCACCACTCGGGTTAGACCCATGCCAAAACCACCGTGGGTCGGTGCGCCATAGCGGAAGAAGTCAAGATAGAAACCGAGACCCTCGAGCTCTAGACCCTTGTCCAAGACCTGCTTCTCAAGGACCTCGATGCGGTGCTCGCGCTGCGCACCGGTGGTGATCTCGGTGCCCTTCCAAATCAGGTCATAGCTCTTGGTGAGGCTCGGGTCGTCCTCGTGTCTCATGTGGTAGAAGGGGCGGATGTTCTTGGGGTAGTCAGTCAGAAATACGAACTCGTGTCCAAAGGCTTCGCTGACATGTGCAGCAATCTGACGCTCGCCCTCTGGGTCTAGGTCACCATCTGCTCGAGGGACCTTGTAACCGCGTGCCTCAACAATCTTGTGTGCCTCGGCAAGTGGGATTCTTGGGAATGGAACAGCTGGAACCTGGATGTCAATGCCGTATAGGTTCTGAATTTCTTCGCCGTGGGCATCCTTGACTGCTTGGATTGCACGAACCAAAAGCATCTCTTGGAACTGCATAACGTCTTCATGGGAGTCGATCCAGCTCATCTCCATATCCACCGAGATGAACTCGGTAGCGTGACGAGAAGTAAAGGATGGGTCGGCACGGAACACCGGTCCGATTTCGAATACCTTGCCCAAGCCGGCCATCATCGCCATCTGCTTATAGAACTGAGGGCTCTGAGCCAGGTAGGCGTGACCTTCGAAGTATTCGAGCTTAAATAGCTCGGCGTGTGACTCAGATGGTGAGCCCATCAACTTTGGAGAGTGGATCTCCATGAAGTTGTGCTCTAGCCAAACTTCACGCCAGGTCTTCTCGATGGTGGTCTGAACGCGCATCATCAGGTTGAGTTCTGGTCTGCGCAGGTCTAGGAATCTCCAGTCCAAACGCTTGTCAATCGAGGTGTCCTCGGCGATTGGGCTGTCTGGGAGCGAGCGGGACACAACCTTTAGGTCTGTCAGCAGAATCTCGATGCCGTTAAGCTTCACGCGCTCATCGTGCTTTAGGTTTCCTGTGATCTCAACGAAGGTGCCACCGGTTAGTGAGCTCACAACATCTGCTAGTGCATCCTCGTCGGCTGGGCGAGGGTAGGTCACCTGAACACTGCCCGACTCATCGCGAATGATGATGAACTGAATGCGCTTCTGATCTCTCAGGGTCTCGACCCAACCACCGATGGTGACCGGTCCGTCCTGTAGCGATGGCAGGGTGCCGATGAGCTTGCGATCTAACATTTTTGACCTCTGGGAGTGAGCGAAGAAGAGTAACTGTCAAAGTTTAGCGAAGGTAGACTTTTGTGTATGCCCGCCTCTCGCCTTCACCTTGTGCGCCACGGCGAGGTTTTCAATCCCGGCGGCGTGCTCTACGAGCGAATCGAAGGCTTTGGTCTTAGCGATCTCGGTCACCAAATGGCGAACGCAGCTGCAGAACAACTGAAGGCCGAAGGTGTGGAGATTTCCAAGCTAGTGGTCTCTCCGCTGCAGCGAACCAGGGAATCGGCAAAGCCGATCTCCTCGCTGTACGGCATTGAGCCGGTTTTTGATGAGCGAGTAATCGAACCCTGGAATCTATTCAGAGGCTTGCGCGTAGGACCTCGAGCGCTACTGAAGAGACCGAGCATCTTGTTGAACTTGCATAACCCCTCAAAGCCAAGTTGGGGCGAGCCATTTACTGAGATTGCGAATCGAATGAACTCCGCTGCGTTAGATCACTGGTCTGATGTCGAGTCCGGGGATGTGGTGATTGTCTCTCACCAACTCCCGATCTGGATGGTTTATCGATCTGCCAACGGACTGAAATTGCCACACAATCCACGAGATCGGCGCTGTTCACTTTCATCAATTACCTCTTTCGAGGTTATTGATGGAAAACTCAGGGAAGTTGCCTATCGTGAACCAGGCATTGAGTTTGCCAAGCAGGCCATTGATGGAGGAGCGGTTTGAAAAAGGAAACCGTTAGAAGAATCGCAATCACTTTGGTAGTGATGTTGGTTGCCTCATTCGTGATCACCTTGGCCGGTTGCACCCAAGACCCACTCGCTCAGCAGTATCGAGAGGGCAGCTCCAAGAACTACATCGCGGGTGATGGCACAGTGACCGAGTTCGCAAAAGCAGAACGCCCGAGTTTTTCAGAGTGGTCCGGAGAAACCGAGAGTGGTCTCTCGCTTAGATCAGATGCCCTACTTGGTTCGGTCGTTGTCATGAACTGGTGGTATGCGGCATGCGCTCCATGTCGCGCCGAAGCGCCAGACCTGGCAGCTCTGAGCAAAGAGTTTGAGGATCAGGGTGTTCAGTTTGTGGGCGTGAATGTTCGCGATACGGCGGAAACTGCACTCGCCTTTGATCGCAAGTTTGGCATTACCTTCCCATCGGTAATGGATGCCCAAAGCGGAGCGGTATCGCTGGCGTTCACCGGTGTCGTTTCTCCGGCCGCGGTGCCAACCACGTTGGTCATCGACCGAGATGGCAAGGTCGCTTCTCGCATTCTTGGGCGCATCGATGCATCGATTCTTAGAACTCTCATTGAGAGCGTGGTAGCGGAGTGAACCCAGGTCAGGTGATCCTCGAGGGCTCGCTTCTTTTCGCTATCCCATTGAGTTTGCTCGCTGGAATTCTGACCTTTATCTCGCCGTGCGTATTGCCACTGGTTCCCGGCTACCTCGGTTATGTCTCGGGTTCGGCCGCGCCTAGGTCGAAAGTCTTGGCTGGATCTGCTCTTTTTGTCTTGGGCTTCACCGCGGTCTTTGTTTCGCTTGGGGTCTTGGCGGGAACAGCAGGGCTGGTGTTCCTAGCCAGAAATCAATGGATCCAAATGATCCTCGGTGCACTGGTGGTGGTCTTGGGACTTGCCATGATTGGCCAATTCTCCTTCCTGCAGCGCAGCTTCAAATTGCCCTTCTCACCAAAGGTTGGCTTGGCAGGTGCTCCACTGTTGGGTGTGGTTTTTGCCTTGGGTTGGACTCCCTGTATTGGACCAACTCTGTCTGCGGTTCTGGTTTTGGCATCGGATAGCGGTGACCCAGTGCGGGGTGGAATCTTGGCGACCTTCTACTCGTTAGGAATCGGAATTCCATTCCTGCTCATTGCAGCAGGTTTTGGGTGGGCAACCAAGTCGGTTGGTTTTGTAAAGAAGCACATCCGGGGCTTCAACCTCTTTGGTGGAGCGATGTTGGTAGTGATCGGCTTGGCTATGGTCACCGGACTGTGGGGTCGGTTCATGCTTTGGATTCAGGAGGTGACCAGTGGCTTCCAGCTTGTTCTCTAAGTTGGCGTTTTGGCCGCGCTGGTTCTGGCGCCAGCTCACCTCGATGCGCACCGCACTCTTTTTACTTTTGATGCTTGCGGTTGCTGCGGTGCCTGGTTCGCTCTATCCGCAGCGCAGCGCTGATCCAAATGGAGTTCGCTTTTACTATGACGAGCAGCCAGAGTTTGCGGCATTCTTGGATGCGCTTCAACTCTTCGACGTCTACACCTCAGTCTGGTTCTCCGCAATCTACATCCTGTTGTTTGTGTCGCTTGTTGGGTGTGTATTACCCAGAACCAAAATTCACTGGCATGCCCTGAGGGCAAAACCCGTGAAGACACCCGCAACCCTGACTCGCATGCCAGAGCACAGAGTGGTTGAGGGAATTAATCTCGAGAGCGCTGCCGAGGTTCTCAGGAGCAACAAGTTCAGGTTTGAGCGCCAGGGTAATTCGCTCAGTGCCGAGAAGGGTTACCTCAAAGAAACTGGAAACCTGGTCTTCCACTACTCACTGATTGGTGTCTTGCTCGGAGTTGGATTGGGCGGAGGCTTCGCATTCTCGGGTCAGCGAGTGATTGTTGAGGGTGACAGCTTTGTAAATGCGCTGTCCTCATATGACAGCTTCTCGCCCGGACCACTTTTCTACGAAGGTGAACTCGAGCCCTTCACTCTGCAACTCGAGAAATTCTCGGTGGTCTATGACCTGCAAAACCGAGCCAACATCGGCCAGCCGATCGACTTCATTGCTGATGTTGAACTGACTGATAAGTCAGGTTCGAAGACAGAACAAATTCGAGTTAACTACCCGTTGGCCGTGCCGGGTGCGACTGTTTACCTAACCGGTAATGGTTTTGCTCCAGTGGTAACTGTCTTCGATGGTGAGGGCAATGTTGCCTACTCCGGACCGGTTGTCTTTTTGCCACAGGATGGCAACATGACCTCACTCGGTGTAATAAAGGTTCCAGATGCCCTGCCCAAACAAATCGGCATCATTGCTTTCTTCTACCCAACCGCGGAAAAGCTCGAATCCGGAGCCTACGCATCTATCTACCCAGATCCAATCGACCCGCTGCTAACTATGAACGTCTACACCGGTGACCTGGGTCTGGATGGCGGGGTGCCGAGAAATGTCTATGCGCTTGACACCTCAAAGATGGATTTGGTGGCCGGTAGAAATGGGCCCGCTCCTGCGCTCGAACTTCGAGTTGGCGAGATGGCAGAGCTTCCGAACGGAATTGGGTCGGTTCGTTTTGATGGGCTGCTCAGATTTGCCTCAGTTGATGTTGCTCACAACCCAGGTGGTGTGTGGGTGCTCTTGTTCTCGCTGTTGGCATTGGTGTCGGTCACCATCTCATTGATGGTGCCTAGGCGCCGCGTTTGGTTTAGGGATTTGGGGGATGGGAAAATAGAGGTCGCTGCTCTGGCTCGCGGCGATGATCCTGGATTGAGTGACCTATTGGATCGCTTGGTTCGGGAGATTAGAGAAGGAAAGAAATGACACCTCAGCTGAACGAGCCGCTCTCGCAAATCTCACTGCTGTTTGTGACGGCATCAATGGCATTTATGGC
Organism: Actinomycetota bacterium; assembly: GCA_041191905.1. Classification (GTDB taxonomy): domain Bacteria; phylum Actinomycetota; class Actinomycetes; order Actinomycetales; family Microbacteriaceae; genus Aquiluna. The sequence continues at coordinate 13,314 of JBEENY010000011.1, forward strand.
TCTGGCTCTAATGCTGTTTTCCTTCCAGCTCGCTCAGCTTGGTAAGAGCGAGACCGTCTCACAGAAGTTGACCGCGACCGAGAAGGCAGCCTTCTGGGTCACCGGAATCGGAACCGTGGTCTTGACCATCGGTGTTGTGTTGCGAGGAGTCGCAGCAAACCGAGTGCCGTGGGCAAACATGTACGAGTTCTCGATCTCTGGTGCGCTCCTGATTTTGATGGTCTATCTAACCTCACTGAAGATCAAGGACATTCGCTTCATCGGCACATTCGTTGTTGGCTTTGTGCTGATTACCTTGTTTGCGGCTGTGTCGCTTTTCTATGTCGAGGTGAAGACCCTGATGCCAGCGCTTCAGAGCTACTGGCTGGTGATTCACGTTGTGGTCGCGGTCTTAGCTACCGCCTTCTTCACCATCGCTGCTGCTTTCCACCTCAGCTACCTAATCAAGGCTGGGTCTAAGTCCAAGATCATGGCCGTTTTCCCTAGCCTTGATTCTCTAGAGCGCTACGCCTACAGGTTTAATGTCGTGGGCTTCGTACTCTGGAGCTTCACCCTGATTGCAGGTGCGATCTGGGCAGAGCGCGCCTGGCACCGCTACTGGGGTTGGGACACCAAAGAGGTTTGGACCTTCATCATCTGGGTGCTCTACGCTGGTTATCTCCACGCCATGGCAACAAGAGGCTGGAACGGCAAGCGAGCCGCTTGGCTTGGTCTAATTGCATTCCTGTCGGTGATCTTTAACTTCACCATCGTGAACCTTTTCTTCAAGGGTCTGCACGTCTACTCAGGACTGTAAAAGCTCCAAACAGCGCGCAACTCGGTTGCGCCAAAACTCTTGACGATCTGGGCTCGCGGAGTACTTCTCAAGCAAATCTGGATCGATCTCTACCGTGGTTGGCCGGAGGATTGAATCAACTGGGCTCACTGGGTTCTTAGCGATGTCACCCGAGAGCAAATTCGCGGTCCCTAGTCCGCAGTCAAACTCGAGCTCGTCGAGTGCGCAGGCGAGGTGAACACCCATTGCCAGCCCCACCGATGTTTCGATTGCTGAGCTGACCACACTGCGCAAACCGATTTGCCTACTCAGTGAAAGTGCCGCTGCTACGCCGCCCAGCGGCTGCGCCTTTAGCATCACAAGGTCGGCTGCACCAGCCTGCGCCACTGTCAACGGGTCAGTTGATTTGCGAATCAACTCGTCTGCGCAAATCAGATATCTGCCATTCAGCTCTGCCCGGAGGTTTGCCATATCTGCAAGGGAGCTCACCGGTTGCTCCAGATATTCGATGTTGAAATCAGCTAGCTTCTCGACCAGATCGAGCGCTTGCTCGATGCTGTAACCGCCGTTTGCATCCAGCCTCAGCCTTGAATTTGGGTAGAGTCTTGCGACCTCTCGAATGCGAGCTAAATCATCGTTTAGCGTCTCCCCTTTTTCAGCAACCTTGAGCTTTACGGTTTCAAATTTCCCAAATCGATGCAGCACAGATTCGATGTCCGACACTTCGACCGCTGGCAGGGTAGCGTTTACCCTTATCTCATCTCGCTTGACCTCGGGGAGCTCCGAATTGGAGAAACTAATAGCGGCTTTTAGCCATTGGCTTGCTTCTTGGTCTGAATACTCGGGGAAGGGTGAAAACTCGCTCCAGCGCTCACCTTTGAAAATTACTGCTTCACGATTTGTCAGGCCGCGAAACTTGGTGCGCATGGGGATGCTGACCACCCAAAAGTTTCCTAGCGCACCGCTCACGCGATTAGTCTAGGTGTATGCCAACTAAGGTCTCCGAGCTCTTCGACGCTCAGCAGTGGACAACCATCAAGGGTTTTGAATCGCTCGAAGACGTGAGCTATCACCGCCATGTTGAACTTGGGGTTGTTCGGGTTGGTTTTTCCCGACCCGAGGTTCGCAATGCGTTTAGACCTCAGACTGTCGACGAGCTCTACCGAGCACTAGATCACGCCAGAATGCAACCCGATGTCGGTGTTGTATTGCTCACTGGAAATGGCCCCAGTGAAAAAGATGGCGGTTGGGCTTTTTGCTCTGGCGGTGACCAGCGAGTTCGTGGCAAGGCCGGATACGAATACGGCGATGCCTCATCCGGAAGACTCCACATTCTCGAAGTCCAGCGACTGATCCGATTCATGCCAAAGGTTGTCATCGCGCTGGTGTCTGGTTGGGCTGCCGGCGGCGGTCATTCCCTGAACGTGGTTTGTGATCTCTCGATCGCATCAAAAGAGCACGCCAAGTTCAAGCAGACCGATGCCGACGTTGGCTCGTTTGATGCGGGCTACGGCTCTGCCTATCTAGCTCGTCAGACTGGTCAGAAGTTTGCTCGCGAGATCTTTTTCCTGGGTGCAGAGTATGACGCGCAGCGCGCTTATGAAATGGGTGTGGTGAACAAGGTCGTTCCACACGCTGAGCTTGAGAGCGAAGGCATCGCCTGGGCTAAAGAGATCTTGGGTAAGTCACCAACCGCGATTCGGATGCTGAAGTATGCCTTCAACGCGGTAGATGATGGGTTGGTTGGACAGCAGCTTTTCGCCGGTGAGGCAACCCGCCTGGCCTATGGGACGGATGAGGCAACCGAGGGTAAGAATGCGTTTTTAGAAAAGCGCAAGCCAAACTGGTCTGACTACCCCTGGCACTTCTAATGAAACCCCTCAAACTTGTCCCTGCCAATGACAGCTTTAGAGCGCTGCAGCTGGCCATGGATGTGGTTGAGGGCAAGGTTGCAGGATTCATAACCCCTCCCGAGGTCCTGGGTGTGATGCCCGAGGTCCATGGTCTTCCAGATGAGGTTTCGGACCGGATCGGATTCATAGTTGAGAGCTCCGGTTCGACCGGTGTTCCCAAGCGCATCAGTCTCTCCACCACTGCGTTAATTGCTAGTGCAACGGCTTCTGCAAATCGAATCGGCAGTGGGCAATGGTTGCTGGCACTTCCAACCAACTTCATCGCAGGAATCAATGTCCTAGTGCGATCGGTGGTTGCTGACACCCAACCGATTCTTCTGAACACCCAGGTGCCATTCACGGCTGAGGCTTTTGTTCGTGGGTCGGCCCTGATGGGCGATGTGCGCTACACCTCACTGGTTCCATACCAGCTTCGAAAACTGCTGGAAGCGGCTAGGGAAGACGCCTTCGTTTTCTCAGAGCTCAGAAAGTTCAACACCATCTTGGTTGGCGGGCAGCAGCCAAACTGGGCTGATGTCTTGGAGCTCAGAACCATGGGAGTGAACGTGGTTGTTAGCTATGGCATGACCGAGACCTGCGGAGGCTGTGTCTATGACTCGGTGCCACTTGATGGAGTTTCGATTCGAATAGTTGATGAACGAATCGCGATATCTGGTGCCGTGCTGGCCGAGGATCTTGGTGATGAGTTTCTAACGAACGACATAGGACAGTTCGTTGAGGGCAAGCTCGAGGTAATAGGCAGGGCAGATCGCGTCATCGCATCCGGCGGGCTCAAGATTTCCCTGGATCGAGTGGAGGAAGCGGCACTCGCGCTCGATGGTGTGATTGATGTTTGCGCTGTTGCGTTGAACACTGAGTGGGGGCAGTCTGTTGGAATTGCCTACGTTGGAACAGAGCGAGACTTCAACGAGCTCTCTCAGCTCAGTCCAGCAGCGAAGCCAAAGCGGGTTCTGCAGCTTGATGAGATTCCGAAGTTGTCATCTGGAAAACCTGATCTGCTGGCAGTTGCCCGGCTTTTGGCAAGTTAGCATTTGAGGCTATGGCTGATCTAAGAAGTTGGGTATCCGGGGCGAGGCTGAGAACCCTGCCCCTAGCCGTTGCTCCGGTCGCCCTAGGTGCTGCGACCGCAGAGGCAACTCAAAACTTTGACCTAGTGCTGACCCTGGGGGCATTGGCGGTAGCACTCTTTCTGCAGATAGCCGTCAATTACGCAAATGACTATTCAGACGGTGTGCGCGGCACCGATGATTATCGCGTGGGTCCTAAGCGCCTCACCAGTTCTGGTGAAGCCAGAGCCAAAGACGTCAAACTGGTTGCCTTCAGCTTTTTCGGGCTTGCAGCACTAACCGGGCTGGCGCTGATTATCGCAACCTCGCAGTATTGGCTCTTGGCCCTGGGAGCATTGGCGATTCTGGCCGCCTGGTATTACACCGGAGGTAAACACCCCTACGGCTATGCGGGCCTAGGTGAAGTTGTGGTTTTTGTTTTCTTTGGCCTTATCGCAACCGTAGGCACCAACTACCTGCAGACTTTGACCATCGACCCCTTGGCAGTTGTCCTGGGTGCTGCAGCTGGTTTTTATGCCTCGGCAGTGCTTCTAATCAACAACATTCGAGATATCGAAACTGACACCAAAGCGGGTAAGAAGACCCTCGCTGTCAGGCTGGGAGATCGGCGCTCGCGAGTGCTGTTTTTGTTCCTGATCTACATCCCATTGGCAATCAACATTTTGCTGATACTCATCTACCCAGCAACCCTGCTTGGGCTTTTGAACATATTGCTGCTGGTGCCTATCTCGGGAATTGCGCTCAGCGCTAGAACTCCGAAAGAGCTAATTACTGGTTTGAAGCTAACCAGCTATGCCGGTTTAGGCTACGGATTACTTGTCGGAGCGGGTATCGCGCTCGTCAACTTCTGAGCTATCGAGAAGCTGGTTCTCAAGGTCACTCTCTGGGTCGGTGTAGCTGCCTGAGTCGTTTCTAGCTAACTTTTTTGCAACCTGCTCACTCATAGCTCGACGCTGTTTGTCTAAAAAGACCAAGGAGATGGCGAACGAGATGCTGGCGGCAATAATCGCGGCAAAAAACGGGTTGAAATCCAGCAGCATGAGAACCGCAAATAGACCGGCGAATAGTCCCAATCGAAGGATTGAGTAACTCAGCCAGGGGTTTTTCATGCCATTAGTCTAAGTTGAGCAACTAGATAGGGTTGAGGTATGTCCAGAGTCGCAGTAATCACCATTGCTTTTCTCGTGATTTTCACAGTCTTCACGACGGTGTTTGCTGCCAGCGCCAACAAGTCCGAGGTTCGACTCTTGCCAAAGTGGGCTTGGGTTCTGCTTTGCCTGGTGGTTCCTTTTTTTGGCGGCCTTCTCTATCTAATGGTCGGTCGTCCGCTTGGAAGAGGTCCGAAGCCGCAAAAGCGCAAGACCGTAGCTCCAGACGATGATCCAAACTTCCTTCGTGATCTTGACAAGAAATTGCGTAAGGATGAGGACCCTAAAGACGATGGCAAAAAGGACGAGTCAAACTAAGTGACCTCCTCACAGCTTTTTGCCGCCCAGTTTGTAGCTCAACTTCACAACCTCGGAGTCAAAAGCTTTTACCTCGCACCTGGCGCTCGCTCACAAGCACTAGCGATTGCCGTCAACCAACTTGCCACCAAAGGTTTAGTCGATCTAACGGTCCGACTCGATGAACGCTCTATGGGATTTCTGGCGCTCGGTCGAGCTCTGGAGTCAAACTATCCGGTGGCGGTAATCACCACCAGTGGAACTGCTGTTGCCAATCTTCACCCGGCGGTTTTGGAGGCGCATCACGCCGGGGTGCCAATGATTCTTTTGACCGCAGATCGACCAGCCAAACTGCGTGGCCGTGGAGCAAATCAAACCACTCAGCAACCAGGGATTTTTGCTGACGCAGTACGCGACTGCATCGACATTGACACCACTGCCGATCCACGATTGGTTGCGATGCGTGCGGTGGAGCTGGCGATTGGCGGGGAACAAAGACCAGGTCCGGTTCAGATCAACATTCAGTTTGCGGAGCCACTTTCTGCAGCCGAACCAAACGCCAATGAGTTCGTAGCCAATGTTGCACACCAGCGCAGGCAAAACCACCTCAGTGAACTTCAGGTACACGTAGCCGCCAAGGCAGTTGTGGTTGCAGGAGCCGGTGCTGGTCCTGAGGCAAACAAGTTTGCCCTGAAGGCCAATCTGCCACTTCTTGCGGAACCAAGTTCGGGAGCAAGATTTGGAAATGCTCTTACCAACTACATCGCTGATCTTGAAAAGCTTGGGTCAGAGGTTGAACAAGTATTTGTTTTTGGAAAGCCAACTCTTTCAAGACCTGTGCTGAACCTGCTTAGAAGCACCGAGTACTTCGTGCAAAAGCCATCTGGCTATGAACCCTTTGATGTCTTTGCGAAGGCGCAGGGATTTGCTGATTCTCTGGTACCAATCGGCAGGGGGTCGGATCAATGGCTGGCAATGTGGAATTCGGTTGGTGAATCGAGTGCTCGCTCCGAACTCGTGTCGAAGGTTTGGGAAGCAACTGACACTGACGACGTGCTTTTCTTTGGTGCATCAGAACTTATTCGGGTCGCCGAGCGAAGCGTTTCCCCGAAGCAGCTCAGGGTGTTTGCATCCAGGGGCTTGGCTGGAATCGATGGATCGGTTTCGACTGCGCTCGGGTTCGCGCAGCATGGCAAGAAGGTGCGAGCCGTGATTGGTGACCTGACCCTGCTTCACGACGCATCTGGTTTGAATCGAAGTGGCTTGGGTAACTTGGATGTTCAAATCATCGTGGGCAACGACTCGGGCGGGGCAATTTTCACTCATCTTGAGATGGCGAAGCTATTGCCAGCAGATGATTTCAACAAGCTCTTCACAACCCCACAGCAGGTTGACCTCAGGGCGCTAGCTGCTGCCTATGGTTGGGATTACGTCCAGACCATACCTCGTGAGCTCGACCAACATTTAGGACGAACGGGCTTTGTGCTAATCGACTGCGCCATCTAGCGGTCGAACGCGTATCGGACTGCTTTGAATTTGAGTTCAGTCTCTGCGAGCTCCGCTTCCGGGTCACTTTCAGCGACAATGCCACAACCTGCAAATGCACGAATTTGCAGCTGAGGCTCACGCTCCAAACGACCACCGCGCAATGCGATGGCTAGCTCCCCACTGCCCGCTGCGCTAATCCAACCAACCGGTCCGGCATAGCCGCCGCGGTCAAATGGCTCGAGCTCCGCGATTACTCGCTGAGCCAATGGCCTAGGGGTTCCGGCAACAGCCGCGGTTGGGTGCAGGTAGCCAACCGCATCCAACAGCGTGACACCGGGTTTGAGCTTTCCTCGAACGTCGGTCGCTAGGTGCCAAAGGTCTGGCAGTGCCAGCGAGAACGGCTCGGCATCGGTCTCTAGGTTTTCGCAGACCTGCCCCAGCGTCTCCTTAAGCGATTCGACCGCGAAGGCGTGCTCGTGTTGATTCTTGATCGAGTGCTTGAGACCCTCAGCAATGGCTCGGTCAACATCTGGATCGGTGCCTCGACCCGCGGTTCCGGCTAGCACTCGGGCTGAAACTTCACCGGATTCTGCCCTCAGCAGTAGCTCTGGTGATGCGCCAAAGTTACCCTCAACCAGGTAGGTCCAGCAGTGCGGGTAACGCTCATAGAGACGAGTTATCGCTGGCTGTAAATCTGGCTCTCCAGTCAGCGGCATCACCAGGTCTCTGGCCAGAACAACTTTCTCAAGTTCCGAATTTTGAATCCGCTCAATAGCGGTTTGAGTTGCATTCTTAAACCCACTTGAGGACTGGTCCCCTTGAAGAAATACTCCACTTGGTTGAGCTCGCCCAGTTACCTCTTCAACCTCGGCGAACTCCGTGATAAAGCTGACCCCATCCCGGATCACGGTTAGTCGGGCAGGAATCACAACCGCTGATTCGAATTCGCTCTCTGCTGAAAAGGTGATGCTGACAAACCCAAACAGGCCACTGCCTGGAAGCCGCACCTGGTCATTGACTTCGCTGCTGTCGGCCAGCTCTTGAAACTGCCTGGATAGCTCGGCAATTCGGTTTTCGCCCTTAGCGCTAAGGCGCAGAGCAACACCCTCACCGTAGAACTCGGATCCTTGCCTGAGGAACACCTGATCCGGCTTTTTGGGTGGGTTGGCGGGCGCAAAGAACGACCTGATCTGAAGCGCCATCGAATTCCTTAGTTTTTATAAGCATCTGTAGCAACCATTCAGGAAGCGCGCTTATTCTTTAGAAAGTTTAGAAGGGAGATGCAGTGCGCGTAAAACTTGTTGCCCTAACGCTCCTAGCACTCCCGATTCTTGGGGCAAGCCCTGCTTTTGCAGATGATGAAAAGGATCGGGCAATCCCGCCCGCTGAGGTTGGGACCATGATTGATCCGCATGCCAAAGAACCAATTGATATAAGTGAGATTGAGATCACAACCCTCACCCCAGCCGATCGGTTTGTAAATGCCACCACACCTTTGGTTGTGGCACTGGGTCTTGGCTCGGTTGCCCTGGTCATCTACACCCTGGCTCAGGGAGCGAAAGAGTCCCAGCCCGATTAGACTTCTGGGGTGACTAAGGCCGACCTCTCAAAATCCCCTGAGGCGGTTTCGGCTATGTTCGATTCAGTCGCCCATTCTTATGACAAGACCAACAATCTGCTCTCTTTTGGGCAGGCAAGACTCTGGCGCGGTGCAGTTCGCAAGGCAATCAATCCGGTGGCGGGCGACCGAATTTTAGACATTGCTGCCGGCACCGGAACTAGCTCGATGGCACTTCTAAAGCCAGGCGTGAGCGTGGTGGCGGCGGACTTTTCAAACGGCATGCTCGATGAGGGTAGAAAGCGCTATCCAGAGCTGGAGTTCGCCTTCGCGGATGCAATGAACTTGCCATTTGGTGAGCAAGAGTTTGATGTTGTGACAATGAGCTTTGGACTGAGAAATGTTCAGGATCACAAGGTCGCACTCGGGCAGTTTCTCAAAGTGTTGAAACCAGGTGGCCGACTGGTGATTTGCGAATTTTCTAGGGTTTCGGGAGTTTTTGGCCCACTTTATCGCTTCTACCTAAAGCACATCCTGCCAAGATTCTCCGCGCTGTTTAGTAAGAGCCCTGAGGCTTATGACTACCTAGCAGAGTCAATCGAGGCATGGCCCGATCAAAAGAGTCTGGCTGCGGATATCGAAAAGGCTGGATTCAAAGACGTGAAGTACAAAAACCTGAGCTTGGGAATTGTCGCCCTGCACATGGCGGTGAAGCCATGATCAAACTGCCATCGCAGCTTCGTAAGGTGACTGACCAGAGGTTACTCAAGAGCATCGAATCGCGCATGGAGCTTGTTGAGAAGCGACTGCTAGATGCCACAAAGCACACCGATGCCATGGTGGATTCCATGGCGTCTCACCTTGCCAAAGCGGGAGGAAAGCGAGTTCGCCCAGTCTTGCTTTTGCTGACCTCAGAGCTCGGTGACCCAAACAGCCCAGACATTCTTGACGCTGCGGTCGTGATGGAGATCACCCACCTAGCCACCCTCTATCACGATGACGTTATGGACCAAGCATCCAAGCGCCGCGGTGTTGATTCCGCTCACATCGTCTGGGGTAACAACGTCGCAATCTTGACCGGTGACTTGCTATTCGCAAGGGCTTCAAACATCGTGGCTCGACTCGGAGAAGAGGCCCTTACTCTGCAGGCCAAGGTGTTCGAGCAATTGGTGTTGGGTCAGCTTCACGAGACCATCGGTCCCAAGGATGGTCAGGACCCACTCGAGCACTACCTAGAAGTTTTGCGCGACAAGACTGGCTCGCTGATCGCGCTTTCAGCGCGCCTGGGTGCGCTGCTGTCGGGCGCAGATAAGTCATACCAAGAGCCGCTGCAGCTCTTTGGTGAGCGAATTGGTGTTGCCTTCCAGCTGGTGGATGACCTGATTGACATCGAGTCCACCAAGGAAGAGTCTGGCAAGGTTGCCGGAACAGACCTGCTGGCTGGTGTGCCAACCTTGCCAGTTTTGCTGCTGTCAAAGTATGAGGATGCTCAGTCCAAGGCGCTTTACCAAAAGATCACCGCGGGGCTGGTTTCTGAGGAGCTCCCGCAGGTATTAAGTAGCCTCAGATCGCATCCGGTTATGGCAGAGGCTAGAGCTGAAACTGTGCGCTGGGGCGATGAAGCCATTGAGGCGGTAAAGGCATTGCCCGAGGGCAGTGTCAGAGAAGCACTTATTGCATTTGCAAATGCGGTTGTGGACCGCAAGGGATAAGTAGGGAAGTTAGAAGTGTCAAAGCTAAGACTTGCAGTTGTTGGTGCGGGCCCAGCCGGCATCTACGCATCGGATCTGATCCTCAAGGCAGAGCGTGATTTTGAAGTTTCCATCGATCTATTCGACCTGTTGCCGGCCCCCTATGGACTGGTCCGCTACGGAGTAGCTCCTGACCACCCAAGAATCAAAGGCATTATTCGTGCGCTTTACGAAGTCCTTGACCGCGGCGACATCCGCTTCTTCGGAAACGTGAAGTACGGCACCGACATCACTTTGGATGATCTCAAGAAGCACTACAACGCAGTCATCTTTGCAACTGGCGCTATCAAGGATGCCGACCTGAACATCCCAGGTATCGAACTCGATGGTTCTTATGGAGCGGCAGACTTTGTGAACTGGTATGACGCACACCCAGACTTCCCGCTGACTTGGCCTCTAAATGCCAAGGAGATTGCGGTTATCGGTAATGGCAACGTTGCCCTCGATGTTGCTCGAATGCTGATTAAGCGTCCACATGACCTCCTCTCCACAGACATCCCAGATCACGTCTACCAAGGTTTGAAAGCATCACCGGTTACCGACGTTCACGTCTTTGGTCGCCGAGGACCGGCGCAAGTTAAGTTCTCACCGCTTGAGCTTCGTGAAGCACTTCACGTTGAGGGCGTTCAGTCAATCGTCTATGACGAGGACTTCAAATACGACGAGGGTTCCCGGTCGGCCATTGATTCAAACAACCAGGTTCGTGTGATGGTGAAGACTCTCGAGGATCTGAGGGAAAACCCACAGGGTCACGAGGAGCGTCGCCTGCACCTGCACTTCTTCTCAGCCCCGGTCGAGGTATTGGGCGAGGACGGTAAGGTCAAGGCACTTCGTGTTGAACGCACCGAACTTGATGGCACCGGCAATGTCAAACCAACCGGGGAGTTCCGTGAGTTCCCGGTTCAGGCGGTCTATCGAGCAGTTGGCTACTTTGGTTCATCGGTCGATGAGATCCCATTCGACGATAAATATGGCGTTATCAAAAACTCTGAGGGTCGAGTACTTGATGCAGCTGACAAGCAGATTCCAGGTGTCTACTGCACCGGTTGGATTAAGCGCGGACCAGTTGGTCTGATTGGTCACACCAAGGCCGACGCAATCGAAACTATCACTCACGTAATTGCGGACCGCGAGATGTGGTGGAGCCCAACCGAACCCGATGAGGCTGCGGTGTTGGTAACTCTAGAGTCCAAGGGCGTTGAGTACGTTGGCTGGCCACAATGGCTCAAGATTGATGCGCGTGAGCGTGCGTTGGGCGAGGCCGAAGGCCGCGAAAGAATTAAGCTTTTCGAAAGATCGCAAATGGTTGCGATCTCGAAGGGTGAGTAGGTAGTTGGCTCGTCTCCCAGCTCAAAGGCTGCGCAAAGCTCAGATTTCGATGCTTGCGGTCTTCGTGTTTATGGGCCATGCCGCACTTGCCTCGGTTGCCTGGGTCCCCGAATACATTGACCGACTCGATGTCTCATTTGCTCAATGGGGAACAATCATCGGTCTTGGTGTGATCGGCTCGATAACCCCACTACTTTTTGCCTCCAGAATCATCATGCGGTTTGGATCAAGAACCGTAATTCGATTCGCCAACTACGGCGGCATGGTGATGCTGGTCTCACTGGCCTGGAGCAATGACCCGCTGGTCTGGTTCTTTCTAAACGCTGGCTTTAACTTCTTTATGTCACTGCTTGGAGTTTCCGTGAACTCTCACGCGGTCATGGTTCAAAAGCAAATCACCAAGAACATCATCGGTCGACTGCATGCGGGCTGGAGTCTTGGTGCTGTTGCAGCTGCCGTTACCGGAGCACTCTCCACGGTGTTCATGACTCTGGAATTGTTCCTGCTGGTTGTTGCCCTAATTACCTTGGTTGTCTTTGAATTCTCGCTGCGCTGGCTGCTCTCCTCGGAAGAGGACGGTCACCTCGAGGAGAAGGCCCAGGTTGTGAAGCGTCGGTTCTGGCAGATGCCGCAGCAGCTGTGGTTGTTGGCTGCTGGATTGTTCTGTGGCATTTACCCAGAGGTTGCGGTTATCGACTGGGCTGCGGTTTTTGCGCGTGATGTTTTGAACCTTGAGGTGGCACTGCGATCCATGCCGTTTGCGGCATTCATGATCGGCATGATCATTGGCCGGCTTTCAATGACTCGCTTGGCCGAGACCTACCACCCCCACTTCATTGCATCTCGAGGCTCATTCATGGCCGCAATCGCCCTGGCAATTTCAGCCCTGTTCTCTGGGATGCTCAGCGATATCAGCTCTGGTCTTGGGCTCTTGGTGACAGTCTTCCTATGGGGGCTCGCCGGATTGGGTCTTTCGCCTGTTAGTCCAGCCTTTTATTCGGCGGCGGGGCATGTGCCAGGCGTCTCAACCTCATGGGCGGTTTCCAGACTCGGCCTTATCAACTCCACGACAGCCATCTTTGCCAAAGCGCTTATGGGTGCAACGGTCGAGGGTGTGGGCTTGTCACTGGCCTTCTTCTTCCCAATCGTGTTAGCAATAGGCTCTGGCATCATTGCCGGAGGTTTTGCTAAGCGAGCCAAGGTTCAAGAGCTGGAGAGTGCGGCACCACCAACTGGGCCGATCTCAATTGTTATTGAACAGCGAGACCGATAGACCATGACACTTTTCAAGATCACCAACTCCCCAATGCGATATGCATGGGGCTCTACCGACTTGATTCCCGATTACCTCGGATACGAAAACGATGGCCAACCAATGGCTGAGATTTGGTTCGGCACTCACAAAAACTCTCCATCTCAAGTGATCGATGCCGAGGGCGGATCACTTGCAGATCGAGTTGGTGAGCTTGGCTATCTGGTCAAGTTCTTGGCAGCAGCTTCGCCTCTGTCTATTCAGGCTCACCCTTCAAAGGCGCGGGCAGAGGCGATGTTTGCCCAACATCACAGCTCTTACTCGGATGACAACCACAAACCTGAGATGGTGATTGCTCTTACCGAGTTCAGGGCACTGTGTGGGTTTAGAACTAAGGATGAGCTGGAGCCTGATCTAGAGGCTTTGGCAAAAGCCACCATTCACCTCGCTGGACTCTGGGGTGACTACCAAGCAATGGGGCTAGAGGGTGCTGTCTCATGGATTTACTCAGCCCCTGAAAATGCGGTTAGCCACCTGGTTGCCAATGCAACTGTGCTTGGTAGAAAACGATCTAGGCTCATCGAAGAGCTCTTCGATAAATACCCGGGGGATCGCGGCATTCTGATGTCGGTATTGATGAACCTGGTAACACTTGAGCCAGGTCAGGCGATGTTTCTCCCAGCGGGCAACATCCACGCCTATCTGTTTGGGTTGGGTGTTGAGGTTATGGCCGCAAGCGATAACGTGCTGCGCGGAGGGCTTACGCCAAAGCCAATGGATGTCAAGGAGCTGCAGCGGATTCTGGATTACACGGAGCTGCCCGATCCGATTCTGAAGCCAAAGTTCCTAAGCCAAGGTCTAACCCAGTTCCCAGTGCCAATTGACGATTTCCAGGTTTATAAGCTGACGCCCTCGGCGACAAATCTGCTCATTGATCTGGAGCTAGACGGAAGCGCAATCGTTGTCTGCACCGAGGGGGAGTTGACGCTTTCCACCTCCAAGGAGGAGTTGCTCACCATCAAACGTGGTGAAGCGGCATTCATGGCAGAAGCCAGATTATTCTCGGTATCGGGAAGTGGTGTCGGCTACCTGGCTATGGGTTAGCGGTAGTTCACGAACTGAAGATCAACCGGCAAGTCTTTGCCCTTTAGTAGAGCAATCACTTCCTGCAGATCATCGCGACTCTTTGAGCTAACACGAAGTTCGTCACCTTGGATCTGGGCCTTGACGCTCTTTGGACCCTCGTCGCGAATGATCTTGGAAACCTTCTTGGCGTTCTCCTGGTCGATGCCATTTTTCATGGAGCACTCGATGCGAAACTCCTTACCCGATGGGTATGGGTCGCCAGCTTCCAAGCTCTTCAGGGAGATGCCGCGCTTTACAAGCTTGGACTGGAAGACATCTAATACCGCCTCGGCGCGATCCTTGCTGTTGGCCTTGATCATGACCTTTTCGCCGGAGAACTCGATGGATGCATCCGTTCCCTTGAAGTCGTAGCGCTGCTCGACTTCTTTCTGAGCTTGGGTTAGTGCGTTTGCAGTCTCCTGCTTGTCAACCTTGGAGACGATGTCAAAAGAGGAATCAGCCATGACCCAAATTCTAATCGCGTGCGCGACGCGCGGTTGAGGAGCGGACCAGCAATTCAATCGGCCATGAGGTCAATTGTTCGACGTTCACAGGTTGCTTTTCGTCATTCGACTCCAAGATATCGACCAGCATGTTTGCACCCTTAGCACCCTGGGCGTTTGGATTCTGGTCGATGGTGGAGAGGCCATAGAAATCCCCAAGTGGGTGACCATCCATACCAATCACGCTGATGTCCTGGGGGACTCGATAACCAAGGTCACGAGCCGCCTGTATGGCACCGAAGCCCATTTCATCGGCAGCACAGAAGATCGCGGTTGGAGCACTTCTTGGGTCACCAAGCATCTGCTTAGCTGCGTGGTAGCCACCACCAACTGTGAAGTCTGCTTCCGCTACCCACTCTGGCTTGAAATCTAGGTTCGCATCCAGAAGAGCTTCTTGGTAACCGGTTCGGCGAAGCGATGGCTGGTGAAAGTCCATTTCCGAGGCTGGGGTTCCAGAGATCATTCCGATTTCGGTGTGACCAAGGGAGAGTAGGTGCAGGGTGGCCAATCGACCAGCACCCTCATCATCGATCGAAAGCGAGCGAGCACCTGGAATGGGTCCACCTATTCCGACAATCGGCTTTTGCAACGCGGTGAGCTTTTCTAGCTCTTCATCGGTCAGCTTCACGGCAACGGTGAGCACGCCATCCACGCGCTTACGCAGAACCAAGTCTTCAAATACACGTTTGCGGTTTACTGATCCGCCGGAGAGGTTGTAAAGCGTTACATCGTAGCCTCTGGAAACCATCGCATTTACAGCGCCGTCTAGTACCGAAGAGAAGTACCAGCGATCGATAAACGGCATAACAACGCCGATGTTTTTCGCTCTTCCGGTAGCCAGAGTATAGGCCGATGACGATGCGACATATCCCAGCTCCTGCGCCGCTTTGAGCACCTTTTCACGGGCTTTTGCCGAGACATGGCTCTTCCCATTTAGTGCTCTGGAGACGGTAGCTGTGGAGACACCGGCATGCTGTGCAACTTCGATGATTCCAACCACATTGGTTACTGTAAAGCCTTTACAGTTTGGTCCGCTAGTGGCATTTGCAAAAATGGACTATTCTT
>JBEENY010000012.1:0-27526 GCA_041191905.1 Actinomycetota bacterium
GCTAGACTCTTCCATCGTTGCCCAGCGCTCGTAGCTCAACGGATAGAGCATCTGACTACGGATCAGAAGGTTGGGGGTTCGAGTCCCTCCGAGCGCGCTGAGATGACGCGGTTTTCACGGCCGCGTCATTTCTCTTTCTGGATTATTCCGTTTAGATTCCGTTCGGCCATTTTTGATCAAGGCTTCGATGGTCGCCTGATTCATCAAAAGCGACGATAATCAGTTAGCGGAAATAAGGAGTGAATGCCCATGGAGGAACAGAGGCCAGTAAAGTTTGAGATCGCACTGGACGCTGCCCAGGAAGTCGGAGTCTTCGCTGATTATGCCAACATATGGAATTCCCCCACTACTTTTGTCCTCGACTTCTTGTCTATGAGGCTTCCAGCCCGAGATCTGGAAAATGAGGGAGAAGCACCATCGGCACTAGTCAGTTTCAAGGTAGCCGCACGAATCAGAATCCCTGCTGAGCAAGTGTTTCCCCTAATTGAGGCTCTCAAAAGTCAGGGAGACGCCTGGCTCAAGGCTACAGGACGATCTGAGCCACCTGAATCTTGGTTCAATCAAAACATGGGTAATCCTGGTAACCCTGTCTAGTCAGTGCGATCGGATTCATTTACACTAAAAGGACAAGGAGGCGAAATGTCGGAACTTAATACCAATGTGCTGTCAACTTACGAAGCCAGCGCAGCGACTCGGTCTGGTCAAGGCACCTACAGAGTTGTTGAAGCAGATTCCAACCGCGCCTCCGCTCGAACGCTTCTTGTGTTTTCTAAACCTGCGAACAGCAACAAAGGCCAACTTGAATTGTCAGACCCTATGGCCTTGGGCTACAACGTGCTCGCCACTGATTTAGAAGAAGTGAGTATCGCTGACCAAAGACGCGCCAATCGCGGTAGGCTCCCTGGTCGCCGCATCGCTGACTAGTGACTGAAGTCCTTCGTGGCCAGGTGTATTTGGCTCTACATCCTGACTTGGAAGAAAAGAAATACTTCTTAGTTGTAAGCAATAACAAACGAAATAAGGCACTCGGTTCGGCACTTTGCCTGCGTATCACCACCACCGACAAGCGAAACATCCCAACGTGTGTGGCTTTACCAAAGAGTAAGGAGGGGCTAACTGGATTCATAGTCTGTGATGATGTGTACCTCTTTTACACAGACGAATTAGGTAGTCCCGTGACGGCTGTGACGGATGCAATCATGAGAGATGTTGAGTCAGCTTTGAAGCTGGTGTTCTCGATCAGGAGTTAGCCGAGGCTTGGATGTGTTCACCCAGTTTGTCCATCCATGCTGCCGTCTGCGCAGGGTAGGCGTGCCCGTAAACGTCCAGGGTCATTTTGGCAGAGGAGTGCCCGAGAATCTTTGAGACCTCTGGGATTGGAGCGCCAAGGCTGGCCAACAAAGAGCCAGCAGTGTGACGTAGCGAGTGAATAACGACGTTCTTCATACCAAGCTTTTCCGTTGCGGGCTTGAAGTACTTTTTGCGGAAGAAGCCATAGTCAAGTGCCTGGCCATTTTCACCCGTGAACACCCAATCGCGACTGCTCTTTCCCTCAAGTAGTGGCTTGATTAGTTCGATTGTGTTTTTGTCGAGCGGAACCTCTCGCTGCTCTCCAGTCTTTGTAGTGCCTGGAATGAACTCTCCATTTTCATCGCGGAGCTTCTTGCCAAACTCGTCAGTTGTCCATGAGTGAGCAACTTTTACGATCTTGGCATCGAGGTCAAAGTCTTCAACACGCAGAGCTAAGGCCTCGTTGATGCGTAGCCCACACGTGCCCAAGAAAATGACCAGAGACCGATGAGGTCCGCACTCGTCAGCTAGGGCATATAGCTCCTTGGCTGTAAGTCCTTCCTTTGGCTTGGATGCAATCTTTGGGAGCTTCACTCCTACAGCAGGGTTTCTGCCAAGCAGCTCATCTTCCAGAGCTGACTGGAGGATCTGATGAAGCAATCGATAGCTCTGTCGAATTGTTGTCGATCCGATCCCATCCTCGACCATTGAACTCACCCACTTCTTGATGTCAGAGGTAGTAATCGATGTCAGCTTGCGCTCTCCAAAAGAGGGGATGAGGTAAAGCTTGAGTTGGGAGTTGTAAGTACCAAGAGTTTTACCTGAAATGTCTAGCTTGCTCTTTTTCCAATCGCCAACAAACTCTCTGAATGTCACCTTTGCAGATTCAGAGTCGATGGGACGACCATCTTCAGAAGCAAGTTCCGCACGGGTCATCCACTTATTGGCGCTATCCACGTCATCGAAAGATTTAGTGTAAACACCGGACTCGTTGATGAATGTGGCTACCCACTTGCGCTTCTTGCGTTCGACTCCGTCAGCACACCGGTCCAACTCGCTCTTCAGATTTCGCTTCCAACGCTCTGCATCCTCCAGGCGATCAAAGTTTTTTGACTCCTCTCCGCCCTCATAGAAGAGCCGGGCCTGCCACTTCCCTGAAGATAATTGCTTTATCCCAGGTATGCGATTAGCTCTTTTTGGCACCTTGTTCCTCTTGATCTATTTATTTGTTTATATC
This sequence comes from Actinomycetota bacterium, assembly GCA_041191905.1. Classification (GTDB taxonomy): domain Bacteria; phylum Actinomycetota; class Actinomycetes; order Actinomycetales; family Microbacteriaceae; genus Aquiluna. Next base: position 2,528 of record JBEENY010000012.1, read on the forward strand.
TTCTGAATCTGACATTTTTGGCAATAGCCCCGACTCTCTTGCCAGAAACAGTCGTCGATCAACAGTCGATCTCGGCAAACCAGTTCGCTCTGCAATGAGTTTCTGAGCCGTTGTGTATCCAAAAGACTTTATTAACTGAAACTGCCTAGCGATGTCTTCACGTATCGAAACGGACTGACCGATGTTGCCGAGCTTTTCGTGATAGTCGAGGTGCACTAAACAGAGTGCTTGCTTGTTCTCAGTAGAACCAGTGTTGGGGGCCTCGACAAATCCACCTAGATCAGCGAGCCTGGCTAGAGGCTTTTCTAATATCTCTTCGTAGATGGCGGGCAGCTTAGAAATAGCATCTTGTTCTTTCAGGGGGCCAAGTCCAAATGAGCAGCGCACCAAAGCCACAAGCTCATTCTGGGAGTTGAGCCCTGAAATCCACCAGTCTGAGACAACACGTCCAGATCGAGCCTTCAATTCCACACTGGCCACCCGACCTTCGGCTGTGCCTATCGCGTCCCAACGTCTATCCGCGTTGGTTACCTCTAGTTCAAAGTTCATGTAGTAAGTCTAACACAACACTACAAATCTGTGTTACTATGTAGTAGACAAAATGATTCACTACAACCAGAGGAGGTAGGAATGGCTGAATCAAAACTAATAAACCTAACCGTTCCGCAGCTGGGGGAGCGGTGGCAGAAGAGCGAACAGTACGTATACAGCAATTACAAGCGCTTGGGTCTAAAAGCCCTGCGCATTGGACAGCAGATCCGGTTTCCCTTGGAGGAGGTGGAGGCATGGGAAAAGTCCCACACTTTTTAGTGAGCCATCCCAAACCAGCTTCGCTTGAACCCTCTAAGACGGGGGGACTGTGATGGCGACGATAAGGTTTGAGGACCTGGTACACGCTCTGAACACCAAACTATACATACCTACCTTTGACGGTACAGAAAGTGTTCTGGACGCTGGTTTGGCGTATGGCGAAGCTGGCTGGTTTATGGTTCCAATCCGCGCCGGCAGTAAGCACCCAGGTTCTGTACTTGGCAAGAACTGGCCTGAAAAATCTTCAAGAGATCCGCAAGTTCTTTCTGACTGGTTCCGGAATAGCGACTTTGGTATAGCTCTCCACACAGGAAAATCTAACTGTTGTGTTTTTGATGTCGATTACCCAGATCGCATACCCGCAGTCTTGTCCAGAGACATAGTCAATAAGGGCCCAGCTTTCCAGAGCACAAGGGTAAATGACCTTAGGCGAGGGCATTACGCCTACAGCCTTGAATATGCAGCCACATACTCGACTTCAAATGGAACCCTTGGAACCGAATGGGGAGAAGTAAGGACCGGCAACAGCGTAATTGTTGCTTACCCAACGCTGCACAAGGAGCAAGCCTCGGGTGGCCGTTACCTATGGATAGTGAACGGCGAACTGCCGTCCCTTCCTTCATCGATCAGATGTCGCTTGAAATCGGGCAATGAATCCAACACGCCGCAAATGGAGCTTGGAGAACTGCAAACCTGGCTGGACAAGCGGAATGGGAATTCAAACCCACAGCTTCTTCAAATGCGCATCGAAGACTCTCTGCGTTTCTTTAGAAGTGGCAGCAGGCACAATGCTTGCCTTCAACTGGTTCTTCTTGGTCTAAAAGACTCAGCCGTAGGTCATTACTCCGCCCGCTTGTTCGTAGAGTCGGCGCTCGCAGTTTTTTTGCAATTCAAACCCGAAGAGGAGTGGTCCCCGCGCGATGAATTTGTATCGATTGTGAGGTGGGCTGCGTCAGTTACGGAATCTATGACCGAAGAAGAGTTAGCGAGACATCTCATTTTGTCAGACGCTTATGCAAGCCCAGGTATAAGAGCTTGGGTTGGAGGTAACAAGCCATGGAACTAGATCCACAAGACGATCATGAATCGGAAAGGCCGAAACGAAAGAGTGTCGCAGAGACTGCTCTTGAACTCGCCATTGATCTCTACGAATTTCGATTCACAGATTCCGGAGAAGTCGTAGCCATAAAAAAGAGCGGCCTGAATGTGGCCTTCCCATTCTTTGGATCAGGCAAAACATTCAAGTCAGATTTGGCGCTTGAGGTTCGAAAGAGGCGTGGGGTGATCCTTACCGACAAGGCCTTTAGAGAGATTGCAACAATTCTTGAAGCCGACGCGGCAAGCCGAGACGCGGTCAGTATTCCTATTCGAATTTCTAAAAGAGGCGGTCGTATAACTTACGACCTTGGTGACGTCGAAGGCAGAGCTATAGAGGTGGACGCCACTGGATGGATTGTCGCTGAACGACCAGACGAGTCTTTTTTCAGAACAGTCCTAACCAAGCCTCAAATTGAGCCATCCCCAGGGGGTGCATTCGAGGAAATGTTCCGGTTGATAAACGTTCCCAAGGACAAGCGAGATCTCTTTCTTGGGGCATTAGTCAGTGCATTCTTTCCCGAAATCGCCCATCCAATTATTGGCATTGATGGAGAACAGGGGAGTGGCAAATCACTCGCATGTGAGCTAATAGTCGACCTTATTGACCCATCCACGGTTCCGAAGAGGAAGCCGCCAAAGGACGTAGAGAGTTGGACCACTGTGGCAAAGGGATCCTACGTCATCTGCATCGACAACCTAAGCAAAATAAGCCCACAGATATCTGACGCCCTCTGCAGGGCAAGCACGGGAGATGGCGATGTTCAGCGCCAGTTATTCACAAACGGAGGGCTGTATGTAACTAGTTTCCGCAAAGTGGTGATCATAAATGGAATTCGCGTTGAAGGAATTCAGGACGACTTGGCGGACCGTTTGATTCGCTTCAAGCTTCCAGTGATACCAAGTGACGTTCGACAAACTGAGTCCTCTATCAGGGACTCCTGGCTGGCACTGAAACCCTCGATTTTGGCAGGGTTGCTGACCATAGTAAGCAAAACCCTTGCCTCTTTGAGCAGTGTAAAACTTAGCGACCGACCTCGAATGGCTGATTTTGCCGAGATTCTAGCCGCCATGGATCTGGCGATCGGAACCCATTCCTTTGCGCAATACCTCGACGAGGTAAGCTCCAGCGCATTGGATTCCCTTGCGGGAGATCCGGTAGTCAATGTTGTTGCCAAGCAGACAGCACCGGTCTGGACGGGCCGTGCCAAGGATTTAGTAGATCTAATCCAGGCGGATACGTTCTCAACCCTGACTATGGGAGAGTGGCCGAGCACTGCCAAGAAGATGAGCGCCTGGCTAACGAGAATCGCTCCAACTCTTCGAAAAGCGGGTTGGATTGTAGATGACTTAGGATCGGCAAATCACCAGAATACGACCATATGGAAAATCGTTCCACCTGCGAGTTTTGCTAGTGAGGATTCTCATAACTCTTCACCTTCCATCCTCGAAAATGAGAATGTAAGTAGTGGCTCCTTAGAGGAATTTTGACTCGCGAAGCTCGCAAATTCAGCCCCATTTAGTACCTTGGCAACCTATTTTGTTTGAGTATATGTGGGGGCGGGTCGATGTACAGAGCTCCATTCAGAGCCAAGAATCCTGACTCGCGCACAGGTTTGGTTATCAGCGGGTCCCAAATCTGGCGCAAACGAGTCCAGACCGATTTTCGGTCCACCTCAGCCTTAGAAGCTGACCGAAGTGCCACGAGCTGAGATACGTGGTGCTTTTGCGACTAAAAACTAAATTGTTAGCTGGAGAAAAGCGCGAGCAATTGCGCAACGTTTGCACCTACCGAGAGTATTTCAGGGAGACTTTCCTTGGCCTGACGAATTGCCCTGGGCAAATTTTTCTCCAGATTTTTTAGGTCTACGCCTTTGGCAAGCCTCATCCAGTCAATTCCTGCAACCGTCGAGTCCTCTACTTCCTTAGCCAGATAGAGCAGGGCTCCAAGTGTTGTTCGGATTGAAGTTCCTCGAACTTCCATTGGCAATTTGAAGCGGTGCGCGTTCCTTATCAACACATCGCGCTGGGCTCGATCTGCGCCAGTGAGAACTAGCTTTTCCCCATCAATCAGAATTGCCACAGCGCTTAGTGCCTTGATGAGCAAGAGTTTACTAATGGCCTCAAACTCCTCTGGATTAGTTATAGGAAGTTGAGCGAGGTATTCGCTCTTGAGTCGCCCATAACTAGTTGCTGTCATTCCAAGTTTTTGGGCAACGGCGTGATGGTCGTCGTGAATCGAAATTATCTTTTTGCTTAGCAACTCAGTGAGGAGCAAAATTTCGAGCTCTTTTTTACTCCAACTCCCAAAAGGCCTGGTCAGAATGCTATGCACCAAGTCAAATGATTCAGCCAAATCGGGCCTCCTTTGAGTTCGCTTCTCTAGTTCTATAAGCCATCAAGATTGCGCCGCCGCAGCCGCATTGCTTGGTATTTCAAGACCAACCCTGATGAAGAAAATTCGTGACAAAGAAATCCCAGCTCACAAGGTGGGTTCTCACACCAGGGTAAAGACTGATGATCTGATGAAGTTCAGAGCCGCTAAGAATGCAAAGCAGAGAAAGGTATTTTCCGAGCTTCGAAAGATGTCTGAGGTCCTCGAGTAGATGGAAGTCCAAAGGGTTTTTCTTGATGCGAACATCTTGTGCTCGAAGACTCTTCGAGACTGGTTTTTCATGCTACGCATGGAAACCGGAGGGAACATGTTTACATTGATACGTTTCGAACACATGTCTGCGGTGTTCGGCTGGTAGACTCTTAGCACTTGTAACGGGGGTAAAAAATTAGGAAATCTAGCGCAACAAATTTGACTAGGCGCATTGCGACGGCTTTTGCAGTATACGCAGCAGCAGCGGTCATGGTGCTTGGGGTTCCCGGCACGGCTTATTCTGCCATTTCGACACCTCCAGACGGAACAGTTGTTATGTACTCGGCAACGACGGGTGAGTGGTATTCCGGTGATCCCATTATTGATCGTTCGTCAGAAACTTCACCGCGAATTCAAACCAGATTGAACCCAATCGTAATCGGTCTGTGCAATGCTGGTGTTGCCGATTTAGTAGTCGCTACGATGAACAGCACAGCAGACGGTGCAGTGGATTTGAAGTGTGGGACTAGCACCGAGGGATATGTACATATAAGAGCAAGGCACCAAACGGCGTGGGAAAACCAGAAGGGCAGTGGGGGGCTTTGGGATGACTATATGGTTTGGGCCACAACTAATGCATTAGCTGCGCCTTCGTTAGTACTAAACCTCGCAGGATCGAAGAGATGCTACACAACGCCACTTGTAGTGTTCAGATATGTAAACGGTATGCCTCAATACGTAAAAACCTTCAACCCCACTATCATCGTATCTTCCAACAACAAGAAAGTGATAACGTCAATCCCAACTAACACAGCGAGCTGCCAAGGCTAATCAATTTGGGCCGAGACGGGATTGTTTTTTCATTCAATTGGACGCGCTGGCCGTTCGTGGAGGTAGGCGACTACTCCTTGAGGGATCAATTGGAACCAAATTTGGTCTCAGACTTGCAAGGCTGGTGTGACTTTATGCTTGCAAACTTCGATGAACGAGACGGCTTCTCAAGTTCCCAAGCCAGAGAGCGAGCCACTCAGCAATACGAGAATCTTTGTAGGCGTTTAGAGGCCAACAAGATAGCTTTCAGCACCGACAATTGGTGGAGCTAGATCGACACCTAGTTGTCTAGTGAGGCCATAAAAGCCTGGAAGCCAAGCGCTGTATTCCAAATCGGCGACGAAGTTTTTGGGTTCATCCGCGTTCTCCCAGCTTTGAATTCCGGGTTAAACCAAGAAACTGTTTCAAATTTTGTACCATTTGTAAACGAGTGGGCTTCTTCAAGTGCGGGTTCAAGGTCAGAGTCGTGAGATGCAACTATTACTAAATCAATCTCCGCTAAAGCAGCATTTCGCATGATAGCTAGGGCACATAAAACATCAATGCCCTTTTCAACTTTAGAGCTGTATTTCTTAGGTGTACCGTCGGGGTATTGGCTAGGCGTCAAATCGTATTTCAAACTCCGTTGAGTTACGATCACCCGCGAATCTTTAGTCCAATTGTTCTTCTGTTCAACATTCGTCGCGTGAGAACGGGGGTCGTGAGTCGATGAGGGGAGCCCTCGGTACACCTCGACCTTATATAGTTCTGCCAGTAGGGATTCGTCCTTCACTTTTGAATTACGGAATTGAATCAGCGCCTCGCTGAACTTCAACGGGTTGAGAGGTAGTTCCATTGGGCGCGTATGCGGTTTGAAGCTCTTCACGCCGGTTGTGTGCATGTTCTGGTAGTCAATTATGATTGCCGCTCTTAGCACGCTGCCCCAACCCGAAAAGTATAAACCCCACCAATCCCGAAGGATGGTGGGGAGCTATATTCAGATATTAGAGGATCGCTAGACACCTGTCAACTATGTTTCGGGCATCACAACTGCTAGATATTCCGTTTAGATTCCGCTCACTGGACGGAAACGGACGGAAATGGGCATATCTGCCAAGGGTGGCTTGACTAGTGAATTACTGGGATACATTGCCACTCAGGCTACATATAAACGTATTGCAACATAACTACGGATCAGAAGGTTGGGGGTTCGAGTCCCTCCGAGCGCGCAAAACCCGAGAAGACTTCACAACTTCTCGGGTTTTTACTTTTTTCAAAGGCACACTGAGACAATTGGCTTCATGGATTCTTTGTCACGTCACGAAGACTATGGGCAAGAACTGCTCGATGAGGCAGACCTGCTTTCAGACCCGATTGAGCAATTCAAGCTTTGGCTAAAGGATGCTGAGCGTGAAGGTATTTATGAACCAAATGCCTTTGTGTTGGGGACGGTTGATGCTTATAACCGACCCCGCTCCCGAACTGTCCTTCTGAAGGGCGTTAGCTCAGAGGGCTTCTTTTTCGCAAGCAACTACCTCTCTCGCAAGGGTGAGGCACTGGAAGTGAATCCATATGTCAGCTGTGTTTTTGGTTGGTACTCGATGTACCGGCAGGTTTTGATACAGGGGTTTGCTAAGAAGGTGGACCCAACTGAGTCTGATGACTACTTCAACTCAAGACCCAGGGAGTCGAGAATCGCTGCCTGGTCATCCAAGCAGTCCCACCCCATCGAATCTCGGGCGGCGCTAGATAGTCAGTTTGAAAAGGCACTAGAGCGCTTTCCTGGAGAGGGGGTTCCAAGACCGGATTACTGGGGCGGCTACTTGATTGTCCCAACCAGGATCGAGTTCTGGAAGGGCCGCTCAAATCGCATGCACGATCGCATCGAATACGTTCGCGATGTGGTGGATGGCTCTCCCGGCCCTTGGTCAACCCAGAGACTTCAGCCGTGAGGAGGAAGCTCAGGGGCGAAAGCTAATTCGCTTCGCGTTCATGATCACTTTGATGCGTGCCACTGATGATTTGGAAATACCTTCGAGCTCAGAGAGTTCGTCCAGAGAAATCCGTCTAAGGTCACTGACTTTGTAGAGCTTGGCATCAACCAAAGCTTTTCTTGCGGGTGCGGTTAGGCCAATCTTTCGCCATTCAGCATCGAGCTTTTCGTACTCTGTCATGTCTAGCGGGACATACCGTTTCCTCGGCTGTGGTTTCACCATTTTGCAAGTTTAGAGAGTCAATGGATTTAGGATTCCCATCGTGACAGTCATTGAAGCCGCTTTGGCCACTAAGCACGGCAAGCTCGCACAGATTGCGCCGGCATTTGCTGAACTCTTGGACTGGCAGCTGTTGGTTGCTGAAATTGACACCGACGAATTCGGAAGCTTTGACGGCACAAAACCAAGAGTGCTATCCCCGAGAGAAACCGTCCTGGCAAAAGCAAGAGCCGGAGCAGAGTTTCTGGGATTGAGATTTGGTTTGGCTAGCGAGGGGACCATCGGCCCGCATCCTGAGTATCCATTCTCGACAGCCGATGCCGAACTGATTGCTCTGGTTGATACACAGCTGGGCACCGAACTCGTGGTTTCTTTCGTATCTCCAAGAATTGTTGCTCAGAAACTCGATGTCACCACCACTCCCGATCCGGTGCTGCTGGCAGAGAAGTTTGACCTGCCCAACCATGCGGTGAACCTGAAGATCCAGTCTGGTAATCAGGAGATGCTCCTGAAGGGCATCTTCGATCCCCAACTCATTATTCAAGAAATTGCTAGAGCAAAGCGATCGGATGCCGACGCTCGCATTCTTTTAGAGAGCGACTTCCGGGCAATGAGCTCGCCGTCTCGACAGCTAAACATTGCGGAATGTGCCAAGAGAGCTGCCAAACGGATATCCCAATTCTGTCCAAGTTGTAATTACCTGGGGTTTGGCCAAACCGGCTTTGAGTACGGGGTTCAATGTGTTTCCTGCGGAACTCTGAATAAGCAGATCGCAGCCGCTGAGATACACGGCTGTTTAGTTTGTGAACACTCGGTCAGAATCGATCGCGGTTTGGCTCATATCGAGGCGGACCGCTGCCTAAGCTGCAACCCCTAACCTTCCTTTCCAACCAAGATTCAGATTCATCCCAGGGATTAGTCAGCCTCTCAAACTAGGTTGAGGAACATATGAACATCGAGTCATCGATGCAAGAGAGGGCAGAATGCGTAAAAAGCGCTGGCCAATAGTTGTCGGATTACTTGCTCTAGCCGCAGTGGTAGCAGCATTCTTTGTTGCCCCAGCACTGACACCAAAGCCCGAATATGAAACCTACGAGGTTGTAAGCACCGAGGTTACTAAGACCGTTTCGGCAAATGGCCAACTCGCGGAAACGCAATTACTCGCTTACGGACCGGCAGCTGAACCGATCTTGATTGCCTCCAACGGAGCGACCACTGCGGTAGCACAATTTGGTTTGAGTCTCGAGGTCGAGGCTGTCTTTGTCGAGCTTGGTGAAAAGGTCAAGTCAGGCGATCTGCTCTTTAGCTACCTAGATCAGCTTGGCCGAGAGCAGGATGTCGAGGCAATCGCATCCGGTGTGGTTCGCTCGATTGATACTGCGGCTGGGCTTAGAACCGGCGGATCGGTACTGACCATCGGGTCCGATCAGCCGATTGTCTCGGTATTTGTCAGTGAGTATGACGCTGATTTAGTTTCTCTTGATCAGATTGCCACCGTGGAACTTGATGCCATCAATGCCTCCTTCACCGGAGAGGTGATCGGCATTGGTCAAGTTGCGCAATCGGTTAGCGGAATCAAGCAGTATGAGGTTTTGCTTCAGGTAGCCGAGCTTCCGGCGGGAGCGCGATTTGGTATGAGCGCAACCGCCGAGATTGAGGTCGTGAAGAAATCCAACATTTTGGCGGTCCCACTGAGCTCACTGGTAGGTGAGGAAGAACCTCAGGTGGACATCTTGATTGAGGATGCCGAAGGTAATCAAACCGTTGAGCGCAAAACTATCGAACTGGGTCTAATCGGTGACAGCTTTGCCGAGGTTTTGACTGGGCTTCAAGAAGCCGATCTAGTCATCACGGGTGTCTCGGGAACCATACCGGCACCTGTCAACTTTGGCCCTCCACCGGGAGCAAGACAAGGTGGCTGATCTGGTAGTCCGCCTCGCTGGAGTCAGGCGTGATTATTTGGTGGGCGACCAGGTAACTGTTGCTCTTGATGGGGTGGACCTCGAAATTGCGACAGGTGAGTACGTTGCAATCGTCGGACCCTCGGGCTCTGGAAAGTCAACCATGATGAACCTCATTGGCTGTCTCGATAGACCAAGTTCCGGACTGGTCGAGATTGCAGGCGCAGCCACCAATCAACTCAGTGACGATGAACTCACAAAGCTGCGGTCGAAATCCATCGGTTTTGTATTCCAGCAATTCCAGCTGCTGCCAAACACCACTGCGATTGAAAACGTAATGGCACCGCTTCTGTATCAGGGGGTCCCTGCGAAGCAAGCCAGGCAGCGAGCCGCACAAATGCTTGAACAGCTCGGGCTTGGCGAGAGATTGAATTTTGACCGCAATCGTCTATCCGGAGGACAACAGCAAAGAGTTGCGATTGCGCGCGCGTTGGTTGCGGAACCAGACATCGTCTTGGCAGATGAGCCAACCGGTGCCTTGGATTCCAAGACCGGTGCTCAGGTCATCGAACTTTTTCAGCAGCTACATGCCCAGGGTCGAACTATCGTGCTGATTACTCACGATCTTGAAATTGCCGCCAGCGCTCCTCGCAGAGTGTTTCTTCGAGACGGCAAGATCGAGCGAGATGAGCGAGGTTCGAAGTGAATCTACTCGGCACCGCGCGTCTCGCCCTGAATCGCATTTGGGCTACCAAAACTCGTTCCCTTCTCACCATGCTCGGAGTTGTCATTGGTGTTGCAGCCATCGTTGCCCTGACATCAATCGTTGATGGAGCTTCACAGGGAATCAATAAGTCGCTAGCCACTCTCGGCACCAACCAGCTCAACATCACAGCGATGGCACCCGATGCCCTTACGGAGCAGGATGCTGAGGCTTTGGCAGAGCTCGATGGTGTTGCTGTGATGTTTATGCAGTCCCAAAACCAAGGGACCATCGCCACCTCAGAAAAGAGAGTTGAGGGACGCCTGGTCGGCGTCTCTAATCAGTACTTTGATGCGGTCAAGCCAGAACTCGCAATGGGTTCCTACCTTTCGAAAAACCCATCAGCCCTTGGTGCGAGAGATGTCGTGTTTGGCGCGGATGCCGCAAATGACTTAGGGCTGACCAGCGACATGCTGGGAAAAACAGTAAAGCTGAATGGGCAAGATTTTCGCCTGGTGGGAGTCTTGGACGACCAAGCCGGATTTGGAACTGCTGGCAGGGTTTACGTGAATCTCGATGTCGCGAGAAAGCTCTTTAGCCAATATCCATACGTCTCATCGATTGTGGTGCAGGCTGAGACAGCTGAGGGCGTTGACCCGCTTCAGGTTGCTGTTGATCGACTCCTCAGGGAGCGATATGGCCTAGGTGCCGACACCGATGCTCGCTACACAGTTACCAACCAGGCCTCACTCTTATCTGCTGTGAGCAGCATCACAGACACCCTGGGACTATTGCTAACCGGGATCGCTGCGATCAGTTTGATAGTCGGCGGTATTGGAATCATGAACATCATGCTGGTTTCGGTTCGCGAACGAACCCGAGAGATTGGTGTCAGAAGGGCTATCGGTGCTAGGCAGCGCGACATCCTCACCCAGTTTCTAATCGAGGCAGTTGTGCTTTCGTTGGCCGGTGGACTCCTAGGCCTACTGCTTGGCGAAATTGCAGCATTTTTCTTAGCGATCCTTGGCGATTGGGAGTTTGCAATCCGTATGGACACCGTCACCTTGGCACTGGGCTTCAGCCTTGCTGTCGGCGTGCTCTTCGGTGTTTGGCCGGCTCGAACTGCCTCCAAGCTGGAGCCGATTGACGCGCTGAGATTCGAGTAGTCATAGTCCTATGCTGGGATTATGAATAGACCAGAGAACTCGCTTAGCTTCTTAGGTGCGACCGAAACAGTCACCGGAAGCCGTTATTTGATTGAGGCAAATGGCAAGCGCATACTTGTGGACTGCGGCTTGTTTCAGGGTTACAAGAATCTGCGCCTCAAGAACTGGCAAGAGTTTCCAGTCTCTCCTGACACTGTTGATATGGTTCTGATCACGCATGCTCACCTAGATCACTCGGGTTATGTTCCGGCCCTAGTGAAGCATGGCTATCGAGGCAAGGTGCTGATGACGACTGGCACTGCTGAGCTTTGCGAGATTATGTGGCGGGACAGTGCGCATCTGCTCGAAGAAGAAGCAGAGCGAGCCAATCGCAAGGGCTATTCCAAGCACAAACCAGCGAAGCCGCTCTATGGTCAGGATGACGTCGAACGAGCTTTGGATCTTGTCAACACAGTTCATTTCGACAAAGAGGTCGAAATCGCTAAGGGAATTACTGCCAAGTTCATTCACGCCGGACACATCCTCGGAGCGGCTCAGCTTCAGCTGAAGGTGAATGGCAAAGTTATTCATTTTTCAGGAGACCTAGGTAGAGAGGGAGACCCACTACTAAATCCACCAGCCTCCCTTGCTGAATGTGACATCTTGGTTACTGAGTCAACCTATGGCGACAAAGCACATCCAAAGGTGGAGCCAGAGTTAGAACTCAAGCCAGTTCTCAAGAAGGTGCTAGAGCGCGGCGGCACGGTTGTAATTCCAGCCTTTGCAGTTGGCCGGACCCAAGCGCTAATGCTCCACACCTACCGCTTGATGCAGCGCGGCGAGATTCCTAAGGTGCCGATATTTGTAAACAGTCCGATGGCAGAAAACGTGACCGCGATGTATCACCGTCATCAGGAGGAGCATCGCATCGACCTGGCGGAATTCGATGCCATGTACTCGGTCGCCAAGATGGTGCACAGCGTCGAGGAATCCAAAGAACTCAATGACCGCAGGGGGGCAAAGATCATCATCGCAGCCAGTGGAATGATGACCGGTGGTCGAGTCCTGCACCACGTCGTGGCTTACGGTCAGGACCCTAAGAACGCGATTGTGATTTCTGGCTACCAAGCCGGTGGCACAAGGGGCAGACTGCTCGCAGAAGGTGCTACCTCACTAAGAATCTTTGGTCAGGATGTGCCAATTCGGGCAGAAGTTTTTCAACTTGAGACACTCTCGGGTCACGCCGATGCCGACGAACTGATTGCTTGGATGAAGACTGCACCGAGACCTCCGAAGCAGACCTATGTCACCCATGGAGAGCCATCAGCGAGCGATCGAATGCGGTTTAGAATCGAGGCTGAGCTTGGCTGGAGTGCGAGAGCCCCATACGATCGCGAGGTTATCGACCTCGATCAGCCCAGCTAGAAAGTGTCAGATTGACTGAGATTTCTAAGGCCGCCCAGGCACTCAAGACAGGTCACCTTGTCGCCCTGCCTACCGAAACGGTCTATGGGCTGGCGGCAGATGCGACCAATCCTGAGGCTGTTGCGAGGATCTACTCAGTAAAGGGTCGTCCAAGCGATCACCCGCTAATCGTGCATGTCTCAAGTGTTGAACTTCTGGACCGCTGGACATCAGAGATTCCAAGCTATGCCAGATTGCTAGCCAACAACTTTTGGCCAGGCCCTATGACTTTGGTGCTAAAGCGCTCCGACTTGGCAAAGGACTTCATAACCGGATCACAGGACACCGTCGCGCTTCGCATCCCGGGTCATGCAAAGGCGCTAGAGATTTTGGCAGCCTTCGAAGCCCTTGGGGGTTTGGGTGTGGCTGCCCCGAGTGCAAATAGATTCGGAAGGGTTTCCCCCACAACCTCACACGCTGTCGCTAGCGAGCTGAGTGACTACCTCAGCGAAGATGATCTGATTGTGGATGGTGGTGAATCTGAGGTTGGACTTGAGTCCACGATCATTGACTGCACCGGAGAAAATCCAAGGGTTCTCAGACCTGGTGCCGTGACCGTCGAGATGATTGAGCAGGCGACCGGTTTGGACGTAGTTGAATCGGGTTCCCTCATTCGAGTTAGTGGCTCGCTAAAAAGTCACTATGCACCAGCTGCCAAGGTTGTTTTGGATCAAACCGCGAAACCCGGGGAGGGCTTCATTGCTCTGAGCGATGTCCAGACCCCGTCTGGTGTCGTGCGACTTGCTGCGCCAAACACCCTTGCTGAATTTGCTAAAGAGCTATATGCCGCCCTCAGAAAAGCAGATGAACAAGAGCTTGAGAGGGTTGTTGCGATAACCCCAGCGGGAGACGGCTTGGCGGTTGCCATCCGAGACCGACTCACTCGAGCGGCGAGCTAGCTACTCTGACTCGGCAATCAAGGTTTTGAGAGAGACGATAAACCTGAAGCCGACCAGGGCGAGTATGAAGCAGATTGCCCCTCCGACGAAGAACGGCATTCGCAAATCGATAGTTGCGATTAGCCCACCAAGTAGTGAGCCAATCGGCATTAGACCCCAAACTAAGGTTCTCCTGGTGCCGTGAATTCGACCGAACAACTCGGTTGGAATTATCTGGTGGTAGGTGGCCATCAGCAGCACGTTCCACATCGTGATGATCGCGGTGCCAGCGGTTACCAATATCGCGAGGACTATGTAGTTCGGCGAGAACCCCTGCAGGATGACAAGTAGCGACGAGAGCGCCATCGACCAAGCCATTACGGTCGTACGGCCTAAACGCTTCGAAATTCGATGCGACAGCATCGATCCCAGGAGGGCACCGACCGCTGGCATAGCAAGCAGCACACCGAAGAGTGCAACCGGCACGTTCAAGGTTTGAGTTAGAAACAGCACCATCGTGGAGCTTGATGCCGAGAAGAAAAAGCCAATCGATGAGGTGAGTAGAACAAGCTTTAGTAGGGTCTTGTGCTCGTAAAGGTATCGAATACCAAAGCGGACATCAGCCCAGAAGTTTTTCTTCTCGACGACCTTGTGGTCTTGGATGTTGTTTGAGTACTTGAGCGGAATCGTGAGTACCAAAAGCACAGCCACCACAACGCCAATTGCTCCAAACAAAAACGGAAGGGTAATCGAGATTGCGTAGAGCACACCGCTAAGTGGTGCTCCAACAAATTCACCCAAGGTAACCGAGGTGACCTGCAGTCTGGCATTGCCCTGCTCAAGCTGATCCTTTTCTAGGACTTGCGGAATCATCGACTGCATTGTGGTGTCGTAAATGACCTCGCCGATACCGAACATGAAGGTGGTTAGAAGTAGCAGCGGCAGCGAAATGAACTCAAGTCCAACCGCAAAAGCCAGTAGCAGGGCAGCAGATAATCTGACCGAGTTTGCCAGGGCCAACATCTGACGGCGGTTGATTCTGTCCACGAGACCGCCAACTGGGATTGCAAACAACAACCAGGGCAGCATGACTATCGCAGCGATGGTTGAAATCCAAAATGGGTCAGTGGTTAAGGTAGTTGCCAAAAGCGGGACGGCAGTTTTTAGGAGACCGTCCGAGACATTGCTGGCAGCACTGGATGACCAGAGTTTTTGAAATGAGGGGCTGAACTTAGTTTTGGTACTGCTCATTTACTGACCGAGAAACCCTCTCAGCTCGACTCTGCGATTACATGCCTTTGAGCCTGCTTTGGCCAACACGGTTGCCTCCTCATGTGAGGCAGCGTTGATTAGCCAAAAGCCGGAGTAGAACTGCTGATCTGAAAACAAAGATCCTGCTGAGGTCAGGTTGGCATCCGAGCGATTGTCGATGAGCACTGCGTCGGCTGGCTTGGCAATGCCTGCCGCGTAGATGAAGTGACCGTTGTCCTGAAGCATTTGGTTGAACTGATCGATGGCAGCCATTTCATTGGTAGCCGCGGTGTTGACATCACCATCGATGACGAAAATCACAAAGCGCATGTGCCAAGCCTAGGGGTAATGCGATTAAGCGAAATACTAGGTTGAGATTTCAAAGGAGCATGATGACCAGTTGGCACGAACACCCGGCCACCAAGCGGTATGGGAAAATCGAACGCTCACTCGGAGAGCGAGCTGCCGATGCAATCCGAAACGGTATGGGGTCATGGACCTTCGTTTTTGCGTCGCTGGTTTTCTTGGGGATCTGGATGTATCTGAATCAGGGCAGTGGGTTCGACCCGTTCCCGTTTATCTTGTTGAACCTGGTGCTCTCATGTGTTGCCGCTTTACAGGGAGCAATCTTGCTGATTGCCGCAAAGCGCGAGGACCAAATCAACTCGGAACTTGCGGTGCACACCTTCCAGGTTGATCAGGAAAATCTAGAACTAACCAAGCAGGTCCACGAGCTATCGATCAGAATCGAGAAGCTGACCCAAGAGGTTCACCAGATGATGAAGGAAAAGGGCTAGTAGTTAGCTAGTCCCTCGATGCCTTCATACTCAGCGGTCTTGCCATCCTGAGTCGAAGTGATCTTGAAGCCTGGATTATTCAGCGCAAAACTCAGCTCTAGAGAGTCTGAGCCACGAACCCAGCTCAGCGACATGCTGTCTTCGCCGGTGACTTGCCATGAGAAGGCACCATCAAATGCCGGGTGCTTGCGCACTCTCGCTAGCGCGATGATTGCTCGAGTCACTGGTTGCTCCAGAGCCTGAGCAATCTCAGCTGGGGTGTAGTTGTGACGGTTAGTGTCGCGACCCTGAGCGGTTTTTCTGAATAGCTCCTGGTCGTCCATGCCGTTGAATAGGCCGACGTAGTAAACCTGAGGCTCACCCGGCAGGAAGAACTGGACCGCGCGCATGATGACGTATGCGGTGTCGTTTGCAACGATGTTTGGCAGGGTTGCGTTGATCTGGTGGGGCAGTGAGAACCACTGGGGAATCACGCTGGCAATGGCGGAGTGTCCGCCGGTGTTCTGTTCGGCAACCTTGAAGATGTGGGCCATCTCGTCCTGAGTAATAAGTCCCGGACGACCGCCAATCGGCCCACCATCAATCACTCCATAGCCATCGTGGGTGTCCAGAACGTTGAGACAGTTGCTTGGTCGAAGCTTGAACCAGTTGTCCAGTCGATCGACTGTTCCAGTGAAGAAGGAGTGCAGCAGTAGTGGTGCAGTCTGGAAGTCGTAAATCAAATCAACCAGCGGTGCGATGTCTAGCTGCTGGGTGTAGTGAGCGTGAACCTCGACCAACACCCTCATGTCGTAGGAGTGAATCAGGTCGGTGATTTCCTTCACGAACTCAAGGGTCTCCGCGGTCATGAATGAGTCAGTGCCTGGGGTCTTGACTGCGTAGCCAACAGCATCCAGGCGCACTACCTTCACGCCACCGGATTTCAGCGCCTCAAGAATGCGCTTGAGGTAGGCCATTCCCTGCTCGTGCTTGATGTCGATGTCGACCTGGCTTGGCATGAATGTGGTCCAGACCAGTCTGCGCTTACCCGCAACCTCATATGCGGTGAAAGGGAAACCGGGGCGTGGCCTGTAGAAGGAGGTGATCATCTCCTCGGTGCCGCCCTCTGGGAACACTGTGTCAAAGGTTAAAAACAGGCCGTTGTACTCGGAAGCATCGCCCTTTTCTTGCCAGTCCAAAAACTCAGGGGAGAGGTTGGAAGCGTGGTTGACGATTAGGTCGGCGGTGAGTTCGTGCGTCTCTGAGATGCGCTTGAAGTCAGCCCAGGTGCCCAATCTTGGGTCAACAATCGTGTGATCGATTGGGTCGAAGCCTGCGTCATCACCGTCATAGGGGTGGAAGAAAGGCAGGACATGGATGCCGTCGAAGTCCTTCAGGGGCCCCTTGAGAAGCTTTTCTATTTCACCAAGATTGCCGCCAACTCGTTCGGCATAAACCAGGATGCTGGTGCCTGACATGTTTCCTCCGTGTGGAAATTCTTTGCCAAGGATAGCAAGTCTGTTAACGCTTACAGTTTCTACTTACTAATCACCATTCGAGCCACATTCATGGCACCGCCAAGCACGGCTGGAATGCCTCCACCGGGGTGCACCGACGCGCCTACGCGGAACAACCAGGGTCTAAGTAGCGACCGATAACTTGGGCTATGGAATGGACCAGATTGCCACAGCTTCCTGGTCTTGCCATAGAGCGCACCGCCGGGACCACCCCAAGCCGAGAAGTACTCCGGGGTTAGCGTCACGTAGTCTTCGAACAATTCGTCGATAGGTTCAGCTAGCCCAACCACATCGCTTATGCGATCAAGCTCTGCCCTCACCCACTCGCTGTTGAGGTCATAGTGCTTCCCATCGGCAGGGGCGGTGAGAAGGACCGCAACCGTCGGTTTCTCATTTGGGTAGATCTCACCGGGTTTGTAGTAATTCAAAAACGCCATGGTCTGTCTTGGTGGGACCGATCTAGACAGGGAAGCGTGCAATTCATCGCCGCTATCTGGCATCACAACAGAGTGGGTGACAAAGTTATCCGGCAGCGGTTTCTTTAGAACCGCATAGATCGCGACTCCCGAGCAAGACCGCTTTGGCCAGGGTTTGGGTTTCTTGCCCATGATCACTCTGAGTTGTTCGGGGTCCAGGCTGGAGACCACTGCATCTGCTGAGTAGTCACCTTGATTGGTTGTGACTTTCTTGCCTCGCAACAAGGTGACAGTCTCACCAAGTCGTATCTCAGCGCCAGCAGCCTCAGCGAGTTTTGCTAGTGATTGAGCAATCTCGTTGACGCCACCCTCTGGAACCCAGATCCCCTCGGACGCCATGATTGCGGTTATCGAGGCATAGAGCGAGATCGTGTCTCTAGGGGCAATACCTGCATTGAGAGTGTGGATCGCGATTACCTCTTTGAGATCCTGATCCATCCACTTGAGAGAGTTCAGGTATTTGTCGGTGGTTAGATTCAACCCATACCTGGAGAAGATTTTTGACACCGAGGGCAGGCTCTTTGAACTAAATGGCGATGCGGTGAGGAGATTGGTTATCTCAACAGCTAGATCTGCATGTTCTGCTTCAAACCGCTTCCACTGCTCATGCCAGGGGTGACCTTGTGGCACCGGAAGTGTTACTCGGTGGTCTCGATAAAAGTACTCACCGACTTCGTTTAGCTGGTTGAGTTTTAGTGGTGCTAAATCATTTGCCTTGCCACCGAGGCGGTCGTATTCGGCATAGAGCCTTCTCAGAACTTCAGGAAAGGTGACCAGGGCTGGACCGGTATCCATTCGCTGGCCAAGAACCTCGACCCTTCTGGACTTACCGCCAAGCCAGCTGTTTCGCTCTATGACAGTTACCTTGTGTCCAGCCTGCGCGATAAGTGCGGCGCTCGCTAATCCCGAAAGACCAGCGCCCAGAACAACTACGTGCTTCATGGGTAGAGACCGAAGACCAACCCAACAACCAACTGCATGCCACCCACGGTACCTGCCACATAAGGGAATGCAATCGAGTACTTATATAACGAGTGCGCCTTCTCAGGGGTCGGCTCTTTGAATAGTGGCGCTACTAAGAGGTAGGCGATTATTGCGTTCGCTAGCGCCACCGGGATGTTTACAACTGCAAAGAGAGCAATTGAAATCGCCCACCAAATGGCTGACCATATTGCGGTTTTCTTGACTCCGAGGTGAACGGCAGTTGTCACAATTCCAGTATCGCTGTCCTGCGGAATATCTTGAATTGCGTCATAGGCGTGCTTGGCAACGCTCCAGGCCATGAGGCCAACAACTAACCACCAGTTCGGCTCAACTCCAAGGGCAAGTGGGACGAAAGCTAGCGGGAAGGCGTAGTCAGTATTTGAAAGAGCGTCCAGGTATTTCCTGGCTTTGAAACGCAGCGGCGGTGCTGAGTAGAAGGTGAAGAAAAGTGCGTACGCAACCATCCAGGCGGTTGCCTGCCAGGGCAGCGTGATGGCGAAGTAGATCAGAAATGGCACATTGGTCAAGACCGTGGTGATCCAGATTGGTTTGACCTCGTTTGGGAAGATGTGCGCTCCCTCATAACCGCCTTTGCGCGCGTTTATGTTGTCGGTTTCCTGGTCAAAGATGTCATTGATGCCATAGATCAAGAGATTGAAAGGGAAGGTAACCCAGATGAGAATCGGTAGTACTCGCCAATCCCAGAGGTGGCCAGCCAGCCACATCCCCACCACTGTGGTGCCTATGGTGTTGATCCACAGCACCGGGCGTGAGATTTCAATTAGGCGTCTTAGCACCTGACCAGCCTACGCTCAGTTATCCCCAGCCTCACACTATTCCCTTAGTGGACTAAGCGGACTAAGGTTAGGTTTATGACCACTCAGGTGAACATGCATGAGGCAAAAACTAACTTTTCCAAACTTGCCCGACTCGTTGAGCAGGGGGAAGAAGTTCTGATTGCACGGGACGGGAGGGTAATCATGAAACTGGTTCAAGTTAGCGAGCTGCTCGATAGCCCGAGGGACTTTTCGGGTCTCCAAGGCCTGATCCAGATCACAACCGATCAAACCTGGGAAGAGGTCGACGAAGAGATTCTTGCGAGTCTGAAGTATTCGGATTGGGAAGATGAGTAGGGGGTATCTTCTCGATACTCAGGTCCTTGTTTGGCTCACGGGAGATCGGGGTCGGCTCGGAAAGCAGACAAAGAGGCTTATCGAGCGCTACGAGGTTTACTTCTCTACCCCAAGTATCGCTGAGCTCAGCTTCAAGCAGTCCATTGGAAAACTAAGTTTGACCCCGGGAGTTTTCGACTTTGTTATTGAGGCGGGGGTCGGGTTATTAAGCTTCGACCGAAATGCTGCTGAAGCGTTTGGTCGCTTCTCTGCGGAGACTGTTCCAGATCCCTTCGACAGGCAAATCATGGCTGTCTCTGTTTCGAATAACCTCACTTTGGTAACTGCCGATCAAAAGATTCTGGACCTCAATCTCGATTGGATGATTGATGCCACAACCTAGACTTATCTGGTCTTAGGAGTCCAATGACAGAGATACGTCAGGTAAAGCCCCGCACCGAGGGCTGGACTCAACGCAAGGATGCCAGTGGCAAACCACTTCTTCAGTTCAATGAGGTCAAGCGCGGAAAGCCCCCGGTTCACCTAGCGGATCTGACCATCGAAGAGCGCACCGAGCGCATCAAGGAACTGGGTATCCCGGGCTTTAGAGCCAAACAGATTTCCACCCACTACTTCACCCACTACACGCAAGACCCAGAAAAGATGACCGATCTTCCAAAAGAGGGTCGCGAAGAGTTGGTAAAGAGGGTCCTGCCACCGCTTCTCACCGAGGTCAAGCGGCTCAAGACCGACAAGGGTGACACAATCAAGTTCCTCTGGCGCCTTTATGACGGAGCATTGGTTGAGTCGGTTTTGATGCGATATTCAAACCGCATCACGCTTTGTATTTCTTCGCAGGCCGGCTGCGGCATGAACTGCCCTTTCTGTGCCACGGGTCAAGCTGGGCTAACCAGAAACATGTCTGCCGCTGAGATTGTGGACCAGGTGGTGCAAGCCAACGAGGCGATCAGGGCCGGCGAGCTTGGACCGATGCGTCACGAGGATGAGCGAGTAAGCAACATTGTTTTTATGGGCATGGGTGAACCACTTGCCAACTACCCCAAACTGATGAGTGCGATTCGCACCATGGTCGAACCTCAACCAAATGGTCTGGGCATGAGTGCTCGTCACATCACTGTCTCAACAGTTGGTTTGGTTCCAGGTATTGAGAAGCTTGCTCAAGAGGACCTTCCGCTCACCTTTGCACTCTCGCTGCACGCTCCCGATGATCAGCTTCGCGATGAACTAATTCCGGTGAACTCGAAGTGGAAGGTCGACGAGGCTTTGGATGCAGCTAAGGCTTACTTCGATAAGACCGGACGTCGAGTATCAATCGAATATGCATTGATCAAAGACATGAATGATCACAAGTGGCGTGCAGAGCTTCTGGCACAGAAGCTGAATGAGCGCGGCAGGGGATGGGTGCATGTGAACCCAATCCCATTGAACCCAACGCCCGGATCAGTCTGGACCTCTTCCACCAAAGAGCAGATGCAGATTTTCCTCGATACCCTCGAGCATGCTGGCATTCCAACCACACTCCGCGACACCAGGGGTAAAGAGATCGATGGCGCGTGTGGGCAATTGGCTGCGACCGAAAACTAGCCATTTTTGTCTAGACCCCCTAGACTAACCACATGAGC
This sequence comes from Actinomycetota bacterium, assembly GCA_041191905.1. Lineage (GTDB taxonomy): Bacteria > Actinomycetota > Actinomycetes > Actinomycetales > Microbacteriaceae > Aquiluna. The sequence goes on from JBEENY010000012.1 coordinate 23,893, forward strand.
GAAATCAAGTTCGGTTTAGACACCTTCGGAGACATGACCGTTGATGACAGCGGTAAGCCCAAGTCTGCTGGCCAAGTAATCCGAGATCTTGTGGACCAGGCTGTATTGGCCGATGAGCTCGGATTGAACTCCATCAACGTCGGTGAGCACCACCGCGATGATTTTGCAGTATCAGCTCCTGACACAGTTTTGGCAGGCATCGCGACCGTTACCAAAAACATCAAACTTGGCACTGGAGTAACGGTTCTCTCCTCCGAAGACCCGGTTCGGGTCTATCAGCGATTTGCAACCATCGATGCGCTCTCGAATGGTCGTGCCGAGATCACAGCAGGGCGAGGATCTTTCATCGAGTCGTTCCCACTATTTGGCTACGAGCTTTCCGATTACCACGTTTTGTTTGAGGAGAAGTTGGAGCTATTGGTTGAACTTCTCAAAGAGCAGCCTGTGACCTGGAGCGGATCAACCAGGGCAGGACTGCAAAACCAAGAGGTCTATCCGAAGACTGAGCGTGGTGCGATTCCACTCCGAGTTGGTGTCGGCGGTTCACCCGAGTCAGTGGTTCGGGCTGCACGACTGGGCATCCCAATGGCATTGGCGATTATCGGTGGTGACCCGGCTCGCTTCGCACCTTTCGCTCGTCTATACAAAGACTCCCTCGAGAAGTTTGGAAAGTCCCAGCTTCCGATCTCTATCCACTCCCCAGGTCACATCGCCGACACAGATGAGCAGGCAATCGAAGAACTATGGCCACACTACGAGGCTATGTTCGGCCGAATTGGACGAGAGCGCGGTTGGGGTCCAACAACCAAGGCTCACTACCTGCAAGAGGTGAATCACGGCTCTTTGTATGTTGGCTCTGTTGAGACCGTCGCCCAAAAGATCGCTTATGCAATCAGGGCAGTAGGTGCTGAGCGCTTCGACCTCAAGTACTCCAACGGCCCGCTTTCGCACTCGAAGTTGATGCACTCAATTGAGTTGTACGCAACCAAGGTCGTGCCGCGCGTCCAGGAGCTTTTGGCTGTTGAGGATGTGTGGGTCTAACTCTCCAACACGGCCATTGCCGCGTTGTGACCACCGATGCCACTAACTGCTCCACCGCGCTTTGCACTTGAGCCGCAGAAGTAAATCCGATCTACCCCGGTAGCCACTCCCCAGCGTGCCTCGGGGGAGGAGAGATCTTCTTCATCCTCTGCAAAGGGCCAACTCAGTGGCGAGTGGAAGATGATTCCCCCAGGCAAACCAAGTGCATCCTCAAGGTCCTGCGTGGTCTTGGTTTCAATGCATAACTGACCATCAGGTCCCACGAAAACCAGATCCTCAATCGGCTCCGCTAGAACAGAGTTGAGCGATTTCAAAACGGCTTCTTGCGCTTTAGCACGAAGCTCATCATTGCCAATCTTGGCCACCAAGCTATGAGGAACGTGAAGCGCGAAGACTGTCAGTGTTTGCGCTCCTGCTGCCTGCAACTCCTGGCCAAGAATGCTTGGGTCGGTGAGCGAGTGACAATAAATCTCACAGGGGAGTGGGTCCGGAATGGAACCTTGAGCTGCTTGGTCGTAGGCACTCTGAAGTTGATCGAAATTTTCATTGATGTGGAAGGTGCCACCAAATGCAGCTTCGGGAGAAAGGTTAGGGTCCTTGAGTTTGGGCAGCCGTCGAAGCAGCATGTTCACCTTCACCTGTGCACCTTGCACCTTTTCTGGGTGAATTTGAGGTAGTAGCTTCGCGAGCTGATTCTTGGCGATGCCACTTAGTACAAAATCAGCGCTAACCGAGTTTGCCTCACCATCTTGGAAATAGGTGACAACTCGATCAGTCGAAATCGACTTAACTTCGGCATTGGTCGCGAGCTCAGCACCAAAACGCTTGGCTGCCTTCGCAATCGACCCAGACACCTGACCCATACCGCCAACTGGGATATTCCAGTCTCCGGTTCCGCCACCAATCACGTGATAGAGGAAGCATCGATTGGCATCAAGACCTGAGTCTTCGTTGGCAGCGAAGGTTCCGATCAGAGCATCGGTCATGACCACACCGCGCACCAGATCTGACCTAAAGTTCTCGGCGATTACCGATCCGATTGGCCGCTCGAAGAAGTCTGCAAAGTCTGAACCAATTACCGCCTGAACCTCAGAGCGAGTCTTTAGTGGCTCTAACACGGTTGGAAAGAGCTTCTTTGCCAAACTTTCGGTTCTCGAATAAAACTCATTCCAAGTTTTGTAATCCGCAGCTGCGCCAACGGCCTCAAATGACTCTTTAGTGGCAACCGCATTCTCCTTATCCACCAGCAAACCATTGGCGGAGCCGGGGACTGGGGTGTAGGAGGAGTAGCGTCTCGGAGCCAGTTTGATGTCTAGTCCGAGGTCATCGATGATCTGCTGTGGTAGCAAGCTGACCAGGTAGCTATAGCGGGAGAGCTTGGCATCGGTACCTTCGAATGTGTAGCTCGATGTGGCGGCACCGCCCAGGTAATCAAGCTTTTCCAAAAGCAGCACCTTCTTACCAGCTTTTGCTAGATAAGCCGCCGATACCAGGGCATTGTGGCCCCCGCCGATAACTACCACGTCATAGTGCTGCATAGCCCGAGTTTATTGGCTTATCAGCGGTTCCAAACTCAAAATCAACTCGGACTCGATCCTGCGATTTGTCGCTTTTGTTTCTTTTTTGTCTTTTCGTGATAATTTCGTTACGAGAATCTGCTGATTCGGCCGAATCTCAGAGCTACTCTGTAGCCAAGAGTCCATTCTTAGGAGGTTCAATGCTGAACAAAATCGCAGGTCACGAAGTTGACCGCCGCTCCCTACTAAAGGGTGCAGCAGCCGGTGGTCTAGGTATCGCCGGTGCAACCATGTTGGCAGGCTGTGCAGGCGGAAGCGCTTCATCAGGCCCAATCGCTTTCGGTGCTCGCACCGTTGACGAGTCGCCAACCAAGCAGCTAAAGGGTCTAATCGACGCTTATGTTGCAAAGACCGGTAACGAAGTTACTTACAATGCAACCGAGTCAAACGCTTTCCAGAACAACCTTTCTCAGTACCTACAGGGAACCCCAGACGACTGCTTCCAGTGGATGGCCGGTTTCCGTATGCAGTTCTTCGCAGACCAGGGCCTACTAGTAGACCTATCTGACGTTTGGAACGAGATTGGTGACCAGTACAACGAGAGCTACAAGATCGCTGCAACCGGTTCAGACGGCAAGCAGTACTTCGTACCTCAGAGCTGGTACCCATGGGGTCTACACTTCCGCAAGTCCATGATGGCTGAGATCGGCCTAGACCCAGAGAGCATCTACAACTGGGATGACTTCATGGGCGCACTTGAGCTGCTTAAGGGCAAGGGCCTAATCGGTCTAGCTTCTGCAGACAAGGGTGGCTGGGAAGCAATGGGAACCTTCGACATCCTGAACGCACGCATCAACGGATACCAGTTCCACGTAGACCTACTTGCAGGTCGCGAGAAGTGGACCGATGACCGTGTCAAGGAAGTGTTCTCCTACTGGGAGAAGCTACTTCCTTACATGAACACCAACGTTCTGGACCTTGAGTGGGATGGCGCAATGCAGTTGCTACTGCAGAAGCAGGCCGGATTCTTCTTCAACGGTTCATGGTTCGGTGCGAACTTCAAGGAGCAGAGCCAG
>JBEENY010000013.1:0-27234 GCA_041191905.1 Actinomycetota bacterium
CGATTAGACCACCCTCAACTGCAGCTCCTGCATCGGTGGTCTCAGCTGGGGTTGAGGTGCTTGCGCAACCTGACAACACCAGTGCTGCAGCCACAGTGGTAGCTGCAATTCCTAGTAGTTTCTTGAACAACCTTGTTCCTTTCGTTCCGGCTGGACCAGCCGGGTCATTTTGTTCGAATGCGTCCAACTCACTCGATTGACCCCCGACTCAGAAATGGTTCTGAGCCAAGATTTACTACCGACTAGCTGTAAGCGATTACAAAAAAGTTACCGCTAACATTTAGTTCGTTCCCTAGTCTGCCATTACCAATACGTGCCCAAAACCGTTTTTTATAACTGTCCGTACACGTTTTGATAACGACTAAATAACGAGTCAATATCGGCTTGCGGAATCACGATTCCGCCCCCCAACTGCTCCGCTATCCAGGCCGACTTTGCGTTGTCTTCACACATCACCGCTGCCTTGAGGGCATCCTTGGCTGAGTCTCCAATGGTGAAGACACCGTGCTGTTTCATCAGCACCGCTTTGGAGCGGTGGTTGTGCAAAGTCTCAACGATTCCCTTGCCGATCGAGTCATCTCCGATCTTGGCAAAGGGTCCAAGTGGGATCTCCCCACCAAACTCATCCGCGATAGCGGTTAGCACGCAAGGAATTGCCTTACCGGCAGCAGCCCAGCCACAGGCGTAGTTCGAGTGGGTGTGAACCACACCGTTTACCTCGGGCATGTGTCGATAGACATAGGCGTGAGAGGCGGTGTCGCTTGAAGGCTTGTGCTTCCCCGAGATCACATTGCCGTCTAGGTCACAGTAGACCATGCTCTCGGCGGTGAGATCTTCGTAATCAAGCCCGGAGGGCTTGATCAGAAAGCCACCTTCGATGCGCTGCGAGATATTGCCGCCGGTCCAGACCACTAATCCCGAGCTGACTAGCTTTTGATGCAGCTTTACAAGACTCTCTCTAGCCTGCGATTCAGTTGGCAGCATCTGATGCCTCTCGCTTTAGGGCCTTCAGCCTGCGCATTACGTCGTTCGTGCCGCGACCAAAGTAGTCGTGCAGGATTTCATACTCGGCATAGAGGCGGTCATACTGCTTGGCTCGCTCGACATTTGGCTTATAAAGAGCCTTGGAGACTCGACCCATCTTCTCTGCAGCCGCGTTCACCGATGGGTATGCGCCTGCCGCAACCGCTGCGTGGATTGCTGATCCAAGCGCTGGGCCCTGCTCAGATTCGAGAACACTCAGTGGCAGGTTGATGATGTCGCAGTAGAGCTGCATCAAGAATGTGTTCTTGATCAGTCCACCGGCAACCACAAACTCGGTAACCGGAACACCTGACTTATTGAAGGTCTCAATAATCTTGCGAGTTCCAAAGGCGGTTGATTCCAATAGCGCTAGGTAGCCGTCCTCGGGCTTGGTGGTCAGGGTTGCTCCAAGCATTAGGCCGGAGAGCTCGTGATCGACCAGCACTGAGCGGTTACCGCTGTGCCAGTCGAGCGCGATGAGTCCGTGCTCTCCGACCTTTTGCTTGGATGCCAGCTCGGTTAGGTAATCGTGAATCGAGATACCCTTGGCTCTGGCTTTGTCGTAGTAATCCCCTGGAACCTGGTTCTTTACATACCAGGCAAAAATGTCTCCCACTCCAGACTGTCCAGCTTCATAGCCGTAGAGTCCAGAGACGATGCCGCCGTCAACCACACCGCACATGCCAGGCACCTCGGTGAGGACATCAGAGTTCATCACGTGACAGGTTGAGGTGCCCATGATGGCGACCATCTGACCTGGCAAAGTTGCCTTGGCTGCAGGAGCAGTGACGTGAGCGTCTACGTTGCCAACTGCCACCGCGATGCCAGCGGGTAGGCCGGTCCAGGCTGAGGCTTCCTCGGTTAGGTAACCGGCGGCTGCGCCGAGTTGGCCGATTGGGTGCTCAAGCTTGTCTTTTGCAAAGCGAGCGAATCCTGGGTTGAGGGCCGCGAAGTAGTCCTCTGATGGATAGACGCCATCCTGCAGGTTGCCTTTGTATCCGGCGGTGCAGGCATTGCGCACATACTCTCCGGTTAGCTGCCAAACAATCCAGTCGGCCGCCTCAACAAACTTATCCATGGCCGCATAAATTTCTGGGTCCTCTTCGAGGATCTGCAGACCCTTGGCTAGCTCCCACTCTGATGAGATCTGGCCACCATAGCGGTTTAGCCAAGCTTGCTTTAGCTCTCGTGCCTTCTCATTGATGCGGTCGGCGTGAGGCTGGGCAGCGTGGTGCTTCCAAAGCTTTACGTAGGCGTGTGGGCGGTCACGGTACTCACTGAGATTTGAAAGCGGTGTGCCATCTATCTTTACCGGCACCATGGTGCAGGCGGTGAAGTCGGTTGCAACGCCAATTACGTCTTGGGGGTTTACGCCTGAGAGTTTGATGGCCTCTGGAACGGCGGTCTTCAGAACCTGGACGTAGTCGTTTGGATCTTGAAGTGCCCAGTCTGGAGGAAGTCGCTTGCCGGTTGAAGCGAGGGTTTGGTCCATGACCGCATGCGGATACTCGCAAACTGCGCTGCCGAGTTCTTTACCGTCTGAAACCGAAACCACCACAGCGCGGCCTGAAAGCGTGCCGTAGTCGATACCGACCACATACTTCTCTGCCATGACTTCCTCGTCTCTTCGGCATTTATGTTAGCGATAACATCCGCTTCCCATCAAAGCTTTGGCGCAACAGTTTTATAACGTCGAAAGCCTCGCTGTTGAGCCCCGCACCACTAGTTCTGGAACCAATCGATCCAGCTTTTTGTAGGCGTTGCCCTTTATCTCTAACAACAACAGCTGCATTGCTCTTTCACCAAGCGCTCTAAAGTCCTGGCGGACCGTGGTGAGCGGTGGGTAGGCATACTGCGATTCTTCAAGGTCATCAAAACCCACCACGCTCAGCTGCCCTGGAATTGAGATTCCCCGCTGACGCATGGCATGCAAAAAGCCCAAGGCCATGCGGTCGTTGGCGATAAAGACTGCGGTTATGCCCTTCTCAACAAAGTCAACCTCGCTACCGATTCGGTGACCGGTTGAGATCTCCCAGTCACCATCAATCACTCTTGGAATCAGGTTGGCATTCAACATCGTCGAGGTGTAGCCGGCGGCTCTGGTGGTGGATTCAAACCAGTCCTTTGGTCCAGAGATGTGAACGATCTCTTTGTGACCAAGATCCAGTAGGTGCTGGGTTGCGGTTACACCGCCTGCGAAGTTATCAACCGAGACCGATAGCTCATCCATGCGATACATGCTGTCGAGGGTGACAACTGGGATTCCCGAGACGTTTGCCCTGACATACTCAACCGCATTCGCATGTGGTGTAACGATTGCTAAACCCTCGATGCCAAGTCGCTGTAGGTGGTCAATACCTTCTTTTACTGAGTCAACGTCACTTGGGTCGATGCCGCAGCTGACTACGAAGTAGCCCTGTAATCGGGCGGCCCGCTCCATCTCGTGAACCATCGAGGCTGGACCGGTGAAGTCGGTGTCGGAGGCCAAGATTCCAATCATCTTGGTCTTGGCAGATGCCAGCGCTCTAGCTGCCTGGTTGGGGCGATAGTCGAGCGCCTCCATGGCCTTCAAAACCCTGGTCTTGGTCTCGGGTCTGATCGATGAGTTGTTGTTGATTACGCGCGAAACCGTTTGGTGCGAAACCTTTGCCAGGCGCGCAACATCGTAGATGTTGGCCTGTCTGGGGTTATTTGCTACCAAAAGTCGCTCCTAGGTTCGAGACAATCTTCTCGCAGGCTGCACTCCAAGACGAAATCTCTTCTTCCAGCAGTGCCTTCTTTACCTGGAGCTTGATGTGGCTGCCCTTGCGATCTTTGAACCTAAATGCAATCTCCCCGTGCAGCTCGGTGAGCAAAATGATCTCCCGTGGGATATCGATCCGAGAAAATGTGCCGCGGTATTGGGTCTCGCCCTCGAAGGTGAGTTTTGCACCCTGCCGGAAATCTAGCTTTGCGAGTTTGTCAAAGACCTTGTCGTAGAACTCAGGCTCGTTGAAAGCGGCAAACACAGTCTTTAGGTCAGCACCCAGACTGAGCTCGGTTGAGTAAGTCTTTAGCTTGCGGTTTGGATCAGCCTTTGGAGACTGAGCAAATCCGACAAAGTTGTCGCTCATTTCGGTTTACGCTCACGGGCCAGATAGGTGTAGGCGACCAGAGCAAAAAGCATTGCCATTACCGAGTGCGATAGAAACATGATCGGGTTGATCGACAAAAACCAATCTCCACCCAAGATCGGGTCTAGCCAAATCAGCGAAACAGGAAACACCGTCAAGCCAAAGATCGCCTTGTGCTTGATGGCTGAGTAGCTTGCAAAAGCGCCCCCGGCGATAACGGCTATCGACATGTAGAGCGGGTACTGCTCCTCAAGCTCCAAAAATGTCTCGGCTGCAAGCAAGAATGCCAACACCACATAGGTCCAACTCGGTGCCGGAGGCACCGGTCTTTTACCCAGGAGGGTCCAGCCGTTTAGATTCACGAAGCAACCCTAAGTGGTTAGAGCCTTGCCGCCAAACGGTGGTAGGCGGAAGACCAGGCGAGCTCCTGACGGATTGACTTTGAGGTCGTGCTGTGGTCAATCACTACGTGCTCAACACCGAGCATGCGGGCAAAGTCATCGATGGTCTCCTGTGAAACCGTGGTGGTAAGCGCGGTGTGGTGACTACCGCCCGAGAGCATCCAAGCCTCGGCCGAAACCTTCAGCGATGGAGCTGGTTCCCAGACCGCCCTTGCGACCGGAAGCTTTGGTAGGTCTTCGGTTGGTTCCACAACCTCAACCTCGTTGGTGATGATTCTGAAGCGGTCACCGAGGTCAACCCAGCAGAGCACTCGACCGCTTGCCGGGGTGGCGGTGAACACCATGCGAACTGGGTCTTCCTTGCCACCAATACCCAGTGGGTGAATCTCGATCCTTGGCTTTGCCTTGGTGATGGTTGGGCAGACCTCAAGCATGTGAGCGCCGAGAACCTTCGGGGTGCCGGGACCAAAGTGGTAGGTGTAGTCCTCCATGAAGCTAACGCCCTGGCCATTTGGTGCCATGGATTTCAGGACCGCAACCAGTGCCGAAGTCTTCCAGTCACCCTCACCGGCAAAGCCGTAGCCATCTGCCATCAAACGCTGCACCGCAAGACCTGGCAATTGCTTCAGTGTGCCAAGGTCTTCGAAGTTTGAGGTGAAGGCGTGGTAGCCGCCCTGCTCCAAGATCGCGCCAAGCGCGATCTCTTGCTTTGCGGCATAAACCAATGACTCGTGCCTAGCTCCACCAGCTTTGAGCTCCGGAACAACGTCGTAGAGCTTTTCGTATTCAGCAGCAAGTGCCTCGGCCTCGGCGTCCGAGACCTTGTCGACCGCCTCAACCAAGGTGTTTACGCCTAGGTTCTCAACCGAGATGCCGAGGTCAATTTGTGCGGAGACCTTGTCTCCGTCGGTGACTGCGACATAGCGCATGTTGTCGCCGAAGCGAGCGAGCTTTAGATGCTGCGAGGTGTGCCAGCCAATCGCTGCATAGCTCCAGGCATCAACCGCGCTCTTCACATCGGCCTGAGTTGGGTGGCCAACAACAATCTTTCTGGCGATCGACATGCGGGTGAGGATGTGCGCATACTCGCGGTCACCGTGGGCTGCCTGGTTTAGGTTCATGAAGTCCATGTCGATGGTGGACCAAGGAAGCGATTGACCAGCCTGGGTGTGCAGGTGAAGCAGTGGCTTACGAAGTAGGTCCAGACCGTTGATCCACATCTTGGCCGGTGAGAAGGTGTGCATCCAGGTGATGACACCGATGCAGTTGGAGTCTGCGTTGGCATCGGAGAGTGCTTTGCGAATCTCCTCGTTTGACTTCAGGGTCGGCTTCCAAACAATTTTCACGTTTGCCGAGATGCCCTCGGATAGCTGGGAAACCACAACTTGAGATTGCTGAGCAACCTGCTCCAAAGTTTCAGGACCGTAAAGGTTTTGAGATCCGGTTAGAAACCAAATTTCCTGCTGAGACATTGACACTCCTCTGTGCGTACTGAAATGTTAGCGGTCACACCCAAACCCAAAAAAGGGTCAGCGGGCAACTGAATCCAAATTGTGACAATGCCTAGGCGCGGTGCGGAGGCTTAGGCAAAAGCTCCTGCGAATACTCCGCCTGCGCAGGCAAGTTTTCGTTTAGGTAGGCGAAGTCGTCATCACTGAGGTTGATCTCCAAGGCCGAGACGCAGTCCTTGATCGTCTCTGGTCTGGTTGGTCCTGGGATTGGCAAGATCGTCTCGGAGTGCTTCATCAACCAAGCCAAGGTCAGCGCAAATGGAGACGCTCCATACTTTGCGCCGATCTCTTCAAATGCTGATGAACCAGAGATCACGCTCTTCTCGCGAGCGCCGCCAAGTGGAGACCAAGGCAGGAAGGTGATGTTGTTGCGCTCGCAGACCTCCAGAACATCTAGGTCATAGCGATACTTCGGACTGAACTCATTTTGAATCGACACGATTACTCCCGGCCCCGCCATCTCTACCGCCTGCTGCAATTGCTTGGCGTCGTAGTTTGAGACTCCGAGCTGGTCGATGATGCCGCGCTCCTTTAGTACCAGGATGTTCTCGACCTGAGTTTCAAAGTGAAGCGAAGGGTCCTGGCGGTGATGCTGCCAGAGGGCAATCTTGTCCACTCCAAGTCTCAGAGCGGAGGCCTCGGCTGCGCGGAGGAGGTAGTCGAGGTTTGCGCTTCTACCCCATACCTCACCCGGTCTTCTGGTAATACCGGCTTTGGTTGCGATTACGACCTTGTCCTTCTTCTCCTTCGGAGCGGACCAGGTTCTGAGTGCTTCGGCCACGAAAATCTCGTTATGACCAAAGGCATCCCAGGTTGGGGCATAGATGTCTGCGGTGTCTAAGAAGGTGATGCCGGCATCAAGAGCCGAGTGAAAGGCGGGAAGTGCCTCTTTTTCTCGTCGGACGGGGTCTAGGGCTGAGCCATTTGTGAATATCCAGGAGACATTCATGCAGCCCAGGCCGATCTTTGATACTTCTCTGTTTCCGAGTTTGTGCTGCTTCATGGCAATTTCACTCTCTTAGGTTTAGGACCCAATTAAACGACAGGTTTAGAAGCTTTACGTCGGAAGTCATGAAACTCAAACGGTTAACGCGAGCTTGTGAGAGAAGCGCCCGGTCAATCGGATCATGTCGATCCAAGGTAGGGAAGTCATGGAGGCTAGCAAGGTCTGCTGCTTGCAAAGGTAGCTCAACCAGATCGGAGTCTGCGATTGCCTGACTGAAGTCCAACTTGGGTAGGCCTGCGAGCTGCAGCTTTATGGACAGCTCCAATACTGAAAGGGCAGACACATACACCTTCGGTGCGCTACTAATTAGGCTTCGTGCCCGCGTACCAAACTCTTCCTGGCCCGTGACGAACCAGTAAAAGGCATTGGAGTCAAGCAAAATCAAAGTTTGTCTCCATCGAATAAAGAGCCAAACTCCTCGTCAAGCTCGGCTGGGTTCCATGTTGGCCAGCTGTCCTTGTAGACACCGAATTTCGGCCCCTCGCCTTTTTCAGGTGGAAGAATCCTGGCAACCTCGACACCTCTGTTTGTCACGACCACTTCATCACCCTCGGCAACCTTCGCAACCAACTTTGAGAAGTTGGTCTTCGCCTCGTAAATACTCACTCTGTGTCTCATAGCAAAATGCTAAAGAACTTGACCAACTTGACCAAGTTATTTTTGCTACGAGATGAGGCTATTCGCTGGGTGGGAAATGCGTGGCCGAGTTTCCACAGACTAGATCGTGCTGGCGTCTATCACGAAGCGGTAGCGAACATCCGACGCGACAACGCGCTCGTAGGCGGCATCGACCTCGTCTGCGTTGATCACCTCAACGTCGGAGACGATGTTGTGCTCGCCACAGAAGTCCAGCATCTCCTGGGTGCCTGAGATGCTGCCGGTGTTTGCACCGGCAATGCTCTTCAGGCCACCAATGATTGAGAAGGGGTTGTAGGTCTGGTTGTTTCCAGGTAGTCCCACGTTCACCAGTGACCCTCCGACCTTGAGCATGCCAAGCAGTGAGTCCACATTTAGATCAGCCGAGGTGGTGTTCACGATGACATCGAAGAAGTTCTTGTGGGTATCAAATGAGTCGGTTGTAATCAGGTAATCCTTGGCACCAAACTTCAAAGCATCTGCCTTCTTCGAAGCCGAGTGGCCAAGCACATAAACCTCGGCACCCATCGCAACCGCAAACTTCACACCCATGTGACCAAGTCCTCCAAGGCCCAAGATCGCTACCCTCTTGCCAGGTCCGACATTCCAGTGCTTCAGCGGTGAATAGAGAGTGATGCCCGCGCAGAGCAGTGGAGCTGCTCCGGCTGGATCTAGGTTTTTTGGAACCGACAGCACATAGTTTTGATCAACCACGATGTCTTGGGCGTAGCCGCCATAGGTCTCAGCTCCGTCATAGTGACGGCCGTTATAGGTTTGAACATTGCCGGTGAGGCAGTAGTTCTCCATGCCCTTGAGGCAGTACTCGCACTCTCGACAGGAATCGACATAGGTTCCAACACCTACTCGGTCACCCACTGAGAACTTAGTGACGTTTGAGCCAATCGCGGTTACCTCACCCAAAATCTCGTGACCAGGGACCATCGGGAAGATGCCCTCAAACCACTCATCTCTGACCTGGTGAATATCCGAGTGACAGATGCCCGAGTAGAGAATCTTGATAGCAACAGCATTCTCGTCAAGCGGTCGAAGCGGCATTTCTGCTCGCTCGAACTTTGCTCCCGGTGCGTGGCTAACGAGTGATTTGGTTGTTGGCAATTGGACTCCTTCGAACAGCTTTATACAACCAGATTTTGGGAGCACCAGTCCCGCAGGAACGAGATTGCTCAGTTCGTGGTTTTCTAGAGACATGAAACTTCGAACCAAAGTGATTCTGGGATCAATCGCAGCGCTTGTCTTGATTGGACCATTTTTGGTTCCAGTCGAATCAAGTGGCACCCTCACCGAAGAGGAGGCTGCCGCAGAGTTGTGGCAGGGCAGGTCAAAGTTTGTCGAGATTCTGAATCACGAGGTTCACTATGTTGAGGCGGGAGACCCATCTTCTGATCGACTCATTGTTTTGGTCCACGGGTTTGGAGCAAGTGCGTTCTCCTATCGCGATGTACTAGAGCCCCTTGGTGAGTATGGGCATGTGATTGCCTATGACCGAGCTGCCTTCGGATTCACCGAAAGACCAACCAGCTGGGAGGGTGTGAATCCATACTCCGCTGAAGGTCAACTGCAAGTTATTGATGAGCTGATTGAGAAGTTTGGTTCGGGCAAAGAGGTATTTCTGGTTGGTCACTCGGCAGGTGGTGCCCTTGCAGCTGGCTATGCACTTGAGCACCAAGACAAGCTAAAAGGGCTGGTGCTTTACGCCCCCGCGGTTTACGGATCGGGTGGCACACCTCAGTGGTTGAACTGGGTCTATGACATTCCTCAGCTAAACCACCTGGGTCCCCTTGCGGTTTCTTCTATTGCAACCTCGGGTCTGCAACTATTAGATCGCAGTTACAACGACCCGTCACAGATAACAGAGCAAACCCTCGCCGGATACACCGCTCCCCTCAAGATCAAGGGCTGGGAGCGGGCCTTCTGGGAGTTCAACAAGGCCCCTAGATCGCTCGGGATTGCGGATCGTGTGAAAGAGATCAGTGTTAAAACCTTGGTTATCACGGGCGATAACGATCTTGTGGTGCCGACCGAGAACTCGGTCCGGCTGGCAGGTGAGCTTCCCAACGCTGCGCTGGCGGTTATCTCTCAAACTGGTCACCTTCCAAATGAGGAAAAGCCGGAAGATTTCGCAGCCGTAATCATTCGCTATATCGAATCGCAGGAGTAGGTTTTAGAGCATGTATAAAGCGGTGATGGTTTCACTTCGACTGGCTCTTGGAATTGGACTGCTCGGCAGCGTTGTCTGGCAGGTAACCGATCGAGTGATCAATAACGTATTCCGACCAGATGAGTACTTTGCCTACTTCTCAATCGTGAGTGCAATCGTTGCCGGTGGCCTCTCGCTTTACTCGGCTTATGTTTTGGCAGCCGGTAAGGATGAAACCAAGTTTCACAACATCGCAAGGCTCAGCCTCGCTGCAGCCATGGTGATTGTTGGTGTGGTGTATCACGCACTTCTCGCAGATGCGGCTCCAGATGCGAGAGATGTTGGATATGTCTGGCCCGTTCTTCCAAACCAGATCATCCACACCTACGCACCGATTTTGATTGTGATCGACTACCTATTCTCGATTCGATCTCCAAAGCTTCGACTTCGCGCGAGCCTCTGGGTTGCCATATTCCCGCTGGCATGGCTGGCCTTCTCTGTGGTTCGTGGACTGGTCACCAACTGGTGGCCGTATTGGTTCATCAACCCAAACGAAGAGGGTGGGGTGCCGAGCATGCTGATGTATGTCGGTGCAATCACAGTGTTCTTCCTAGCGGTCGGATACCTGCTACAGAGCGTGAGACTTAGCTTTAGCAAAATCGGCTCGGGTAACTGAGAGAAATTAGTTTCATCAAACCCTTGTTACACCCAACATGGTTTCTTTCACTCACGAATTAACAATGCTCAACGGCTCCAAGCGCAGCTTGGCTGAGTTTCAGGGCAATGTGATTCTGGTCGTAAACGTTGCATCCCGATGCGGACTATCTACGCAGTATGCCCAACTCGAAGAGCTGCAGCGAAAGTATGCCGATCGCGGATTCACTGTCCTGGGCGTTCCATCTGGTTCGTTCAAGCAAGAGCTCAAAGACGATGAGTCAATTGGTGAGTACTGCTCCACAACTTGGGGCGTTAGCTTCCCAATGACCACCAAGAGTGATGTCAATGGGCGCAATCGCCACCCGCTCTATAAGGAACTTGTGAAGACCAAGGATTCAATGGGACTTGCCGGTCCTGTGATGTGGAACTTCGAGAAGTTCTTGATCCTGCCATCTGGTGAAGTGAAGCGCTTCCGACCAAACGTAAAACCAGACGATGAGGCGATCGTGTCACTGATCGAGGCAAACCTCCCAAGATAACCTATTGCCATGACCGTGGTCGTGGCAGCAATCATTCAAAACTCCCAAGGGGAGTATTTGTGCTGCAAGCGCGGGGATTGGAAGTCAGCTCCAAATAAGTGGGAGTTTCCCGGCGGTAAACCTGAGCATGACGAGTACCTTGAAGAAGCCCTGATCCGAGAAATACGTGAGGAGCTCGGGGTTGAAATCAAAGTTGTTCGACAGTTTGATCGAAGCAAGACTGGAGAAATCGACCTGGTTTGTTTTGTCTGTGAACTAGTGGGCGGGACACCTAGTGAATCAACCGACCACTCGGAACTTCGTTGGGTCAGGGAAGAAGATCTCTCGAAGCTTGACTGGGCAGAGCCAGACTTACCCTCGCTGAAGCGGATTCTGATTCCGTTTTGCTAAATGCCTAGGGCACGAATTGGGAACCTCAAGTACTCAGCCTTCCAACTAAGACTCGGGCTTCTCCATGCCAAATCATCGGCCAGTTCAGCCATTGCGCCCCAGAAAAAGATGTTGATTAGGTCGACACTTAGATAGCTGATGGTGTCGCCGGGAAAGGCTTTGCCGAGGAATCTTCGAATGAGTGGTGGGATGTCGCCAAGCCCATGCTCATGAAGCTGACTTCTCACCTCCAGCTCAATCTCTCTGGCTCTTCTGGGGTTCCAAGGGATAGCTGGATTTGGAAAGTGCAGCATCTCGCTGAGTGTCAGCGCTTCGCGGTAGCGGACGTTTTCAAGGGCATCGAAAAGCGGGATAAATCGGTCAACCTCATAACCTGCTTTTCTAAGGTCGAGGATGTCCGGGTAGGCGAAGAACCGGTAGAAGGGGACGTGAGGTCTAACTGGTTGATAAGGGGCTGAGGTGAAGCTAGCAAGCAGCGGGTCAACACCTAGTGCCGATGCACCCCAGGTGTTGAATGCCTCATCGGGATATGGAATTGAATCCAGATCCTCGTTCTTTTTGCTCACCCAGTAATTCTCATCACCGAGACGAAAAAAGCAATCGGGGTTTGCTGCGAATTAGCCCAGCATGTCGTATCGAACGATGGTCGCATTGCGATCCGGTCCGACACCGATTGCGGAGATTCTGGTGCCGCTTAGCTTCTCCAGGGCCAAGACGTAATCTTTGGCGTTCTTTGGTAGCTCGTCGAAAGTCTTGACGGTAGAGATGTCCTCTTCCCAGCCAGGGAACAGCTCATAGATTGGCTTCGCGTGGTGGAAGTCGGTCTGCGAAACAGGAACTTCCTCAACTCGCTTGCCGTCGACCTCGTATGCAACGCAAACCGGGATCTCCTTGATGCCGGTTAGAACATCTAGCTTGGTCAGGAAAATATCGGTAAGGCCGTTAACGCGAGTTGCATAGCGAGCAATCGGAGCATCGAACCAGCCACAGCGGCGGTTACGTCCGGTTGTAACACCTACCTCACCACCAGTCTTGCGCAGATACTCGCCCCACTCGTCAAATAGCTCGGTTGGGAATGGTCCGGAGCCAACACGCGTGGTGTAGGCCTTGAGGATTCCAATGACGCCGGTGATCTTGGTTGGTCCAATACCGCTACCGGTAGTTGCACCACCTGCGGTTGGGTTGGATGAAGTGACGAAGGGATAGGTTCCGTGGTCAACATCCAGCAGCGTTCCCTGACCACCCTCGAGCAACACAGTTTTACCCTCGGCAAGTGCGTTGTTTAGTACCAGCGCGGTGTCGGCAACCATCGGCTTTAGTCGCTCAGCGAAGGAGAGCAGGTGGTCTACAACCTCCTGAGGTCTAACTGCTGCGCGGTTATAGACCTTTACCAAGAGCTCGTTCTTCTGCAGAAGCGCTCCCTCAACCTTCTGGCGCAGGATGCTCGGGTCAAATAGGTCTTGAATGCGAATACCTAGGCGACCCATCTTGTCGCCGTAGGTTGGGCCAATGCCGCGACCGGTGGTGCCGATGGCACGCTTACCCAAAAAGCGCTCCGAAACCTTGTCCACGGTGACGTGGTAAGGGGTGATTACGTGAGCGTTGGCAGAGATTAGGAGCTTCGAGGTGTCGACACCCTTTTCGTTGAGCCCGTCGATCTCGCGGAAGAGAACCTCTAGATCAACTACAACTCCGTTTCCAATTACTGGGACGCAGCCTGGGGTGAGAATTCCGGATGGCAGTAGGTGTAGTGCAAACTTCTTGTCACCAATCACGACGGTGTGGCCAGCGTTGTTGCCACCTTGGTAACGAACGACATAGTCGACTCTGTCACCGAGTAGGTCGGTTGCTTTGCCTTTACCTTCGTCGCCCCACTGGGCACCTACGAGGACTACTGCGGGCATGACTGTACCCCTTCCGTCTTTGGGGATTCTCGGGCGATTGGCCCTTAGGAGAGTCTAACTAAAAACATGCTGCATCACCCAAGTGTGCATTGTTATTGCGGCGGCTGCCGAGGCGTTGATGGACCTTGTGGAACCAAACTGAGTGATCTCCAAAACCACGTCAGAGGCATCTAGAGCTGCCTGAGATAAACCTGGGCCCTCTTGACCAAATAGAAATACGCAGTGCTTGGGGAGCTGATAGTTCTCCAGCTGCTTGCAACCCGGCACGTTGTCAATCGCAATGATTGGCAGCTTGGTGCCGTTTGGCCCAGCAGTCTTTGCCCAGTCGATCAGGTCTTCGATCTGCGGCATGTGGGTGACGTGCTGATACCTGTCCGTCACCATTGCACCCCGGCGGTTCCAACGTTTGTTTCCAACAATGTGAACACCCTGCGCCAAAAACGCGTTTGCGGTTCTAACAATGGAGCCAATGTTGAGATCGTGTTGCCAGTTCTCAATTGCAACAAAGTATGGGTGGCGCTTGGCATCGAGGTCGGCAACAATCGCCTCCATTGACCAGTAGCGATACTGATCAACCACATTTCTCGTGTCGCCCTCTGCCAGCAACTCGGGATCAAACTTCGCGAAGTTGGGGTCCTTGCTGGCATCACCTTGGTAGGGGCCAACCCCCCAGGTGGATTGCTCGGTCGGGCGCTCTGTGTCTTCACTCACGGGCTAAAGCCTAGAGCTAGGCTAGGCAACATGGTCGATCGTTCACACATCAATAACTGGCTAACCGACATGGACGGGGTTCTTTGGCACGAGGGCAAGCCAATCCCAGGAGCTCCGGAACTGGTCAAAAAGTGGACCGATGAGGGAACCAAGTTCTTGGTGCTGACCAACAACTCGATCTACACACCGCGCGATTTAGCTGCTCGTCTGCAGGCAGGCGGCCTGGATATCCCAGAAGAGCGGATCTACACATCTGCGCTGGCAACAGCGGATTTCATCAAATCTCAGCTACCTGGCGGTAAGGCTTTTGTGATTGGTGAAGCTGGCCTCACCACCGCCATGCACGAGATCGGTTATGTAATGACCGAGGTAAACCCTGACTATGTGGTGCTTGGCGAGACTCGCAACCTAAGTTTTGAGGCGCTAACCAAAGCCGTAAGGCTTATCAACAAGGGCGCGAGGTTTATAGCCACCAACCCGGATGTGACCGGGCCATCAAATGAGGGTCCAATTCCCGCCACTGGCTCTGTTGCAGCGCTGATCACCGCCGCAACGGGCAAAACCCCTTACATCGTCGGTAAGCCAAACCCGATGATGTTTAGAAGCGCGATGCGAAAGATCGATGTCCACTCCAAGGACACGGCGATGATCGGTGACCGCATGGACACCGACGTGGTGGCAGGTATTGAAGCAGGCCTTCACACCATCTTGGTGAGAACTGGCATTTCAGATGATGCAGAGATAGCCCGGTACCCATTTAGACCAACCGAGATTCTGGCTTCAGTAGCCGATCTGATTTAGCTCCGAACCCTAAGTCCGGGTAGGTCTTGAAACATCGCGGCACCGTCCAGTGACACCAGCTCCGCCTGGTACTGAATCGCTGAGGCTGCAATCCAAAGGTCATTGATACCCCTGGGCCTGCCAGAGAGCTTCGCGGACTCTTTCAACACAGCAAATATCTCGGCGGTCCTTTCATCAATTGGAAGGAATGTTGAAGTGCTGAGGAAGGACTGGAGCATCAATTGCGACACACGTCTTGCATCAGGTGTTCTGCTTGTCGACTTAGCAGCCAACTGCAACTCGGCTAGCGCTGGCGCCGTCATCAACAGCTCGTCATCGGGGGAAAGGAGAGGGTGGAGGCTTTCCGTTCTCTCCATCTGAATCCATACCGACGTGTCTAGAACTACTCCCGCCATGGGTCTCTATCCAACTCCCCACCCACGAGGTTGAATGGAGCGTGGCGTTCGGCGAGTATCTCTTGATAAACCGCATAGGCTTCATCGTCCATCGGACCATGTTTTTCGTGGCGTTCTTTGATCAACTGCAACAGAGCCCCGGCCGTCTTCTTCTGCTCAACATGGCGTATAGACGCGACCACCTTCTTGCCTCGCGTGATCTCAATCTCTTGACCGTTCTCGACCTCGTCCAGCACGGCACTGAAATTTCGCGCTACCTCTGTGGCAGTCATTCTCTTCACAAAAATCAGATTATCTGATTCAACTTCTTCCAGCAATAGCATGCTTGCATGCTCACAGAAATTTGCGCGCTCCGAGACTGGAATGACTCGAAGTGTGGATAACTAGACGTTTAGCTCTTTGAGGTGCTTGCTGGTTGCAACGAAAACTGCTGCGATACAAACTCCAACCGCTAGCACCGTGTAAACACCTTGAACGCCAAAAGCATCCACTGCGTTTCCAACCGCAACCATCGAGATCAATGGTCCCGCGTTCCAGATAGTCATCTCTAGCGCAAACACGCGACCCCTCTTGTTGGCTGGGATCCTGGTTTGAATCACGGTGTTTAGAAGCGGTAGCAGTGGGCCCCAGGCAAGCCCTAATAAGAAGAAGAAGGTCACCAGCACCCACTGCTCTGGTAGCTGGCTCATGGGAAGCATGGACAATCCAATCCCGATGATCGCGATTCTCAAGATGTTTGCGTAGCTGATGCGTTTGTGGATCTGCTCGAAGCCAAGCGAGCCGATGACCGAAGCTGCCGCCGCCGCCGAAACGGCAATGCCGAGCCCCTCTGGGTCATTTAGGGCGTTGTAGTAGGCAGGGAGAATCACCATCTCGGTGGGCAAATAGATGACCGCCAGAGTCATGATGGTAACCATCATCATCAGAACTGGCTTGTTTGAGAACAAGATGACAAATCCCTGCACAGCAAACTTGAGGAAGCCGCCCGCGTCGCTCTCATCCTTTTCCTCATGCTGTTCTGTAACGCGAATCATGAAGGCTGAGATAGCAGAGATAAGGCCAAACGCGGCAACCACCAAGAAGGTGTTCGAGATACCAAACCAAGCGATGCAGAAGGTTGACAGTGCCGGGCCAATTGCAAAGCCTGCGGCAAAAAGACCTTCGTGGATGGAGTTAGCTCTGTCCAGCGTCATCTTGGCTGGGCCAGCCACATCTGGAACCAGTGACTTTCTAGCGGTGCTGCCACCGGGAGCAGTTATCGCGCGCAAGATGCCGATTGCAATGAGCGCGGGCAGCGTGAGCTCCCATAGCCAACTCACAAGTGGAATCAAAAGCGAAACAAAAACAGTCAGCAGCTCAGCTAGGACTGCAATGTTTCTTCTACCAAAACGATCAATGATCGAACCGATTACCGGGGCCATCAAAAGACCAGGGATTGCGGTGGCTGCGACAACCAATCCGGCACTTGCCGCATTACCCGTGATCTCGAGAGCAATCCACGGGACCGCGATAAAGACCATCGAGCCAGAGATCACACTCGCGACATTGGCGAACTGACTAAAAACAAACGGCGCTAGTCTGCGCTTCACAAAAACCTCTTTAGCTAAGGCCAAGATCCTCGAGGGTGATGGCCGTCAGATAAGGATAACCCGCGGCCTCGATAGCCTCTTTGGCACCTGTGTTCCTATCAACAACCGTGGCAACCGCAACCACAATCGCACCTGCAGCCTTGAGTGCTTCGGCCGCGGTTAGCGGCGATCCACCGGTGGTTGAGGTGTCTTCGAGAACAACTACTCGCTTGCCCTCAACCGAAGGTCCCTCTACCTGACGGCCCATGCCATGAGCCTTAGCTTGCTTGCGAACCACGAATGCATCCAGCGCAATGCCCTGGCCAGCTGCTTGGTGCATAAGGGCTGTTGCAACCGGGTCGGCACCCATGGTCAAACCACCAACTGCATCAATGTCTTTGATGCCGTTTTCTGCCAGGAGCTTGAGCATTACCTTGCCAATTAGCGGAGCAGCCTCGTGGTGCAGAGTTGCCCTGCGCAAATCTACGTAGTAGTCAGCCTCGAGGCCCGAGGAAAGCGTTACCCTGCCATGCACAACAGCCAGCTCCTTGATGAGCTCGACCAGACGTGGTTTTTCAGGAGCAGAGAAAGTCATGGGTTCAGGCTAGCAACTGGGCCTAGATAATGCCCACTAGCTGGAGGGTGAAGTACATCATCACAGCTCCACCCAGTCGATAAACCCACTTGAAGCGCTTTACTGGCCTGTCTTCATCCTCAGTAATTCCGTGTCTGGCAAACATACCCAGCAGGCTATAAACCAACATCGGTAGCGGTAGGAGCACAAACGACCACTGCATGAGCTCTTCACTAATGCCGATGAAGTTGGTGACGAGTGCTGTGGTGAAAGAAGCCAGAAGGATGGAGAAAGCCAGCCCCGGAATTCCGGTAGGTAAGACCCGCCACAAGATAGGGAAGTTAGGGAATTTGTCTTGGAACCACGAGATCACAGATGGCAGTAGGAACAGTGCTGATCCAACCCAAACCTGCCATCCAGGTCCCACCAGCGCTCCTGTAAAGACAATCCACATCACATACTTCACGGCTAAAGCAAAGATCTTCTGAGCCAGAGGAGGATCGGGGATTTCGTCTGGGTTGATGGTGTTCAGTCGCGCAGGGTAGTAGCGAGCCGCAAACTCCTCAATCAAAACGCGAACACCAGCTGCAACTGCAACCCAGACACCAAAATCGATGATGTGGTTGGCCGCATTAACGGTCAGACCTGACACTGCAGGCAAGACGCTAACCATTGTTGCTACAGACCAGCCCGCCATGAACGGCGCCACAGCTAGGTCGCTGACGCGCTCCCACCAAGAGTCAGCATCGTGCGCAGGCTCACGGCGCAACGTCCTGAATGCTGTGGTGAGCAAGGCAGGACCGATGGCGATAACCATCACAGCTAGCAGCATCCTGACTTCGCCAAGGGACTCAATGCCACCGGCAGCTATCACTGAACCGACCATGAACACCACTGCGGCGGCAAGCCCAGCAAAGGCATCAAAGACACCCAAAAGTGCGATTACGAGCAACAGCTCCCAAGTTGGGATCAAAATTTGATCACCGTTGTCCGTGACAGCCATGAGCGCAGCGGCAACGGCAGCGGCAGGTGTCAATAGGGTCAGCGAACCGGTAACAGCCCGG
Source organism: Actinomycetota bacterium (assembly GCA_041191905.1). Lineage (GTDB taxonomy): Bacteria > Actinomycetota > Actinomycetes > Actinomycetales > Microbacteriaceae > Aquiluna. Next base: position 18,452 of record JBEENY010000013.1, read on the forward strand.
AGGTATGCACCGTCGTTTACAACCTTTGCAAGCATCGGTGAGAAGGGAGCTAACTTCAGAACCAAATTGTGTGAGAAGCGATCTAAGAAGGTCATAAACGGCAGTGCAAAGATGGCAAGCCGGTCTCCCCAGTTCTCTTTCTCCAAGGTCAAGTGTTCATGAGCTACTTCAAGCTCAGAAATCTCACCCTCTTCGCTGGTTTCAGCAGCACCACTTGATGCCGCAGCATTTGAATTGCTCGAGCTCGAACCAGCTGATGAGTTACCGGCAGAACCTGCGGCAGAACCTGCCGATGCCGCGCCCGCGGCGGCACCAGCAGCCGCTCCCGCAGCGGCTGCTGCTCCGGCCGCTGCAGCAGCTGCAGCTGCGACTGATGCCACTACAGCCACTGTCTGGGTTGTCTTCTCGACCACTGCAGCGATTGACTCGGTTGTGGCCATTGGATCAAAGGCAACCGGTTCTGCATCGTCATCTCCGGTAGCTCCTAGAGCTGGGTTTGCAACTGGAGCACCTGGATCAAAGCTGATCTCTGGCAACAACTCTGTGACCACAACCGCAGCCGGAAGGTTTGCGAAGACTGAAACTTGGGTCTCAGGTTCTGGATTTGCCTGCGAGGTCTGGGTTGGTTCCGGTTGAGCCGTCTGCGATGGTGTTGGGCTAGGCGTAGGGGTAGGGGTCGGAGTAGGTGACGGGGAAGGGGTAGGGGTCGGAGTAGGTGTAGGGGTTGGCGTCGGAGTTACTGAAGGACGCGGGGAGGGTGTAACTGTCGGAGTAGGCCTAACTGTGGGCGTTGGGGTCACCGTAGGGGTGGGAGTCGGAGTTGGTGTCACTGTTGGGGTAGGGGTGACAGTAGGTGTAGGTGTCGGAGTAGGTGACGGGCTTGAAGGTCTGGACGGAGCCTGTGTCGGTGTCGGCGCAGGAGGGTTAGTAACCGTAACCGAGTCGCCCTGATTGATAATCAGGACTAACTCCAGTGACTGCTTCGAATTGATCCCCGATAGCTGTGCCTCTGTGATGGTTCCAGTCGAGAAAGTCTGTGCTGCAAAAGAGAACAGTCTGGTCTGCATCGGGAAGAGCGACGCTCTTGGCTGAGAGAGTGACGCGACCGGGAACCCGACTCCTGGAGCAGCCGTCTTTGCAACGACATACATGCGCTTTACATACTCGCCTGGTTGGGTGAACACCAGAGGATCCGAAGCAACCTCGCCATTTATATCGAAGTCACGTTCTCCCGAGTACAAGAATCCCGACCCGACATTGATGTAGCTGATGGCCTTGTAGTTTGCTGCCTCGGAGGCAGTGATCTGCATCCGTGCCACGACTTTGTCACCGGCCCGAATTACCTGCTCCTTTTTGGCGGTAACAACCTCAACCATGTTTGAAAGGGACCTGAAATCACCCCGTATTTCGAGCTCCGGCAATGTCGCAGAGCCAGGCTGCAATACATTTCGATTTGCAAGTGCGTCGGCAGCTGCCGCAGATCCGCCAGGCATTACCTGAGTTGCAGGAACTCTGGTCAGGGTGCTGGGTCTGGAACGATTCAAGTTCGAGTCATTCAAAGTGACCTCGCCCTTACCCGGGTCTGCGGGATTGGTAACCAAGATTGAATTGCGAACGATGATCAGGTTCGAGTGCGTAGTGCTATCGGCCAGAGTTATTTCGAATGAGCTAGTGGGTGCCAGCTGAGCAATGCCGAAAGAAGCCTTTGGAATCGAGTGATTCAAAGTAATCGCGCAGCTCGTCGAATTACCACCAGGAGAAACTGCAAATGAGCTTGAGCTGAGATTTTGGAAGCTAAAGTCGGCAGCCGTAATGGATGAACAGTTCATATTCACAGCAGTCGAGATAACAAACTGAAGTGATACCTGAGAGCTGGAGGTTACTGCGGTGGACATTCTCACCCGCAGGCTAGTTCCATCCAGGACTACATCCGCCCGATAAACAAGAGACCCGGTTGCCCCAGGCGCAGGTAGGGTGAGATCCGCGTTATTTCCAACCGCATCTTTGATTGTTTGTGATCTGATCTGAAGGCTCGAGGTTGAAACGTAAGAGAGGTCAGAGGTGGTCACTCCGCTCTGCACCACGTATCTGTAAACCAGGGTGTCGGTTCCAGAGCCCGATACATAGTCTGCATAGACACCTGGCAAGATCTCAAGGCGGGATGCTGGGGTGCCGGACGCAATCACAGCCTCAGAGAACTTGACCGAAATGTCAACATTCTCGCCTCGACCATATGTGTCGCTGGAAGCACTGATGTTCAGGACATTTGGGGCCGCTAGGTCGACCTGGTGTGACTGGGTCTTTGTTAGTGCCGCTGGCAAGTTATCGCCATCTCGCAACCCGTATTCGACGAAGTAACCCTTGCTGTTGGAGTCTGATGAGAATGCGTCATGCCAGGGTCTTGAGCCGCCCTGCTCTACGAACACAAATGTTTCGTTGGCATTCATTTGCGGTTGACCCGTTTTCCAGCTGGTAAAGCTACTCTCTCCAGCAGCTACGTCACGAGATAAACCTGAGTCATTCGTGACAGATGTGCCAGCGGGCCTCATTAGGTCGAGCCAAAGATAGAGACCAGGGGTTCCGGACATGCCGGCCACCCGCAAGGCTTCCATCTGCGATGGGGAGTCAGGAGTCGCAAGGTAACCCTGAATGCCAAACTTGTAGCTTGAGCTGGCGAGAGCCTTTGCTTGCGCCTGCGTCAAGGCTGATGCAACGTTGATTCCTTCGAAAAGAGTTCCGGTCTCGTAGTCATAGCCCGAACCTGGCTGTAAGTGGAAAGAGAAGTTTCTTGCCACTGGTGAGTTATTGGTTGTGCTGAACTTCACGGTTCGAATTGCGCTTTGCCAAACCACATCTGTTATTGAATTGGCCCCGGAGAGAATCAGCACTGTTCCTGAGGCTGTTAGCGTGCCGGAGATTCCAGACTGATTCACAAAGCTTAAGGCGTCACCTGGCTGGGCGTTCGTGATCTGAATTCGTAAGCCGGTGATGCCGCCACCTCGAGAATTCAGAACAAACTCCGGACTTATAGAGCTAGCCGACATACCGAGTGTCAGCTGTGGCCCGACCTCAAAAGTCGGAAGAAATGAAATGTCCACGGTCGAACTAATTGCAAGCCCGGTGTTACCGAACGCGTTACCTGCCAAATCTGTCACGCCCGAAGAGAGGCTAAAGCTCAGTGAGCCATTAGATATTGAGGGGATGGACAGATTGAACACGTAAATGTTCGTGTTGGGCTGGCGCAATACTGCACTTACCGTCCAGCCTGAACCCAATGCTCGAGAAAAATCCAGGCGATCTGAACTAAATCCCTGTATCTCTTCGCTGAACATCAGCTGATACATAACAGTTGTGCCGGAAACCAGCTTGGAGATAACACTGGCAGTCGGGGCCTTGTTGTCAAACTGCATCACGCTAGAGCTCACAGTTGCAGCAGGGCCTGAAACACCAATCAAGTTCTTAGTTGAATCAGCCTTTAGCTGTAATTGGACCGGACCTTCGGAGTTCGAATCGCATGTAGCGAGCGTCAAGTCATAGATTCGTGGGCTAATTGTCGTAGCGACCAGCTCGCAACCGAGGTTCGGACTAATTGAAACATCGGCTGCCGTGAAGCCAAATACTCGCCCGTCAAACGTGAGTCTGACTGCCGCAGATTGTGAAAAACGAGCAGGCTCATTGCTGAAGGCAGGTGTTGAGGCCACACCAAGAACGCCCTCCAAGGGAATCAAGCCAGTTTGCGATGAATTTCCAGCAAGATCGCGAACTGCATCAGGCGAGAGCGAAATTTCTAAGTCACCTGAATCAATGACGCCGGGTTCAATCACAATACGAAGCTGCTGGCCCGAAATGGTGCTCGAAATCAGTTGCCATGAAAGCGTTGAAGGGGAGATCGAGATGCTGTTGACATTGAATGTTCCCGGATCGAGTGACTCTGAGAATGTAAGCACCACCAAAACGCGATTTGAGCCAGTCGGTTCGAAAGAGCTCTCCGAGAGAGTGGGGTTTGTGGAGTCGATAATGAGTGACCGAGCAGTCGAAACAGAGCTTGTAGCAGAGTTTAGGGACTGGGTTGAGGTCACGCTCCATGTGCCATCTACTAACCCAGATAGCACGCAGCTTCCCGTGGGAGCTGTCGCTGTAAAGCTGCAGGATATGTCTGTAGATCCCGCCTTTGTGGCCGTGACTGTCACGAGCGCATTTGTCACCAATCCAGATAGTGATACGGCTGGGGAGGTTGTCGACGTTCGAAAATCAGTTGAACTCTGACCAAGATCCGAACCTACTGCAAGTCCTGCTTGAGTAGGCGCCTTGGGAAGGATCGTTGAGGTTGGGGCTGAAGTGCCAGTCACGCTCCCTGAGGCATTCGTAGCGGTCGACTGCATGCGAATGACATACCCAACATCCGCGACAGAGGTGGTGTAGGTATTCGCCGTGGCTCCGGAAATGTTGGTCCAACTATTCGCGCCGGGTAGAGACCTCTGCCAGACATAACTTGCCTGAGTCGGTGAAGGAAGGCCACCGTAGGCTAATTGACCCGTTAGTTGATCTCCCAACAACGCATTTCCGCTCGGTGCAGATGTACTGGTAACGCTTGGGGCTATTGCATTAACGGTTTGGCAACGCATGTAGCCTTTGTCAATGGAGGCGCCGGTTTGAATCCCGAAACCGGTGCCTACTCGACCTGAAGCACAAAATGCCTCGCCCCAGTTCCAGCCAACGCCTGCATTAACTGTTGAAGTGTTAGTTGCCCACGAATAGTTGCTTGGGGAAGCTGGTGATGCGCATGCCAAGCCAACTGCCTGCAGGTAGCTACCGTTGTGGCTCGAGGCCCGGAAACCAACCGCGACTTGCCCTGCAGGACATCGCGAGCTGAATTGGATTGACCAGCTCCATAACGTGACTTGTCTGATTGAGGCACCAACTGAACCATCTGCTCCCACGACCGCGCATTCGAAGGAGAGATGTGCTGCGCCTCCAGTGTGGATAGCGATTATGGCTTCGTTGGCATTGCAGTCGTTGGCTATTTGTTGAGATCCACCCTCGTTACCTCGCCAGATGGTGTTCGATATTGATCCACCCAGGACATTGGCTTGGGTAGAAACCGGGGTAGACAGTACGCTTCCAAACGCGATAAACAATGCAAGCAACGCCGCAAAGGCTCGGTGCCGTTGCGGATTGAGAATCGAGTTCGATTTATTCGGCATTGCTATCACTCAAGTATTGAGTTTTGCTCCTTGCCCAAACCCATAAAGTTCCATCTTTGGAACTATTCGGGGGACAGGTTAGCGCTTTTGTAAGCGTTATCAAAGGACATTCTGGGCTAGCCTTCCTCACATGAAACTCGCCACCTGGAATGTGAACTCGGTCAGAGCTAGGCACCCGAGGGTTATTGATTTTCTCAATCGCACTCAGGTTGATGTTTTGGGTATGCAAGAGATCAAGTGCAAGCCGGAGCAGTTCCCTATGGCTGAGTTCGAAGCTATTGGCTACAAAGTTATTGCCCATGGGCTCAACCAATGGAATGGTGTTGCCTTCGCCTACAAGGCAGAGCTTGAGCCTGAGGACATCGAGTTTGAGTTTTCCTCTCAGCCAAGCTTCAAAGACGTGGTCGAGGCAAGGGCGATTGGGGCGACATTTGCCGGCACGAGAGTGTGGTCGTTGTATGTGCCGCACGGTCGTGGACTTGAAGATCCGCACATGGAGTACAAGCTCGAATTCCTAGACCGGCTGGCCTCGCTCTCCGCCGAGCAGCTGGAGATGGATCCAGATGTCGAACTTTGCTTGATGGGTGATTTCAACATCGCACCGCTGGACTCTGACGTCTACGACGTGAACATGTTTGAGACCCACATCTCAGAGCCAGAGCGCCAGGCATTCGAAGCTTTCGAACAGATTGGGTTCAGTGACAAAGTTCGTGAACTTGTCCCGAACCAATACACCTACTGGGATTACAAAGACCTGTGCTTCCCGAAGAACAACGGCATGCGAATCGATTTCGCTCTCACCTCACCCGCACTAACCGACCGCGTGGTCGGGGCAAGCATTGAACGCGATGAGCGAAAGGGCGAAGGCCCCAGCGATCACGTGCCGGTGATTATCGAGCTTTCCGACTGAGCCAGTCGGCACGCTCCGCAGGCGATAGCTTCTCAATCGCGTAGCGAAGAGCGGTTCTGGGCATGGTCGCAGCGTGCATCTCCAAAAACTCCCGCAATGGGGTCAGCTCACGCTTACCAACCTCGCGCATCGCCCAACCAACTGCCTTGTGAATCAGATCGTGCTTGTGATTCACAAGAGCGGTGCAGGTTGAGATGGTTGGTTCAAAGTCGAACTCGGCAATCATTGGGAAAGTCAGGATGATCGCCGATCTCTGAACCCAAAGATTTTCACTCTCGGTTCTGACCATCACCTTCTCAATTCGCTGCGGATCGTTGAGTAGGAATTTGCCAAATCGATTGGCCGAAACATCCACCAGGTCCCAGCTGTTCACCGCCCCATGTTCATACAACGACAAGTAGTAGCTGTAGAGCTCTTCGCGTTCGGCGGGGTTTTTGGCGCGTTCAAACTGCTTGGTCAGAATTACCAACCCGCAGAGTCGCTCCTCGTGATATTCGGAGCGGAACAGCTGGTCAAGATCTGCTCGTTGAAGTTTGTAGTGGTTGGCTGCAACAGAGCGAGTTTGCGGGGCCATGGGTCCCAGAAACTTATCGCCCTCGCCATAACCACCGGGTTCGGTTTTATAGAACCACTCCAGCTCTTTGACGCGACTTGGGTTTGCGTACTCCCTGAGTTCTCTTCGGAGCTCAGCTAGTTCAACGCTCATCCCGCTACAACGACCAGGCCATCTCCAGCTTTAGGTGTGAACTTGGAGTCCTTGGCTGGGTTTAGCCTTGCGCCATTTGCTGAGTCACCTTCGGTGAGGTGGGCGTGACGGTAACCAATGGCTGATTCACCCATGGCCGCCGCGTTTGCAACCAGCTGGGCATAGCTGATTTCCTTGCCCACGGTTGCATAGAGCTCAATCGGTGCAACGTTGATTGATGCGCCCTCAGCATCGAACAGGTCATCCAGCACAACTCCCAAACTTGGGTTTTCTGAAAGCTGAGCAATCGCGAGCGCCGCTAGGTTGTCGCTGACAACCAGGTCATCAACCGCTGCAACGCGGGCAATCTCTGCCTTGCGACCATCGAGAATCTCTGCAACCAAACGAGTTGGCTCAACACCGTTGCCATCGGCCTCAAACAGCTGGTTCAGCTGAAGCATGGTGAGCATGGTTTGCGCATCGGCTTCAGCCTCGCTAATTGCATTGCGGTAGCCGAGCACGATGATCTCGTTGTAGTACTTCGCAGAAGCAGCTGCGGTTAGGTCTGCGATGTCGCCGGTAACCGATGCAGCGGTGACCTTCACATTTGCACCAAAGTCCAGGTCCTTCAGCTGCTCTGGGTCGACAAGCTTCTTCTGAGCGACGATGTGCACGGTGGAGCCCTTAGGCAAGAAAGCTGCCAGCTCTCCGATAACCGAGCGGCCCATCTCTGACCAGCCGATGACTAGCAGGTGCTCTGGCTTTGCCGCAGGCTTAGCAGTCTTCTTGGTTTTGCCGACTAGCTCTGCCTGAACTCCGGTGTAAACCACCTTGTCATCATCGCTTGCGATGGCGATCAGCTGAGTGCCTTTAGCTAGCTTGGTCTTGGCAGGTGGGTTGAGGTCAACCTCGCCGCTTGCCTTGCGAATACCAATGATTGAAGCAGTGTTGAAGGCAAGGAGTGCGTCTCCGTAGGTCTTGCCCTCTAGGGCCGGAACGTCTGTGAAGTAAATTTCGTCACCCTCAAAGTCGAGAAGGTCAAGCATGACCGCAGCCAAACCTGGCTGACGTGAAGCTTGGGCTGTGACTCGAGCAATTACCTCGTGCGAACGAACTGGTATTACCTGACCCTTGGTCGAGGTAATCAAAGCCTTGGCGGTGTCCTTGTCGTCTAGCTCGGCGATGATCTTTAGGTTCGGGTTGGTGTTCAAAGACTTAATTGCCAACACTGTTGAAACCACGGTTGCATCGCCTGCTGCATCTGCATCTAGAACCACGATCGACTTTGCAGCGCTTAGGTTGGTGCGCTTCAGATCGGTTGGGTTGGTTGGGTCTCCAGTTCGAGTGACAATTCTGAGCTTGCCCAGATTCTCAACACGTGACTCAATCTCATCCTCCATAAAGTCGCGCTCGTGGCTGGAGAAGATGACAACCAGTGGCTTGCGGACGTTCTGGTTCGCAATCGCTAGCTCTTCAAGAATTGGGAAGATGCGGTTGGACCAGCCAAGAATCAAGGTGTGGCCGGAGTCAATGACTGGGCTGCGGCCCTTGCGAAGTCTTGCGAAGGTGCGCTGAATTGCACCGACTACATAACCGATAACGCTTGCGGTTAGTGCGGTTGTGGTAGCCCAGTAGAGGATTGCGATGATGCGCTCGCCCCAGGTTGGTTCGCCACCCAGGGAAAGAATCTTTGTAAACGATGCCCAGAACAGGTCAAACAGACTGAGGTTCTCGGGGTCGGGAGCCTGCGTCAATAAGGGCACGCTGGTGATCAGTGCTCGCACACCCACCATCACCAGGGCGATGAACATCATCAATAGCAGCACGTAGAAAACGAACATGCCGCCCTGGGCGATTGAGTTATCGAAGTTGTAGCGAAGCTTGGCCCATAGTCCGACCTTCTGAGCCTTAGGAGCCTCTGGCTCCCCCTGAGCTCCCTGACCGAACGACCGCGTTGTCTTATTCACTGGCATGCTCGGGAGTT
>JBEENY010000014.1:0-26319 GCA_041191905.1 Actinomycetota bacterium
CTGTCGAGAGATTCTTGGTTTGAAGCGCTAATCCACTCGTCACCCTCATCAGGTATCAGATCGGGGGTGATCATTCCTTGCGCGCCAGACTCTTTTAGATTTGCCGCGAACTGCTCAACACCGAAGCGCAATACCGGGTTCCAATAGCTCATCACGAGGATCGGCGTATCGATTTCCTCGCGAACCCTTCTGATTACGTCGAATACTTGACCCAGTTTGAATCCGTTCTGCAGCGCGGTCTCTGTCGCTTGCTGGATCACCAAACCATCCATCACGGGGTCTGAGTAAGGGACGCCGACCTCGAGAATGTCGCAGCCATTTTTCGCCATCGCTATCAACGCTTGAGCCGACTCTTCAGCGCTTGGAAACCCTGCGGGAAAGTAACCAACCAGTGTGCCTCGGCCGCTCTCCCGGTTTTTGATAAGTACCTCGGCTACCTTGCTCATTTATCCCCCAGAAGACCGAAGTAGCGACCCGCAGTCTCCATGTCCTTGTCGCCACGGCCAGAGAGGTTTATCAAGATGTTGGATCCAGCTGGCAGCACTTCTACCAGCTTTCGAACCCCAGCCAGGGCATGCGCGGTTTCAATCGCTGGAATGATCCCTTCGGTTTGGCTTAACAACCTCATCGCATCCATCGCCTGGGCGTCTGTAATGCCGAAGTAATTCGCTCTACCTAGATCCTTCAGCCAGGAGTGTTCTGGTCCAACTCCTGGGTAATCCAAGCCAGCTGAGATGGAGTGAGACTCCATCGTCTGCCCGTCTTCATCCTGCAGCATGTAGCTCTTCGCACCGTGAAGTACACCTGGAGCACCCCTTGACAAAGTGGCGGCATGGAACTGGGTATCGACCCCGTCACCGGCTGCCTCAAAGCCCCAAAGCTGAACCCCTGGATCATCTAGGAAAGCGTGGAAGATTCCGATTGCGTTTGAGCCACCACCGACACAAGCTGCAACTGCATCAGGTAGTTTGCCCGTGAGTTCCAGCATTTGCTCTCTAGCTTCATTTCCTATCACTGAGTGGAAATCTCGAACCATAGTTGGGAAAGGGTGAGGTCCAGCCACGGTGCCAAGCAGATAGTGGGTGGTGTCGACGTTGGCAACCCAGTCCCTGAGCGCCTCGTTGATCGCATCCTTGAGGGTGCGTGAACCGGTCTTTACTGGAATAACCTGTGCCCCTAGCAGCTTCATGCGGGCAACGTTCAGGGCCTGGCGTTCGGTATCCACCTCACCCATGTAAACCACGCACTCAAGACCAAAGAATGCGGCTGCGGTCGCGCTCGCAACTCCGTGCTGCCCCGCACCAGTCTCGGCGATTATGCGCCTTTTCCCCATGCGTTTAGCAAGAAGAGCCTGACCCATGACGTTGTTGATCTTGTGGCTGCCGGTGTGGTTGAGGTCCTCACGCTTTAGGAAAACTCGAACATCGCCAAACTCTGAAGCAAAGCGCTTCGCCTCGGTAATGATCGATGGGCGTCCGGTGTATGTGCGGTTCAGCTCGGACAGCTCGGCAATAAAGCTGGGGTCTTTTCTAGCGTGGTTGTAGGTTGCCTCAAGTTCATCCAAAGCGGCAATCAATGGTTCAGGCACGAATCTGCCACCAAACTCACCGAAGTAAGGGCCGACCTGCTCTGAAAGCTTCACATCCATCAAAGAATCCTAAATCGAAACAAACTCGGGAATGAGGGATTCGGGATTTCCGGTGACCAGTGCTTCCCCAACCAGCACCACATCTGCGCCTGCGTCTCGATAGCGCTTGACATCAGTGACGCTTTTCACTGATGACTCAGCGACCTTGATGGCCTCTGGATTTAGTTCAGCTGCCATCTTTTCAAAGAGGCCAATGTCGGTTTTGAAGTCAATCAAGTTTCTGGTGTTGATTCCAAGTAAGCGAGCTCCGAGGACATTTGCTATTCGAATCTCCTCGAGCGTGTGGGTTTCAGTGAGAACACCAAGCCCCAGGCTGGCTGCGAAGCTAGCGAGTCGGGCATAGTCCGTCTCTGGAAGCCAGGAGAGAATCAACAGCACAAAGTCTGCTCCAGCCGCCTTGGCTTCTAGGATCTGATACTCAGTTGAGATGAAGTCTTTTCTGAGTAGTGGAATCGATACCGCTTCTCGCGCGCTAATCAAATCCTCGAGTCGACCTCGAAATCCAGACTCTTCGGTAAGAACCGAGATGGCATGCGCTCCAGAATTTTGATACAGCAAAGCTTGGTTCGCAGCATCCGGGATTTCGGCAAGGTATCCCTTGGAGGGTGATGCCCTTTTGATCTCCGCGATCAGCTTGATGGTGCTGCCTGGAGCGAGAGCGCCGTAAACGTCGATTGGAGTGCGGGCGAAGCCAGCAGATGACTCAAGGTCAGAGATTGAAATTGACTCTTGTCGGCGTTGAGAAGAGAGCAGCGCTTGTTGAAAGAGTCCGTCAAGCACTAGTGGCTCTTGGAGTGCTTTCCGCCGACGCCGTAGCCCATCTTCTTCAAAATTGGACCAGCCGCAATGCCAGCCAGCACTAGCGCGACCGAGGCCCAAACCAAAGGCTCGTTCTCAAGGAAGAAGAAGAATGTGCCAACGCTGAATGCAACCAAAATGATCGTCACGCTGGTCCAAGCTGCTACCGAGTTGCCGTGACCTGGATCTTCAGAGCTGTGAGACATGAATCCTCTTTCCTAACTTGGAAAATCCTAGCAATCAATCACTCTGCTCGTCCCAGAGGGCACGATTGTCTTCAACTTCTTGACGTTTGATCTGGGCTTTCTCGGTTGGTTTCAACGCGCTAAGCAAAGTTAGTACGACTGCAACCAATGTAGCTGCTGCACTGAACCAAGGCATGAGGCTCGGATTCGATGGCAGGTCGATGTCGGCTGGACCAGCACCCTGAATGCCTGAGAGGGACTCATAGATCTTGGTTGCAGCCGTGGTGCTAGTGAGCTCTGTTGTCAGCGCGAGATAAACAAATCCGGTCATGGCCACTGCAGACAAGACCAGAAGCGATTTCTCCAGCTTTCGATAACCGGCGATGAAGATTAGAAGTAACGAAATTCCGGGAATCAGATTCAGCAGCTGAATCAGCTCAGTGCCAACCAGATCTTCGTCCCCGATGCTTAGCCAAGCAGTATTCGCAAGGACCCAGCTGATTGCCACGGCAAGGATCGCCAAGGCTCTGTAACTACGCACTTTGCATTCCGTTCGCCGCTGCAACTGCCCTCAGGACCACAGCAGCCTTTGCGAGCGTCTCGTCATACTCACTCTTAGGCACTGAATCCAGCACGATTCCGGCGCCAGCCTGCACTCGAGCAACTCCGTCGCGCACCAAAGCAGTCCTAATGGCGATGGCCAAATCTGCGTTTCCCGAGAAATCGAAGTAGCCGACTACTCCGCCAAAGAGTCCGCGGTCAACCGGTTCTAGATCATGAATGATCTCGAGGGCCCTTGGTTTTGGAGCTCCCGAGAGCGTTCCTGCCGGAAAAGTGGCTCGCAATGCAGCCACTGGCCCATGACCATCCAGGAGCTCACCCTCGACCGTGGATACAAGGTGCATAACGTGCGAAAAGCGATGAATTTGCATGAACTCACTGACTTGCAATGAATCGGGCTTGCAGACCTTCAAAAGGTCATTTCGTGCAAGGTCGACAAGCATAAGGTGCTCGCTCTGCTCCTTAGCATCGGCCAGCAACTCCTCCCCAAGCGCGAGGTCTGCTGCGGCATCCTGGGACCTCGGCCTAGACCCTGCAATCGGATGGGTAATGGCACGCCTTCCGGAGACTTTCACCAAAGCCTCTGGAGAGGAACCAACGATTGCAAACGGACCGCTCTCATCCTCCCAACGCGTCAAATACATGTAAGGACTTGGGTTTAGTGCCCTCATCGCTCGGTAAACATCTAGCGCGTCCGCGTCGATCTTCTGGTCAAAGCGCTGTGAGATAACAACCTGGAAAACGTCCCCGAGCCTCACATGATGCTTGGCCTTTTCAACCTGCTCTAGAAACTCAGACTGCGAAACCCGCTTGGCATACTCAGGCTCTGGCCAACTTGGTTCTGAGACCTGGGCGCTGGTCGGCTGCTTGATCCTCTCAACCAACTCTTCAATGGCCGCAACTGCGGTCTCATAATTCGACTTCAAATCTGAGTCGGTGATAAACACCACGCTGACAACCAGGAGTTCGGAGGTCTTGTGATCCATCACGATCAGCTCAGAAAACTGATTGAAACCTAGGAGTGGAACTTGGTAGTCAGCCCCCTTGGGAGCTGGCAGGTCTTCAAGTAGGTTTACTGCACGCCATGACACAAAGCCGACAAGTCCGCTGGTGAGCGGAACCTCACTAGGTGCCGATTTCCAGGCGGCTTGCAACTGTTCAAGTGCTTCTAGGGCCGATTCAGAGAGCGAGCCCGAGGGCAGAGCCGAAGCACCAAGAAATTTCGCTGTGTCTCCCTGAGTGATTAGCTGACCTCGCGAATTCACCCCGATAAATGAGTATCGACCCCAGACTCCTTGCTCGGCTGACTCAAGCAGGAAAGTGTTCGGCCGATTCCCACAAAGTTTCTGATAAAGCCCCAACGCAGTTTCACTTGATGCGAACAGGCGTTTAGCAATCGGAACAACGTTGTAGTTCTTTGTCAGCTCGACAAACTCCTCGTAGCTAATCATCGTGATCCTCGAAGCAGGTCTTAGTGCCGTTGTGGCATGCGGGGCCAACGGGGCTCACCGTCGCCAAAATGGTGTCTCCGTCGCAATCCATTGTGATGTCAACCAGATTCAAGAAGTGCCCACTGGTCTCACCTTTTAGCCAGCGCGAGTTCCTTGACCTCGACCAAAAGACAAGCTTTCCTAGCTCCAGACTTTCGGCAAGAGTGTCGGCATTTGACCAGGCCAACATCAGGACATCCTTGCTGGTGGCGTCTTGAACTACTACTGGAACCAGGCCTGAATCATTGAAGCGGACCTTTGCAATCGACAGATCTCTCATCGCACCTCCAGTCCCCTCGCATTGAGAGCTGACTTTACCTCAGCGATAGCGATAGTTCCCTCGTGGAAAACACTCGCAGCTAGCAAGGCGTCTGCTCCAGCCAAGGCGGCCTCAACAAAGTGCTCGAGCTTTCCAGCACCACCTGACGCAATGATGGGCACTGACGAGATGGTCCTGATTTGCTCAATAAGTTCAAGGTCAAAACCATCGCGGGTGCCATCGGCATCAATGCTGTTGATAAGCAGCTCCCCAGCGCCAAGGTCTTGAACTTCTCTAACCCACTCCATAGCGTCCAGAGCCGTGAGGTTCCTGCCCCCATTGGATGTAACACCAAATCCGGAACTGGTTGCCGCACGCTTTAGATCAAGCGAGATCACCAGGACTTGAGAACCAAACTCATCGGCAATTTCTCGAAGCAGCTGCGGCCTGGTGATGCCTGCCGATCCAACGGAAACCTTGTCCGCACCTGATTTGAGCAAGTTGGAGACGTCTTCTACGCTCCGAATTCCACCACCAACGGTTAGCGGGATGAAAACTTGCTCGGCGCAGCTGGTAACTAAATTCAACATCGTGCCACGGTTTTCGTTGGTTGCTGCAACGTCGAGAAAGGTCACCTCATCCGCACCTTGCTGGTAGTAATTCGAGGCAAGCTCGATGGGGTCACCTGAATCTTTCAGGTCCTGAAAACGCACTCCCTTTACAACGCGACCATCGGCAACGTCTAGGCAAGGAATGATTCGAATTGCGGGCACTTAGATCCTTGCAGCGTGAATAGCGCTCACCAGGATCGCTCTAGCGCCAAGCTCATAGAGTGAATCCATCACCTGATTTGTCTCGGAAGTTTTAACCAAAGCCCGCACCGCAACCCAGGCTTCGTCAGCCAGCGGCGAGATGGTCGGAGATTCTATCCCCGGAGTGATTGAGGTTGCCTTCGCGACTAGGTCTTTGGGGCAGTCATAATCGAAGATCACATATTCACGGGCCACAATCACACCTTGGATTCGGCGCAGCAACTTCTCGGTTAGCGCGGCTTTGCCTGGAGCAGCAATTAGGCGTGCGGTTGACGAAAGAATTACCGGCCCAAAAATGCCTAATCCAGCCTTGCGAAGCGTATTGCCAGTTGAGACCACGTCGGCAACCGCATCGGCAACACCTAATCGAACCGCCGACTCAACAGCCCCATCCAGCTTCACAATCTGAGCTGTTACTCCCTGGTCAGCAAGGTAGTTTTCGATGAGCTTTGGATAGGCGGTCGCAAGTCGCTTGCCCTGCAGGTCCTTTACGCTCTGAAATCCGGAATCCTTGGGAGCCGCGAAGCGGAAGGTAGATCCGCCGAATCCAAGATCGGCAACTTCTTCTGCCTTTGACTCTGCATCCCTGAGGAGGTCAAGTCCAGTTAGTCCCGCATCCAGCGACCCTTCACCGACGTAGGTTGCTATGTCGCGGGGTCGAAGGTAGAAAAACTCGATCTGGTTCTGGTCGTCAACGATGTGAAGCTCTTGCGAATCGCGCCTAACCGCATAGCCGGCTTCCTTGAGCATTGAGATCGCGGAGTCGGAGAGAATCCCCTTGTTCGGAACTGCAACTCTCAGCATCAAAGCTTCTCCTCGACCATAGCTAGCGGAATGTTTCTCGCAATTAAGACCAACTGAAGGTGATAAAGCAACTGAGAAACCTCCAGGGCAACCTGCTCATCAGACTCGTGTTCAGCTGCCATCCAAACTTCGGCGGCCTCTTCAACAATTTTCTTACCGATGGCATGCACTCCCTGCTCCAGCAATTCTGAAGTGCGAGAGCCCTCAGGTCTTACCTGCGCCTTGGCTAATAGCTCACTGTAAAGCTGGTCAAAGGATTTCATGCGGTCTAGGTTACCCGCGCGCCGCCTCTTGAGCCAAAGTTCTCAAGAGGTCAATTTGCCTATTTCTATCAACCGCCTTGAATACCGAAGACCCAGCAACGAAGGTATCCGCACCTGCTTTGGCAAGGATTGCAATGTTTTCCTCGGTCACGCCACCGTCGACCTGGATAGCGATTTCAACACCCCGCGTGCGTGAGAGCTGACGAGCCTGGGTCACTTTTTGAATCGTCGCTTCGATTAGCTTTTGTCCACCAAAACCAGGCTCCACTGTCATTACCAAGATCATGTCAAGTTCAGGAAGAACCTCAGCGAGATCAGAGACTGGAGTGTTCGGCTTCACTGCAGCGGCAACCTTAGCGCCTCGAGCCTTGATGTCACGCGCCAGTTGAATCGGGTTCAGTGATGCCTCGATGTGAAAGGTAACCGAAGAGACCCCGAGCTCGGCGTACTTGGGTCCGTGAGAATCTACATCTGTGATCATCAAGTGAACGTCAAGGTCGCGCTTAGTGACCCGCTGCAAACTTTGAACCATCTGCGTCCCAAAGGTCAGGTTTGGGACAAAGTGATTGTCCATGACATCCACGTGATAGGCATCTGCACTGAGAATTGTGCCCAGTTCGGACTCAAGGTTCACGAAGTCCGCACTCAATATCGATGGGTGGATGTGCATAGCCATCAGCCTATTGCTTTCTCAAAAGGGCCATAAACATGGCATCGGTTCCGTGCTCATGGGTCCAAAGCTGGACAGTCTTTCGGTCTTTGTTGAGAGCCAAGTCCGGGGATAAATTGCCCAGAACCTCATTGGTGTTGATGAGCTCTAGGTCACTGTGGCGATCAAGTGCCGCTTTGATCTGAGCATTGGTTTCTTGAACAAGTGGAGAGCAGGTCGAATAAAGCAGGTATCCCCCAGGCTTCAGTGCCGCAACGCCAGCGTCCAAGAGCTCGGACTGAATCTTTACAAGCTGTGGAAGCTGCTCTGGCTTTTTACGCCAACGAGACTCAGGTTTTCTGCGAACCGAGCCAAGTCCTGAGCAAGGTGCATCTAGCAGGATTGCATCGTAAGTATTTGCTTTTGCCTCCTGGCCGTAGGCAACAATAACTTCACCCGGGCCGCTGGGGTCAAGGGCTTCGCGAACCAACTCCGCACGCTGAGGGTTGGGCTCCAGGCAATCAAGCTCGCCCCCTTGTTCCCATATTCCTGCCTGAAGCACAGCGGACTTGCCGCCGGGGCCCGAACACATGTCTAACCACCGGCCCGACTTATCTCCGACTTCCAACAGGGCCAGCGCCACAAGCTGCGATCCTTGGTCCTGCACTCTGACGCCTGGCTTAGCCAGCAGCGGCTCTGGATTGCCCCTCGCAATGAATCCGATCGGGGATGCAAGACCCGGTTCCAAATCTTGTTTGGCAAGGTAATCCCGTGCATCTTTAGTTAGTCCAGCTAAGTTCACAAGCGGGGTTTCATTATTAGCTTCGAGCAATTGCTCCAGCTGATTACCCCTACCGTCGAGTTCCAATGCGGTCTTTAGTGCGGTTATCACCCATGCAGGATGTGAATACTTGATCGCTAGCGCATCCACTGCGGATTTGGCCTTGAGAACTTTCTCAAGGAGTGCGTCGAAGCCGGCACGATCGGCGTTCCTGAGCACGGCATTTGCCAAACCAGCGGCATTTTTCTCAAAGCTTTTCACCAGTTCAACACTCTCGTGAATCGCTGCGTGGGACGGGACGCGCATTCTGAACAACTGGTGTAAACCGAGCTGGAGGGCGAGCCGTAGTCGAGGACTCAAAGTCTTTCCGGCTGTGAAGGAATCGATGAAGGCATCGTATTGTGCCCTCCAGCGAAGCGTGCCGTAACTCAGTTCTTGGATCAAGCCTCGATCAGCATCGGAAGGATTTATCTTGCCCAGAACCTTTGGTAGCAAGAGATTTATGTAGCTGTCGGATTGCTCTACCCTCACCAAAAGATCCAGGGCGACTTCGCGTGGGTTAGTCAAGAACCACCTCTTTGTTTAGCCCCCGATACCAATCCCCCGCAGCCATAGCTTTTTTACCGGCTGGCTGCACTTCAAGTAGTTCAATGCGTGTGCCATCACCGCATTCGGCCAGCACTCGACCACCGCTTTGGGTAACTCGCCCTGGCAGTGGTGCTAATTGGTCTAGCTCGACCCAGTTTGTGTTGCCTAGCGACACAGCACGGAGGATTCGAAATGGCTGTCCATCGAGCATCCCATAAGCAACCGGCTCGGGGTTTAGCGCCATAACCTTTGCGCTCACTACCTGCGCTGTTTGATTGAAATTGAGCTTTGCGAATGCCCTGTCAATCTTGGGGGCGAATGTTGGTTCACCAACCTGCGCGGACGCCACTGGCGCAGATTTCAGTGCCTCACCAATTAGCTTGACGCCCGCCGCAGTGAAGCTTTCCAGGTGCTCGCCATATGTTTTGGATGCGTCAATCACCATTGGTCGCGATGCGACTATTGGCCCGGTGTCTAGACCCTCCTCCAGTTCAAAGAGCGAGATGCCAGCCCCATCGCCGAGATTCAGGATGGAAAACTGAAGTGGCGCCGCACCGCGCCATTTTGGAAGCAGACTAAAGTGCAGATTCCACCATGGCAACAGCTGCAGTGCAAACTTGGGAATTAGAGCACCATAGGCAATAACGATCGCTAGCTCAGCATTCGAGCGCTTGAGTTCAGGCAAATCAAATTCGGTGATTCGATTTCGTTTCAACACTTCGATACCGAGTTCTGCCGCCGCGATCGCCACCGGTGATGGAGTTAGCACTCGCTTACGACCCACGGGTGCATCTTCTCGCGTGATGGCAAGGACAATTTCATGCTCTCTGGCAAGTTCTCGCATTGCAACCGCGGCGATATCGGGTGTTCCGGCAAAGATTAGTTTCATGGCTTCCTAGAGACTAGACCAATCGTCCATTGCAATTCTTAGCCCGCGGCGCTTGCTCGCGCCTACCAATCTCGCGTTTGCTTTTAGCGCTTGCCTCCTCAGAATCTCGCTAACTTTTGAACCAAGCTGGTAACTGAAGCGAATCAGTGCCTTGGAGGTTTCGCCCATTTCAGTCCTAAGCTCCTGCGCACCGACCTGATGCAATTCCTCAAGGACTGCGGTCAATACATCGCTTGCAGCTTCCAAATGTGCGACTCGGACAGCGGGTGGAAGGCTAAGGGCTACAGCATCCCGGTAAGCCACCTTGGCTAGTTGCCGATGTTGGGACAGAGTGATTGCCTGACCAAGCTCGGCTGGGACTCCTGCGATTACTGCACGTCCGGTGTCAGAGAGCAGCTCGATGGCCTCCATCCAATCCCGGATTGCTATCTGCTCGGCTTGGAGCGAATGAGAGGAGAGCCAAATATCGCAATCGAGAATCAGCACCGCAGCGTAACCGTTGGGAGCAATCGGACTTGAACCCGGAGTCGAGACAACTATGTGCTTCGCGTCCAAAATCTTCGACGGTTGCTTATCAGCCGTTGCCTCGGAAATCAAAGTTTGCGGGAAAGCCTTTCCGAGTTCTGCAACAGTGCGACCACTTCCTGCGCGACCTGACTTTGCTCTGTTCTTTCCGCAGGTTTTGCAGCTGGTGAAGCCTCGCCTGCAAACCCTGCAGTTGAATGTCCCAAGGGTTGGTTCCCAAATAGGGCCACCGCAGCTATGACAGCTAAGTCGATCGCCACAGCTGAAGCAGAATGCGGCTGGCGAGCTTCCTTTCCTTGGCAGTAACACAAGTATCGGGCCCTGCTCCACGCGCTCTCGAATCAGTTCGAAACTTGCGGAGTCCATCCTCGCACTTGGCTCACTGAACGCGATGCGAGGTGGAGCGCCAGTCAGAGTGTGATCGCTGACGTAGCCAATTTCGACCAAGCGTTGAATCTCGACCGATCGATAGTTTGCAACCAAAAGCAACTCAGAATCCATTGCTCTCATCAGAGCAAGCTCACGAGCATGGGTAAACGGTGATCCCTGCTCGCGCAGTGAGTCATCAAGGTCGTCAAATAGCGCTACCAAACCCAAGTTGTTGACTGGAGCATAGATTGCAGTTCTCGTGCCAATCGCTATCACGGTCTCTAAATCGAGGCACTTTTGATAGCTCTGATAGCGCTCAGACTTCTTTTGGCCAGCGCCAAAGACCGCCAGCTGATCCCCAAGACCCCCGGCCACGATCAAGTCACGCAACAGGTTGATCTGTGATTGCTCTGGCACGACCGCGATACTGCTTTGACCTTGCATCAGCCTTTGTGCCATCTGGTGGGCAATCGCTAACGCCCAGTCTGGGTAGCGCTTACCCCCAAAAACCTGCTGTCTCGCGCCAGAAAGCAGCGCAGAACGCTTTGTCAGTGGAGCATCAAGTTTTGGTGCAGGAAAAGGGTTTTCAGCAGGCCTTGCAGTGGTTGACTCCGGCACCGTAATTTTTGGCATGTGATCCGGTATCGCCAGTGCGAGTACCTCCCCCAGGGCGACACACTGTCGGTCCGCGACCCGCCTTGCGAATCCAAGTAATTCTGGGGTTAATACGGGCTTTCTTGAGACGATCTCACTTATCTCACTAGTGGCGTACTCACTACTCGCAGCGAGTTGAGAAATGAACCCGGTGTGAACCTTTTTGCTTCGGCCAATCTCAAATTTGACCCTTTGCCCAACTTGAACTTCGTCCCGCAGGTGGCCAGGAATCAGGAAGTCAAACTCTCTATCCAGCTGGATTAGGTTCGACTCCGCGACCACCCGCGCGACGGAATTCACTACTTTCCTGCAGCTTCTCTCAGCGCACTGGCACGATCGGTTTGCTCCCAGGTAAACCCAGGTAACTCTCGACCAAAGTGCCCATAGGCGGCAGTCTTTGCGTAGATAGGTCTTCTCAGGTCCAGTTCTCGGATGATTGCCGCTGGTCTAAGGTCAAAGACCTCCGAGATCGCGTGCTCAATAGCAGCGGTGTCTACCTTCTCGGTTCCAAATGTCTCCACGAACACCGAGACTGGCTTGGCAACGCCAATTGCATAGGCAACCTGAATTTCGGCTCGGTCTGCCAAACCTGCTGCAACCACATTCTTTGCTACCCATCTCATGGCATAGGCGGCGGAGCGGTCTACCTTGGAAGGGTCCTTGCCGCTGAATGCGCCACCACCGTGTCTGGCCATCCCGCCGTAGGTGTCGACAATGATCTTGCGACCGGTTAGTCCGGCATCACCCTGCGGTCCACCAATCACGAAGCGACCGGATGGATTTATGAAGTACTTGGTGTCGGAGTAATCCAATCCGGAGTCCTGCAGAACCGGCTGAATCACCCTGGAAAGAATCAACTGGGCCAACTCGTCTTGGCTGGCATCCTGATGGTGCTGAGTCGAGAGCACAACGGTGTCAATTGATACTGGCTTGTCTCCGTCGTAATTTACAGAGACCTGAGCCTTGCCATCTGGTCTCAGGAGACCGTTTGCTAGCTCACGGCGGAGATTGCTGAGAGATTCGGTAATTCTGTGTGAGAGCAAGATCGGAGTCGGCATTAGCACCTTGGTCTCGTTGGTCGCATAACCGAACATCATTCCCTGGTCACCAGCACCGAGCTGTGAGTCCGTGTCTTGGTTTCCAGCTCGAGCCTCGAGTGCTGCGTCCACACCGGCTGCAATGTCTGGAGACTGGGCACCTATAGAAATCGAGACACCGCAGCTTTTGCCATCGAATCCAATCTCCGCGTTGTCATAGCCAATTGCGGTGATTCGATCCCTAACAAGCTGAGGGATGTCTACATAACTGGAGGTAGTAACCTCACCGGCAACGTGAACTAGGCCAGTGGTTACGAGGGTCTCGACAGCAACACGAGCGGTTGGATCCTGCTCAAGCATTGCATCGAGGATGGTGTCAGAGATCTGATCACAGATTTTGTCCGGGTGCCCTTCGGTCACGGACTCAGAGGTAAATGTGCGTAGCTTCATAGTGCCAAAGTCTATCTAGGCACTAGGACAGCTTGGGTATGACCCTCTCTAGAATCCAGCGACTGAGCTCAGACTTTGTTCCAGACTTGGACTGGTGAGAGTCCCGGGAGATGAACTCAATCTGGTTGTCCCCTGACCCGAGTGCGGTTACTGAGTTACCCACGATGAAGTCAACACCTTTGTCCCACAGCTTTGCCGTGGCGATTTCTACAAGTTTGTCTCCGGTTGAGTCTGATAGTGCGAAGGCAACCGAGACTGCCTTGTGATTGGCAACGTAGCTTGCGATCAAGTCTTTGGTGGGAACAAGTTCGAGCGTCAGTGACTGTCCGCGTTTGAGCTTCTCGCCTGACGGATTCGGCACTCTAAAGTCCGAGACTGCAGCTGCCATAACTATCAGGTCGCAGTCACGGTCCATTGCCAGCTCTAACTCATCTACTGAGCTGACGTGAATCACATTGACACCCGCAGGGATTTTGGTCTCGATGTTGGCCGCCACCAAGGTGACCTCAGCTCCTAGATCCCGCGCTGCTTTTGCGAGTTCGATGCCCATTCGTCCAGTAGACGAGTTTCCAATAAAGCGAACCGAATCGATTGGCTCTCGAGTTCCTCCAGCGGTGACCATAACGTGTTTTCCGCTAAGTGGTAACCCTCGGAGCGCGTAGTCCAATATCTGCTCCGGTTCTGGCATTCTGCCTGGCCCAGAGTCCTCACCCGTTAGTCGCCCAACGGCAGGTTCCATTACCTTGATTCCCCGAGAGACAAGGGTTTGGACGTTTGCAACAGTCGCCTCGTTTTGCCACATCTCCGTGTGCATTGCAGGCGCCAAAACTATTGGTGCAGTCGAAGCCAAGATGGCATTCAGCAAAAGGTCATCCGCAATGCCCGCGGCCAGACGAGCCATAAAACTAGCGGTTGCTGGCGCCACGATTATTAGATCTGCCTGCTGCCCAAGCTCGACGTGTCGAACGTCGGCTACGTCCTGATACATGTCCAGGTTGATGTTCTTCCCCGAAAGCGCTTCAAGAGTTGTCTCGCCGATGAACTTCAACGCATTTTGGGTAGGCAAAACAGACACTTCGTGACCGGATTCTTTTAGCAGGCGAACTAGATTCGCCGCCTTATAGGCCGCGATTCCACCTGTTATTCCAAGCAGAATGCGCAATTGAGACCTACTTGGCCTCTACCTTGTGTAGCTTGCCCTGGTGCAGTTCGTGCAGCGCGATGCTTAGAGGCTTGTCATCGATGGATGAGTCAACAAGTGGTCCAACGTAGTTGAACAGGCTGCCCTCGTGAAGCGCTGCGTAGTACTCGTTGATCTGGCGAGCGCGCTTTGACGCGAAGATAACTAGTTCGTAGTTGGAGCCTGCCTTTGCAAGCAGCTCGTCAATTGGTGGGTTTACGATTCCCTGAAGCTTGTCGCTCATGATCCTCTTTCGTACTTTCGCACCAATTCAACTACCTCGGACACGCAAGTGTCTAGGTCCTGGTTGGTGATGTTGAAATCAAACTCCCCCGCACTTGCAAGTTCTGTGCGAGCTGTAGACAGTCTAGTTTGAATTTGCTCTTCTGTCTCGGTGCCGCGATTTCGAAGCCTTGCCTCGAGCTCGTCCCAACTAGGCGGTGAGATAAATATTGTCAGCGCTTCAGGGATTCTCTCTTTGACCTGTCTAGCGCCCTGCAGGTCAATCTCCAGGAGCAGATGCTTATCCTCTGCCTCTGCCCTGGTTAGCTCATTCAGAAGTGTCCCGTAGTAATTACTGCCGTGAACGATTGCATACTCAAGCAGCTGGTTCTGCGCGATCAGATCTTCGAATTCTGCCTTAGAAATGAAGTGGTAGTGGATCCCATCAACCTCACCTGGGCGGGGTGCTCTGGTCGTTGCCGAAACGGACAGCAGAAAGTCAGGCTCGGACGCCAAGATTCGCTGCACTATCGTGCCTTTGCCAACTCCCGCAGGACCGGCTAGAACCACTAGCGCCAAAGCTCATCCTTCGAAATCTTTATCTTCTCCCTGAGCTTATCTGGGCCCTGCGCTGTCAGGCCACGAGACATCGAGGCAATCACGTTAGAGGCAGAAGCTCCAAATATCGCCTTCAGGTCCGATAGCTTGGCACCTTGGGCACCAAAACCTGGTGCGAGTATCGGCACTTTGCAATCGGTCTCCAGCACCTCACTTAGTCCAAAGTCCTCGAGCTTCTGGGTGGCTCCAATGACAAGTCCTAGGTTTTTTGAATCAGTCTTTTTTGCAGCCTCAAGAACCAGTCGAGCGACTGTCTTGTTGCCGTGCTTTGCAGTTTGCAATTGCTTGGCTTCTGGGTTTGAGGTGGCACAGAGCACGAAAAGGCCACCGTTCACATCGGAGGCGTAACCCAGGGTGTCATCAAGCGAATCTGGCCCCAAGTACCCAGACACGGTTAGCGCATCAGAGCGCAGTGGAGAGTCATCACCAAACCACGCCTCGGCGTAGCCGTGCATGGTGGATCCGATGTCCCCCCGCTTGGCATCGGCAATCACGAAGAGGTTGGCAGCCCGAGCCTCGACAAGAATCTGCTCCAATGCCAACAGACCGGCAGATCCGAAACGCTCAAAGAATGCAATTTGAGGCTTGATAAAGCCAAGATTGCCAGCTGCCGCATCCACAAGTTTCAGTCCATAGTCCAGAACACCCTGTGATGAGTTTGGGAGCTCCCACTCTCTGAGCTCGGATTCCGAGGGGTCAATTCCCAGACAGAGCGCACTCTGCTCTGAGATTGTCTTATGGATGCGCTCGAGAAAACTAGCCATTTAGCAGCTGCTTTCGATCAAGTGCATGCTCCTGTAGCGGCTTTACCTTGAATTCTCCTTCTCGGATCATCTCGAAGGAGCCAATTGCTGCGCTCAGCTGCGCCGCAGTTGTGAAGATTGGTTTGTCCGCAGCGGTTGTAGCGGCGCGGATCTCGTAGCCATCGACACGGGCATCCGCTCCAGATGGAGTGTTTACTACCACGTCGACCTCACCTGCGGTGATCATTTCAACGATTGATCGCTCACCGGTTCCAGCCTGAGAGTGCTTTGCAACCCGCTCGGCCGCGATACCGTGACGAGAAAGCATCTTTGCAGTGCCATCTGTCGCCAGGATTCGATATCCCAACTGGCTTAGTCTCCGAACCGGAAGCAAGAGCTGAGGCTTGTCACGATCTGCGACCGAAACAAATACTGTTCCAGACTTAGGAAGCTTGGATCCAGCGCCCGCTTGAGACTTTGCGAATGCAGTCGGGAAGTCAACATCGATACCCATAACCTCACCGGTTGAGCGCATCTCAGGACCCAGTAGTGAGTCCACGAAGCGACCATCCTTGGTTGCAAATCGCTTGAACGGCAACACCGCCTCTTTCACGGAAATCGGTGTCCCGCTCGGAAGGTGCTTGCCATCTTGCGCTGGAAGATGACCACCCCTAATCAGATCGCTAATGCTGGATCCTGCCATCACCAAAGCCGCAGCCTTGGCCAGCGTGATTCCAAGCGCCTTGGACACGAATGGAACGGTTCTTGATGCACGAGGGTTTGCCTCGAGCACATAGAGGACGTCAGAGGCCAGCGCGAACTGCACGTTCAGTAGCCCCTTTACGTTCAGGCCTCTAGCAATCTCCTCGGTTGCCCTTGCGACACGATCGATCTGAGTTTCACTCAGCGTGATAGGTGGCAAGGTGCAACTTGAGTCGCCGGAGTGAATGCCCGCCTCTTCGATGTGCTCCATAACGCCACCGACATAGAGTTGCTCACCATCGAAGAGGGCATCGATGTCGATCTCAATCGCATCATCTAGGAAGCGATCAACCAGCAGCGGGTGCTCGGCATCAACTAGAGCGTGACCGGCGATGCGATCGAAGTAGCCATTCAGCGAAGGCTCGTCATAGACAATCTCCATGCCTCGGCCACCTAGCACGAAGCTAGGTCTAACCAAAACGGGGTAACCAATTCGGGTTGCTACCGCCACTGCCTCATCCAGGTTGGTGGCAATCCCATTAGCTGGTGCTAGAAGGCCTGCGGCATCCAAGATCTGCTGGAACTGTCCACGTTCCTCAGCCTTATCGATTGATTCTGGAGTGGTTCCGAGAATCGGAATACCGGCAGCCTCGAGACCCTTGGCAAGGCCAAGTGCGGTCTGACCACCTAGCTGAACCATTACACCCAGTAGCTCTCCGGATTGACTCTCGGCATGAATCACTTCGAGAACATCCTCAAGCGTTAGTGGTTCGAAGTAGAGGCGGTCGGAGGTGTCGTAATCGGTGGAGACCGTCTCCGGGTTGCAGTTCACCATGATGGTTTCGTAACCAGCGTCACGCAATGCAAATGCCGCGTGCACGCAGGAGTAGTCAAACTCGACTCCCTGCCCGATTCTGTTCGGGCCCGATCCAAGAATCACGACCTTCTTGCGAGCTGATGGGCGCACTTCAGTGAACTGCTCGTAGCTGCTGTAGTGGTAGGGCGTGAGGGCCGGGAACTCCCCCGCACAGGTGTCTACTGTTTTGAAAATCGGTCGAAGGTTCAGGCTGTGCCTAAGTGACCTAACCTCGGCCTCAGACATCGACCTGAGCTGCGCAATCTGAACATCCGAGAACCCTTGCTCTTTGGCCCTCTTCAGCACATAACGGGTCAGCTCGGGCTGCTCAGTTAACCACTGAGCGGTTTCATTGATTAGTTGAATTTGGTCGATGAACCAAGGGTCAATCTTGGTGGCTTCAAATACCTGCTGGGCGGTTGCTCCCAGACGAAGCGCCTGTTGCACCTGCACAACTCGTTCATCTGTAGGGACTCGCATCTTGGTGAGCAAGTCGTGAACGGAATCTGTTTGATTCCCCCAGTGGAATGAACTTCCGCGCTTCTCAAGAGAGCGCAATGCTTTTTGCAGCGCCTGAGTGAAGGTTCTTCCGATAGCCATGGCCTCGCCAACACTCTTCATGGTTGTGGTGAGTGTCGGGTCGGCTGCCGGGAACTTCTCAAATGCGAATCGTGGTGCCTTCACAACGATGTAGTCCAAAGTCGGCTCGAAGCTCGCCGGGGTAACCCCAGTGATGTCATTAGGAATCTCGTCAAGCGTGTAACCGATTGCCAGCTTGGCAGCAATCTTCGCAATCGGGAATCCAGTTGCCTTGGATGCCAGTGCCGATGATCTAGAGACACGAGGGTTCATCTCGATGACAATCACGCGACCGTTCTCTGGGTCAACCGCGAACTGAATGTTGCACCCTCCGGTGTCTACACCAACCGCGCGAATGATCTCAATTCCGATATCGCGAAGGTTTTGGTACTCGCGGTCAGTCAGGGTCAGCGCTGGAGCAACCGTGATTGAGTCGCCAGTGTGAACTCCAACTGGATCAAAGTTTTCGATGGAGCAGACGACAACCGTGTTGTCGTTCTTGTCTCGCATTAGTTCGAGTTCATACTCTTTCCAACCCAAGATCGACTCTTCAAGTAGCACCTCAGTTGTGGGGGAAGCTTGCAAGCCAGCCCCTGCGATTCTTCTTAAGTCAGCTTCGTTGTAGGCAAAACCTGAACCCAGCCCTCCCATGGTGAATGAAGGTCGAACCACCATTGGGTAACCAAGTTGATTTGCCGCCTCCAGCACCTCGTCCATGGTGTGGGCGATGTAGCTGCGCGCAACGTCGGCACCGGCGTCAAGGACAAGTTGCTTGAAAGCTTGGCGATCTTCACCGGCTTTGATGGCATCAACATTTGCACCAATTAGCTCAACGCCATACTTCTCGAGAGAACCGCGCTCGTAAAGTGACATTGCAGCATTCAACGCTGTCTGACCACCCAAGGTAGGCAGGATTGCGTCTGGCTTTTCCTTTTCAATTATCGCTTCGATGACCTCTGGGGTGATTGGCTCCACATAGGTAGCATCTGCAAAATCTGGATCGGTCATGATGGTCGCGGGATTTGAGTTGATCAGAATTACTCTGATTCCCTCTTCCTGCAGGACTCGGCATGCCTGGGTGCCCGAGTAGTCAAATTCACAGGCCTGGCCGATAACGATAGGGCCGGAACCAATTACTAATACCGATTTGATGTCTTGACGTTTTGGCATTAGTTCTCCTGAATCATCGAAATGAACTTGTCGAAAAGGTAGTGCGAGTCATGTGGTCCAGCGGCTGCCTCTGGGTGGTACTGGACAGAGAAGGCGGGGATGTCTAGACACTCGAGTCCCTCGACCACACCATCGTTGAGACCGCGGTGGGAAACTTGAACTCGACCAAATCCCTGTGGGCTCATGGCCTCATCACCATCAAGCTTGACTGCAAAACCGTGGTTGTGGGCAGTTACCTCAACACGGCCGGTCTCAGCGTGCAAAACCGGCTGATTGATGCCTCGGTGCCCGAATGCCAGCTTGTAGGTGTCAAAACCCAATGCTCTGCCAAGCAACTGGTTGCCAAAGCAAATGCCGAAGAATGGCTTTCCAACTTTGAGGACCTTTCTCAGAAGTTCAACCTGGGCCGTTGATGCCTCGGGGTCACCTGGCCCATTCGAGAAAAACACCGCACTCGGATTGTCCCCAAGCAACACCTCGGAGGACACATCAGAAGGGTAAACCCGAACCTCAAGTCCACGCTCACTTAGGTGTTCGAGGGTTGATTTTTTGATGCCCAAGTCCAGAATCGCGACCGATCCAACTGCATCACCTTTGGCGGGGATTACATAGCTTTGTGGGGTCGTCACAATGTCTGAAAGCTTGCGACCCTTCATCTCAGGTGCTGCAGTCACCAGTGCAATCATCTCTGCCTCAGATTTGATTGAGTCTCCCGAGAAGATTCCTGCTCGCATTGCGCCGGCATCACGAATCATGATCGTGAGGGCGCGAGTGTCAAGGTTGGAAATTCCAACTATGCCTTGACTATTCAGATCGGACTGGAGGGTACGCTCTGCCCTAAAGTTCGAAGCGATTCTGGATGGGTCCTTCACCACGTAACCAGCCACCCAAATTCTGCTTGACTCCTCGTCTCGCTCGTTCATGCCAACGATTCCGATGTGAGGAGCGGTCTGGATAACGATCTGGCCGGCGTAACTGGGGTCGGTGATCGTTTCCTGGTAGCCGGTCATTCCGGTTGCAAAAACCAACTCACCGAGGGTCTGACCGCTAGCCCCAAGGGCCTCACCCTCGAATACTGTGCCGTTTTCTAAAACTAGGTAGGCCTTATCCAATTTCCACTCCAAAGTGCTCGCGAATTGCATTTTCAAACTCTTGTCGTTGCGACTTACCCACAATGCGTAGGTGGGTCGCTAGTTCCTCATCACCGAGTCTCCAAATCAGTGCGATCAAACCGTCTTTCTCCACACCCTTGTCGATAGTGGCTGAAGTTCGACTTACTCCCGTGAGTGCATCGCGAGAAACAAACAGACCGAGTTCACCTTGACGCTCGACACTCACGCCTGAGGAATCTACTGCGACTAACGCCTTACCCCTGCCTCCAAGGCCCCAGGCCCAGACTCGTTTGAGCGGAGAGTCGGCAAAGACTGTCGATACATAAAACGCTGCTACCCCATCCGCGAGCGTGGCTGGACGGCTTGGTTCTGGAAGAGCGCTCTCTTGCGCTCTACGAACCGAGCGATTCGAAAGGTAGATCAACCCCGCAATAACCGCCACCAGGGCAATTGCACTTGCTCCAATGATCTCTCTTTCCATTAGCGCACTACTCCATCTCGTACCGTGAATTCTCCGCGATAGATGGTGTGAACCACACGCCCAGGAAGCTCCACTCCTACGAATGGATTGTTGGTGCTCTTGGACAAGGTTTTTGACTCGATCACTCGCTTCGCACTTGGGTCAATCAAGGTTAGGTTTGCAGGCTTCCCGACTCCGAGCTCACCTTGACCCGAGAGCCTCGCGATTTCAGCGGGCTTTGAGGAGATCAACTTGGTGAAAAGCTCCCAGTCACCACCACCGCCGATGACAACTTCCTGCAGAACACTTGCCGCATGCTCGAGAGCGACCATGCCGAACGCGGCAGCTTCCCACTCGCAATCCTTTTTCTCAATCGAGTGTGGAGCGTGGTCGGTACCAAGAATGTCTATGGTTCCATCCAACACTGCTGCACGCAGTGCGAGTGTGTCCTCTTTGGTGCGAAGCGGCGGATTTACCTTATAGACAGGGTCATAACCCCGAACCAATTCCTCAGTGAGCATCAGGTGGTGCGGCGTAACCTCCGCGGTGATCTGGATTCCGCGTTTCTTGGCCCAGCGAACGACGTCAACCGCACCTGCAGTCGTGAGGTGACAGATGTGTAGTCGAGCTCCGGTTTGCTCTGCCAATAAAGCGTCTCGAGCAATGATCGACTCTTCAGCGACACTTGGCCAGCCCTTCAGGCCCAGTTCTGTGGCGAGGGCACCATCATTCATTTGAGCACCCTGAGTTAGCCTAGGCTCTTGGGCGTGCTGGGCAATAACTCCGTCGAAACCTTTCACGTACTCAAGTGCCCGCTGCATGATTAGCGGGTCATGCACACAGTTGCCGTCATCTGAAAAGACTCGAACCTTGGCTCTTGAATTTGCCATGGAACCAAGTGCCGCCAGCTCCTCGCCGGCAAGTCCCTTGGTGACTGCTCCGATTGGCTGCACCTCGACATAACCCGCTTCTAATCCAAGCTGCTGAATTTGCTCCACAACCCCCGCCGATTCTGCAACCGGCATGGTGTTCGCCATTGCTAACACCGCGGTGTAACCACCGGCAGCCGCAGAGCGTGATCCTGTCAAGACCGTCTCGCTGGCTTCAAAGCCAGGCTGGCGCAGGTGGGTGTGTAAATCAACGAAGCCTGGTAGGGCAATCAAACCGGAGCAATCGAGGCCCGCGCCGAGATTCCCGATAGCCGAGACAACACCGTCAGTGATTTCGATGTCGGCACGCTGCCCATTCGCCAGCGTGACTGAGGAAAGAATTGTGCTCATTAGTTGGCCTCTCCCGACAAGGTCGCGTACAAAACCGCCATTCGAACCGAAACTCCGTTTGCAACCTGCTTCAGAACTAGAGACTTGGAAGAGTCCGCTGCCTCAGAGGAGATTTCAAATCCTCGGTTCATCGGCCCCGGATGCAGCACAACTGAGTTCTCCCCCAGCGTTGCGAACCTATCCCCAGTTAGGGCCCAACTTTTTGCATACTCACGCTCAGATGGGAAGAAGCTTCCCTGCATCCGCTCCTTCTGCACCCGAAGCATCATCACCGCATCAGGCTTTTGGGAAAGCGACTCATCCAGATTGTGCGAAACCCGCGCACCCATTGCTTCGATACCCTTGGGCATCAAGGTGGTTGGTCCGGCAACCGTAACCTCTGCACCTAATAGCTTCAGAAGCAAAATGTTGCTTCTCGCTACACGAGAGTGAAGGATGTCTCCGACTATCAAGACCTTCAGGCCCGTGAGATCCTGACTCATGCCAAATGCCTGACGAAGCGTTAGGGCATCAAGCAGTGCTTGGGTTGGGTGCTCGTGAGAACCGTCACCTGCGTTGATGATGCTGGATGAAATCCAACCTCGGTGAGCTAGGGAGTGAGCCGCACCCGAATAGGGGTGCCGAACCACGATAGCGTGCGCCCCAAGTGCCTCTAGAGTCTGGGCTGTGTCCTTTAGGGATTCGCCTTTGGAGAGTGATGAGGTTGATGCGGAGAAGTTGATCACATCCGCGCTCAGTCGCTTAGCCGCAATCTCAAAGCTAATTCTGGTTCTGGTTGAGTTTTCGAAGAATAGGTTTACGACCGTCTTGCCACGCAGTGCGGGAAGCTTCTTCACCTCTCGCTCGTTCACCGAGGCTAGCTCGGCGGCGTCGTCAAGCAGTTTGACTGCCTGGGCCTTGTTTAGATCCGAAATCGAAATCAAGTGCTTCACTCTGAAATCACCACCTGGTCAATACCGTCTATGGCCTGCACCATTACAGACACTCGCTCGCTCTTAGCGGTTGGGAGGTTCTTCCCAACGAAATCCGGTCTGATCGGCAGCTCGCGATGGCCTCTATCGACCAGCACCGCCAGCTTCACCTGACGCGGACGACCAAACTCAACCAAGGCATCGAGTGCGGCCCGCACCGTTCTTCCAGAGAACAAAACATCGTCGACCAAGACCACGACCTTGCCGTCAATCCCCGAGGAAGGGATTTCGGTTTTACCCAACGCTCTTTGGTTTCCTGATAGATCATCCCGATACATTGTGATATCCAGGCTTCCGCAGCGCCCCTCGAAATCCGGCTCAATCCCTTTGATGATTGCCGCGATTCTGGATGCGAGTGAAACGCCGCGGGTTGGAATCCCTAATAAAACTAAATCCTCAAAGCCTTCGTTGGCTTCGAGGATTTCATGGGAGATACGCTTCAGAGCCCGATCAATGTCTGGCGCGTCGAGTACGACTCTAGAGGTCATTTCTTCTCCTTATTCGCCTCTCTGGACGAAGTTAAAGGACATTTGCTTGTCAAAGCATACTAGCTAAAGTGCTGTCGAACCTTTAGAAAGTCTTGCCAAAACTCCGTTTACGAATTTTGAGGAGTCCTCGGTCGAATACTCGGCCGCTAAAGCCACAGCTTCTGAGATGGCGACCTCGTTAGGAACCTCATCGTTGTAGAGAATCTCCCAGCTCGCTAGCCGCAGCAGAGCTCGGTCAACGTTCGGCATGCGCTCTAACGACCAGTTGTCGGCGAGCATGCGAAGTTGAGTATCGATACTGTCGGAATTTTGTAGATAGCCCGTGACCAACATTTCGGCATAGTCGAAAATGGCATCCTGATTTTGTCGGTCACCAACCTCGCCCCTGGTTTGCTCGAGCAGAGTGAGGGCATTCTGACCAGTCACATCGGATGCGAATAGCGCATCCAATGCTCGCTTTCGAGCCTTAGTTCTTGCGCTCAACTATTCGCTCACACGGCCAAGGTAGTCACCGGTTCTGGTGTCGACCTTGACTCTGGTGTTGTTCTCAATGAACAGTGGCACTTGAATCTGGTACCCGGTCTCCAGTGTTGCGGGCTTGGTCCCACCGGTAGAGCGGTCACCCTGTAGGCCAGGCTCGGTGTAAGTGATCTCGAGCACTACCGATGGTGGAAGCTCAATGTAGAGCGGGTCGCCCTCGTGAAGTGCCACGGTAGCCATCTGGTTCTCCAGCATGAAGTTTGCTGCGTCTCCAACAGTTTCGGCGGATACGGTGATCTGGTCGTAGTTGGTGGTGTCCATGAAAACAAAGCCGGAGCCATCCTTGTAGAGGTACTGCATGTCGCGGCGATCTACGTTGGCAGTCTCCACCTTCACACCAGCGTTGAAAGTCTTGTCAACAACCTTGCCCGAGAGCACATTGCGCAGCTTGGAGCGGACGAATGCTGGCCCCTTACCTGGCTTTACGTGCTGAAACTCGATAACTGACCAAAGTTGACCCTCGATGTTTAGCACCATGCCGTTTTTTAGATCGTTTGAAGTTGCCATGACTCTCCTTGAATAAACCTTGAGAATTCTAGTTGGCTAGCAGCCAAGAAACCGCTAGCTCGTAGCTGGATAGCCCAAAGCCGGCGATTACGCCCGTTGCCACCCCAGAAATAACCGAGTTGTGGCGAAACTCTTCGCGGGTGTGTGGGTTCGAAATGTGCACTTCGATTAGTCGAAGCTTGCTGGTGGTTAGCACCGCACATGCATCCCTGAGGGCATAAGAGTAGTGAGTGAAGGCTGCGGGATTAAGCACAACGTCCAACTTTTCTTCAAACGCCTGGTGCAGTTTGGCGATTAGCTCGTCCTCGCTGTTGGTTTGAAAGAATTCAAGATCAGCAGTCGGGAACTGAGTTGTGAGAGCTCGCTCCAAATCGGCCAGACTCGCGC
This sequence comes from Actinomycetota bacterium, assembly GCA_041191905.1. Taxonomy (GTDB): domain Bacteria; phylum Actinomycetota; class Actinomycetes; order Actinomycetales; family Microbacteriaceae; genus Aquiluna. The sequence continues at coordinate 24,578 of JBEENY010000014.1, forward strand.
TTCCGTAGACATCGGGTTCGCGTCTGCCTAGCAGATTTAGATTTGGTCCATTCAGGATAAGAATCTTGCTCATGGGTAAACGCTATTCCACAATCGCCTGGAAGGCAGTAAATAGTAGTTCCGGAGTAGGGGCTGAGAGGATACTCGGTTTGCCGATTTGATCCAACACCACAAATCTAAGTGCACCTGATCTTGCCTTTTTATCACGTTGCATTGTTGCCAACAGCTGATCCCAGCGATCAGCTCGATACGTAAGCGGAAGGCCCAAGCCGCCCAGAACCTTGCGGTGCCTTTCAAGTTCAGCTTCGCTAAGTTTGCCCGAGAGCATGGACAACTCGGCTGCGAAAACCATGCCGATCGAGATTGCCGCACCGTGGCGCCACTTATACCTTTCAGCATGCTCGATGGCGTGACCTAGGGTGTGGCCATAGTTTAGAAACTCTCGCTCGCCAGCTTCTTTGAAGTCGGCTTCAGTGACTCGCTCTTTGATGGCGACCGAGCGCTTCACTAGCTCCTCAATCAAATCCGACTTTGGATCAAGCGCGGCTGGGTCCTCCAGGGCATCCAAGATCCACGGGTCGGATATGAATCCGTACTTAGCAACCTCGGCCATACCTGCAATCAGGTCGTTCTTGGGCAGCGTTTCCAGAGTGTCTAAATCAATGATGACCCGGTGCGGGAGGTGAAAAGCCCCAACCAAGTTCTTGCCCTCACTGGTGTTGACCCCGGTCTTTCCACCAACTGCAGCGTCCACCATGCCTAGCAGGGTGGTTGGAATCAAAATGCTTCTAACCCCACGAAGCCAGGTTGCCGCCACAAATCCTGCAAGGTCTGTGGTAGCTCCGCCACCCAGGCCGATAACCGCATCGTTACGGTGAAAATCGGCTTGACCCATGATTCCCCAACAAAAGGCAGCGACCTCGATGCGCTTCGCATCCTCACCGTTTGGGACCTCGGCAAGAATCGCCTCGAACCCCGCAGTCTGCAGGCGCTCGCGAATAGCTTCTGCGGTTGCACTTAGCGCCTGCGGGTGAACTACTAGGACCTTCTTCACTCCATCAAGGGCGCCAGGAATTTCATCCAGCAGTCCCCTGCCAACAATTGATCTCATTTGCCTAGACCATCCGTAATCTCGTGAATTAGTTTCTTGATTGGCCTGCCTCCGGTAAAGACAGTCTGTTTTGCTAAGGCTTTGTAGGTCGCCACCCTTGCGTCATAAATCTCTTGCCAGCGGTCAGGGTTGTCCCGAAGCAGCGGGCGCTTGTGCATGTTGACCTTGCCGATCACGTGCTCAGCGGAGGTGTCGAGAAAGATCACGTGGTGCTTTGCGATCATCTCTTGGTTCTCGGTTCTCAAGATAGCTCCGCCACCGGTTGCAACGACTGCGGGCTGATCTAAGGCATCTCTTAGGTACTGAGTTTCTAGGCCTCGAAAATACTCTTCGCCATGCTCTTCAAAGAGCTTTGCAATTGGCCCATACTTGCCAGCTATTTGCTTATCGGTGTCGATAAACAGCAGCCCAAGCTCCTTCGCGAGTTTCTTGCCTAGCGTGGTCTTACCGGACCCCATCGGTCCTATCAAAACAATAGCCCCCGCCATTTATGGCCTGACAATGCGCGAGCGCATCACCTCGGGGATGCTGTCCAGATAGGTCTGAATGTTTCGCTTGGTCTCAGCCACAGAGTCGCCGCCGAACTTTTCCAACACACTGTTGGCAATCACCAACGCAACCATTGCCTCAA
>JBEENY010000015.1:0-25571 GCA_041191905.1 Actinomycetota bacterium
GTTTCAGCGGGGCTTGGAGTGGGTGAAGTTGGCTACCTTATTACCGGAGTTAAGGACGTTCGCCAGTCCAAGGTCGGTGACACTGTCACTTCCAAGCAGCGCCCTGCCACGCAGGCTCTCAAGGGCTACGCAGATCCAAAGCCAATGGTTTTCTCGGGTATCTACCCAATCGACGGCAGTGATTATCCGAACCTCAGAGAGGCTCTAGACAAGCTTCGTCTATCGGATGCCTCGCTGGTATACGAGCCAGAGACCTCAGCCGCGTTGGGTTTTGGTTTCAGATGTGGCTTCCTCGGTTTGCTTCACCTGGAGATCATTACAGAGCGCTTGGAGCGTGAGTTTAACCTCTCACTAATCGCTACTTCGCCGTCGGTGGTCTATGAGGTCACTCGTGAAGATGGCAGTGAGTTCATAGTGACTAACCCATCTGAGTTCCCAGAGGGGAAGATCAAAGAGGTTCGTGAGCCGATGGTGAAGGCAACCATCCTGGCGCCAAAGGACTATGTGGGAACGATCATGGAGCTGTGTCAGCAACGTCGCGGCAGCATGATTGACATGCAGTACTTCGGAGAGGATCGAGTTCAGCTTCGCTACAACCTGCCGCTAGCTGAAATCGTCTTTGACTTCTTCGATCAGCTCAAGAGCAAGACCCAGGGCTATGCCTCGTTGGACTATGAGGACAATGGGTATGAGGCTGGAGACTTGGTCAAAGTTGACCTTCTGCTTCAGGGCGAAAAAGTAGATGCATTCAGCTCAATCGTGCACCGCGACAAGGCCTACGCTCACGGCACCAAAATTGCTTCTAAGTTGCGGGAGTTGATTCCAAGACAGCAGTTTGAGGTGCCAATTCAAGCTGCGGTCGGATCAAGAATTATCGCTCGAGAGACGATTCGAGCGATTAGGAAAGACGTTTTGGCCAAGTGCTACGGCGGTGACATCACCCGAAAGCGCAAGCTTCTAGAGAAGCAAAAAGAAGGTAAGAAGCGCATGAAGATGGTCGGTCGAGTAGAGGTGCCACAAGAGGCCTTCATTGCGGCACTTTCTTCTGATGAGGGCAAGACCGAAAAGAAGAAGTAGTGGGAGCTCTACCTGAGGGTTTACCGTGGCCAGAGTCCAACCGGCTCGCAAGTTACCGCCAGCCAGACACCTTCCACGCCTACGTGCACATTCCCTTCTGTGAGGTGCGCTGCGGCTACTGCGATTTCAACACCTACACGCAAAGCGAGCTTGGTGAAGTAAAGCGAACTGAGTTTCATCAACCCCTCATTCAAGAGATTGAGTTTGCCGAGCGCGTTCTGGATGACTCGGAGATTCGTCTACCTAGGCTGAGCTCGGTCTTTTTTGGCGGTGGCACGCCGTCGCTTTTCCAAGCCGAGCAAATTGAGGCAGTTTTAGACAGACTGAGTGCCTGCTTCGGCTTAGCGCCAGATGCGGAAATCACTTTGGAGGCAAATCCGGAGAGCACTGATTCACCCTTATTGAAAGCATTACGCAGTGCTGGTGTGAACCGGATCAGTTTTGGAGCGCAGAGTTTTGACCCTGAGGTTCTCAAGGTTCTTGACAGAACCCACCGCCCAGAGCTGCTTGCACCCCTAATTGAACATGCCAAGATGCTTGGATTCAGAACCAGCGTTGATCTGATCTATGGAGCACCGGGGGAGTCGTTGGACTCTTGGAGGCAGACCCTTGAGGAAGCTATAGCGCTGGGCACGGAGCATGTCTCGGCGTATTCGCTAATTGTGGAAGAGGGCACAAAGCTTGCAGCGCAGATAAAGCGCGGGGAACTTGCTCAAACTGATGAGGATTTGAACGCCACCAAGCATCAATTGGCAAACAAGCATCTAGAGGCTGCCGGGCTTAGCTGGTATGAGGTTTCCAACTGGGGTCGACCCTCGGTTCACAACATGGCCTACTGGGAGTCAAAGAACTGGTGGGGTTTTGGGCCAGGTGCCCACTCGCACATCAATGGAAATCGATTTTGGAATCGGAAGCACCCCCTTGCATACCAGCAAGCTCTTGCTGGAGGCTCACCGGCTATTGGTTTTGAGGCCATTGATGCCCAGACGCACCTCATCGAAGGCGTGATGCTTAGATTGCGAACCAAGTTTGGACTTCCAAGGTCAGTGCTATCCGATTTGAAGGTGCCTGCCGAGAAAGTTGCCGGCTATATCACCGATGGGTTACTGACCCTGCAAGCAGACAGGGTGAGGGTCACGGACCGCGGAAGACTCTTGGTTGACGGGATTGCCGTTGACCTGGTGAGTTCTGCAACCAGCTGATTTAGAATTGGCACTCAAGGTAGGTGAGTGCCAGATGATTCCAGAGCGATCTCTTGAGGTCTTGCGAGCAATCGTGCAGGACTTCATTTACTCAAACCAACCTGTTGGATCCAAAGCTCTTTTGGATCGTCACCCACTCGGGGTTTCGGCCGCCACAATTCGTAACGACATGGCGTTGCTTGAAGAAGAAGATTTGATTAAGGCCCCACACACCTCATCTGGTCGAATCCCAACCGAGAAGGGATACCGACTTTTTGTTGATCGGCTGGGTGAGGTGAAGCCTCTCTCCATAGCCGAGAAGTCGGCGATGGAGCGTTTTCTAGCTGAGGCCAATGATCTTGACGATGTTGTGGAACGCGCTGCACGTCAGCTTGCGAACCTGACCAACACTCTCGCACTGGTGCAGTACCCATCTTTGGGAAAGTCAACTGTTCGCCACGTTGAACTTATTCAGCTGGCGCCTACCCGTGTCTTGCTGATGCTGATTACCGATACCGGTCGAATTCAACAGCTTCAACTCGATGCTCAGACTGAAGTTGAAGACGCACTTGTTCAAGAGCTACGTGGTCGCCTCAACGGAATGTTGATTTCGTCAGCACTTTCCGATGTCAAGGGCAAGCTTGGGTCACTAGCCTCCGAGTTTGCCCCAGAGCGGCGACCCTTTGTTACTCAGGCAGTCACAGCTCTCCAATCTCTCGTTGAGGCGAACCGACAGGAGAAGTTAGTCGTTTCTGGCTCTGCGAATTTGGTGCGGCAGGGCGAGGACTTTTCGGGGGAGCTTTCCAGTGTTTTGGACGCAATCGAGGAGCAGGTTGTTTTACTTCGCCTAATCAACGAGCTGCAGGCAGACCAGCACGGCGTGGCGCTACGAATCGGCTCAGAAATCGGCTTCGAGGGAATTAGCAATGCATCACTGGTCGTCAGCGGATACCAGGCGGCGGGTACAGAGGTAGCAAAGCTCGGTGTGATGGGCCCCACCAGAATGGATTACTCCGGAAACATCGCAGCTGTCCGAGCCATTGCCCGTTATCTGACGCAGATCCTGGAGGGTAATTCGTGAGTGACCATTATGAAGCGCTGGGTGTGTCACGCGATGCGACTCAGGACGAGATCAAAAAGGCCTATCGCCGACTAGCTCGTGAGCTACACCCAGATGTGAATCCAGATCCAAGTGCCGCGGAGCGCTTCAAAAGCGTGACTCACGCATACGAGGTGCTCTCAGATTCACAGTCTCGAGCCCAATACGACAGTGGTGGAGCAGCCGGTTTTGGACTGGGCGACATCTTTGAATCCTTCTTCGGTGGTTCCCCTAGGGGACCAAGGTCTAGGGCCCAACGCGGTCAAGATGCACTGCTTCGAGTTGACCTTGATTTGCGTGAAAGTGTATTTGGAGCGGAGAAAACCCTAACCATCGATACCGCGGTACTGTGCGAAACCTGTTCTGGTTCTTGTTGCAAGCCGGGAACGACGATTCGCACCTGTGAGGTTTGCCGTGGAAGCGGTCAGATTCAGCGGCAGGTTCAATCATTTATGGGAATGATGGTCACCACCGCGCCCTGTGGCTCCTGTCGCGGCAGTGGCGAGGTTATACCGGATCCGTGCGTCACATGCCGGGGACAAGGTCGAGTTAGGGCTAGGCGAGATCTTGAACTTGACATCCCGGCCGGAGTCTCCGATGGGCTTCGACTCCACCTGCCAGGCCAAGGGGAAGTTGGATTCGCCGGTGGGCCAAACGGAGACATATATCTTGAGGTTTCCGTCCGCCCAGATCCGATCTATGCAAGAGATGGTGATGACCTTGTAGCCTCGCTCGAGGTGCCGATGACCGATGCAGCTTTGGGTTGCGAGGTTGTGATTGACACTTTCGACGGCGAAAAGCGAGTTGTAGTCGAACCCGGTGCACAGCATGGAGACACCATTGTGCTGAAGGGGTTAGGAGCAACCAGGCTTCGATCAAGAGGGCGAGGTGACTTGCGTCTTGAGATTAAGGTGCTGACCCCCTCAAGACTTGACTCCAAGCAGCGCAAGCTCCTCACCGAGCTCAAGGGAATGTTTAGAAACGATGGTCCACGCTTAGGTTCAAGGCGCACGAGAGGTCGTTTCTGATGCACTGGTTCTATGAGCCGGATTTCAAGTCAGGCAAATCGCTCTCGAGTGAGACCAAAAAGCACCTCGTAGCGTTGCGAATTGAAGCCACCGAACCGATTGTCGTAACCGACGGGAACGGCTCAACCTGGGAAGCGTTTGTTGCTGGTGGTGAAATCTCATCGATTGGTGCGGAAAAGCGAGCGTTAGAGAGCGGGCCCGGTTTCACCTTGGTACAAGCACTCGCGAAGTCAGACCGCGATGAACTTGCACTCCAGGCTTCCGTCGAGTTGGGAGCAAATCGGATTGTTCCCTGGCAAGCCCAACGCTCGATTGTGCGTTGGGATCAGAAGGCTGAGAAGAATCGTTTACGTTGGCAGGCCATCGCGATTGAGTCGATGAAGCAATCGCAGCGTTCATTTGCACCCCTGGTTTCCGACTTGGTAACAACTAAACAAATTGAGGCCGATGGGCTCGGGGTCATCTTGGATCCACGAGCAGAGGTATCTATTTCCGAACTACCTGCTGCTGACCGATACACCATCGTGGTTGGACCAGAAGGGGGCATCGCTGAAGAAGAGTTGGGGGCACTTAAATCCAAGGGGTTTCTCGGGGTGCGTCTTGGTCGAGGAGTCTTGAGGGCATCCAATGCCGGCCCGGCAGCTATTGCCGCTCTTCAACTTCTGCATGGGGAGTTTCGCTCCTAGTATGAAGTCGGAGGAAAACTTGGATTGTATTTTTTGCAAGATCATTGCCGGAGATTTTGGCACTGAGTTCGTAGCTCAGAACGAGCACGCTGTGGCGTTTAGGGATATCAATCCGCAGGCCAAAGTGCACATTCTTTGCGTTCCAAGACAGCACACCAAGAATGTTGCTGAGTTGAATGACAATGAAGTTTTGAGCGGACTGTTTTCGCTAATTCGTGAGGTGGCAAATCAGCAAACCGACGGTCAATTCAGGCTGCAGTTCAACACCGGAGAACGTGAGGGGCAGTCGGTGTTTCATACCCATGCTCACATTCTCAGCGCCAGAGAGAGCTAATGCCTACCCTTAGTTTTGAGATTCCACCAATCGCTCTAATTGACCTACTCGGACCTCAGGATCGGCTAATTCGCAAGCTTGAAGCCGAGTATCCAGAACTGAAGATTTCTAATCGAGGACACCAGTTCACAATCGAAGGAAGAGACGAGCTCGCCCAGACTGCTAAGCGTTTGATTTTGGAATTGGTCGATGTTGTGAGAACTGGTGTAAAGCCAGACGAGAAGGTTCTCACCGAGAGCATCCGAATCATTGAGAACAACGAGGTGCCAGCAAAGGTCCTGGGTGCAGGTGCGATTACGACACCTGGAAAGGTAGTTCGCGCCAAGACTCTCGGACAGAAGGCCTACCTGGCTGAGATTGATGAGAGCACGATCACTTTCGGTGTTGGTCCTGCAGGAACAGGAAAGACCTATTTGGCTGTAGCCAAAGCCGTGGCGGCTCTGTACTCGAAACAAGTGAGTCGAATCATTTTGACTAGACCAGCGGTTGAAGCCGGAGAGCGACTTGGTTTTCTGCCCGGAACCCTTAGTGAGAAGATCGACCCGTACCTAAGACCACTCTTTGATGCTCTTCAGGAAATGCTTGAACCGGAGGCTACACAACGATTGTTGCAAGCCGGTGTCATTGAAGTGGCACCTTTGGCCTATATGCGAGGTCGCACCCTGAACGATTCATTCATCATTCTCGACGAGGCGCAAAACACCACCGCTGAACAGATGAAGATGTTTCTAACCCGTTTAGGTTTTGGGTCAAAAATGGTAATCACCGGCGACATCACGCAGATTGACCTTCCAGGGGGAAAGTCCGGCTTGTCATTAGCAACCCGGATTCTCAAAGGTGTGGAGGGGATATCTATTTCGAGCCTCACATCCAAAGATGTCGTAAGGCATGAGTTGGTCACGAGGATTGTGGATGCTTATGACAAGGTTGACTTCAAATGAGCATCGAGATTTCTAACGAGACAGCCATCGAGGTCGACACCGACTCTGTGCTCGCTCTTGCAACCTTCGTTCGGGAAGAGTTGAAGCTTCACCCCGCCATCGATTTGGGCATCATCTTCGTCGATGAGGACCCAATGGCTGAGCTGCACGTGAAGTGGATGGATGAACCCGGGCCAACTGATGTCCTGAGTTTCCCGATGGATGAACTAAGACCTGGGTCCGATCTGTTGCCGTCCCCAGAGGGGGTTCTTGGCGACGTCGTGGTCTGCCCTCAGGTCGCCATTCGACAGGCCGAGGCCGCTGGCCATCCGATGATGAACGAGATTTTGCTGCTTATCACCCATGGCATGCTGCACCTGGTCGGATTTGACCATGCCGAACCCGAAGAGGAAAAAGAGATGTTCGGTCTTCAGCGAGAACTTCTTGAGAAATTCCACGGGAGATCAGCTTGATAGAGGTCGTTCTACTACTGGCAGCACTTGTAGTGACCACATTGTTGGCAATCAGCCAGTCATACCTGGAGTCAGACGAGGACCCCAGGGCTGGAGCTATCTCGATTTCTCGAGCGTTTGTATTGATTGCAACAAGTGCGATGTTGCTGGTGATTTCTCCAGGGAGCTCGTTCCTATTGGCCTTGGGGCTGCTGCTGGTGTGGTTCACCCAGCAAGCGCTCGGTCGTTTGCTCGGTAAGCATGTTGGCGAGAAACTCGTTGCTTTGCTAGATGGTCCAATCTCCGCATTCGCCAAACTCGTCGCCCCAATCAGGCTTGCCGTGCCGGAGATAGCTGAGGAGTATGAGCAAGAGCTAATCGAATCTGTTGAAGAGTTCTCTGAGACAGTGGTTCGAGAGGTTATGGTGCCGCGAGTTGACATGGAGGTGGTCCAAGCAGACCAGAGCTTGGAGGCCGCACTGTCGCTCTTTGTCTCAACCGGATACTCGCGACTCCCTGTCATCGCAGATGGGGTTGATGATGTGATTGGAGTCCTTTATCTAAAGGACGTTGCACGAGTCACCCACCAGGACCCAGCACTACTGCAGACCACTTCGGCGGCAAGCGCTGCAAGAAAACCGTTCTTCACCCCCGAGTCCAAGCCGGTTTCGGAGCTACTGCAGCTGATGCAGCAGGCGAAGACTCAAATTGCCATTGTCTCTGACGAGTATGGCGGTGTTGCCGGTATCGCTACCGTAGAGGACTTAATCGAAGAGCTCGTTGGTGAGATCGTCGACGAATACGACAGAGAAGAATCAGAAATCGAGCTTATCGGTGACGAGCTATACCGGGTGAGTCCACGCGTCACGCTCGATGAACTATCGGAGCACTGCGAACTCGAAATCGAAGACGAGGATGTTGACACGGTTGCCGGTTTGTTGATCAAAGCGCTCGGAGAACTGCCTAAGGGCGGCGAGGTTGTCTTGTCACACGGGCTCGAGCTGACAGCGGAGCGAGTTGATGCAAAGCGTGGAAGAGTGATGAGCGTTCTAGTTCGGAAGTTAGCTGATGACTAGATCTGGATTCGCGAGCTTTGTCGGTCGTCCGAATGTTGGCAAGTCGACACTGACTAACGCCCTGGTAGGGGAGAAGGTGGCCATCACCTCCTCCAGGCCACAAACCACGCGCAAGGCTATCCGAGGTGTGGTGAACCGCCCGGAGGGCCAGCTCGTGCTGGTCGATCTACCCGGCGTCCACAGGCCCAGAACTCTGCTTGGGGAGCGATTGAATGATCTGGTTCAGTCAACTTTGAGTGAGGTCGATTTGATCGCATTCTGCACCCCAGCCAACGAGAAGCTGGGACCGGGGGACGAGCGACTAATCGCCGAGATTCAAAAGTTTCCCAAGGCAAAAAAGATAGCCATCGTGACTAAAACTGATTCGGTGTCCAAAGAGCGACTATTTGAGCATCTGATGGAGCTGGGTAAATTGGCTGATTTTGTTGAGATCATCCCAGTTTCGGCGGTCACCGGAGAGCAAGTGGAGCTGCTTTCAAAGCTAATGATCGGGCTTTTGCCCGAGGGTCCAATGCTCTATCCCGAGCAGATGATTACCGATGAACCGATTGAGGATCGAATCTGCGAGGTAATCCGCGAGAAGGCGCTCGAGAAACTAAATGACGAGTTACCACACTCACTTGCCGTCACGCTTGATGAACTGGATCAGGATCAAAATCGAATCTTTGCGTCAGTGTGGGTTGAGCGTGACTCCCAAAAAGGAATAGTCATAGGTAAATCCGGAAGCATGCTGAAGGCTATTGGGTCAGAGGCGCGAGAGGAGCTAGCTGGGCTCTTTGGTGCACCGGTGTACCTCCAGTTGCAGGTGCGTGTAGCCAAGGAGTGGCAGCGCGACCCTAAACAATTAGGCAAACTCGGCTTCTAGAGCTTTACTGCTTTTGGTGCTAGCCTTCGACTATGCGTTTTGCACTCCTGCTTAGGGGCCGCGACGAGGCCTAGCTCCTGGCCCTTCTCGTCGCGGAGCTTTCGAATGGCCAAAACCAACTTTTAGCGGAGAGAAAAAATGCAGAACAACCAAAAGCCTTCGAAGATGCCATTTGGCAGATATCTACCTTTTCACGAGCAAATCAGTGTTGAGCTTGAAGATCGCACCTGGCCTACTAAGCGAATATCCAAAGCGCCGCGATGGTGTGCAGTAGACCTTCGAGATGGCAATCAAGCACTTATCGATCCGATGAGTCCCGAGCGCAAGCTGAAGATGTTTCAGCTACTGGTTGCGATGGGATACAAAGAGATTGAGGTCGGATTTCCATCTGCTTCACAGACCGACTTTGATTTCGTCAGGATCCTCATTGAAGAAGGTCACATTCCGGACGATGTGACAATTCAGGTTCTTACGCAATCTCGTGACCACCTAATTGAGCGCACCTATGAGTCACTGAGAGGTTCAAAACGTGCCATTGTCCACTTCTATAACTCGACATCTGTCCTGCAGCGCAGAGTGGTTTTTGGTCAAGACAAAGAGGGCATCAAGCAGATCGCTCTTGATGCTGCCCGCAAGTGTTTGTCCCTCGAGGAAACCCTTCCTGGAACTGAGATTTTCTACGAGTACTCACCTGAGTCATACACCGGAACCGAGCTTGAGTTTGCGCTAGAGGTTTGCAATGCAGTGGCAGAAGTAATTCAGCCGACTCCGGAGCGTAAGTTGATCATCAACCTTCCTGCAACGGTTGAGATGATCACCCCGAATGTTTACGCCGACTCGATTGAATGGATGTCGCGGCGGCTAACACCACGCGATTCCATCATCCTTTCGCTGCACCCGCACAACGATCGCGGCACTGCGGTTGCCGCAGCGGAGCTTGGCTATATGGCTGGTGCGGATCGCATTGAGGGATGCCTTTTCGGAAATGGTGAACGGACTGGAAACGTTGACCTGGTAACGCTTGGCTTGAATCTGTTCTCTCAGGGCATTGACCCACAAATCGACTTCTCAGACATTGATCACATCAAGCGCACCGTTGAGTACTGCAATCAGCTCCCGGTTCCAGAGCGTTCACCATACGGTGGAGACCTGGTCTATACCGCGTTTTCTGGTTCTCACCAGGACGCCATCAAGAAGGGCTTTGAACACCTGCATCGCGATGCCAAAGCCGCAGGTAAAGACGTTGACGAATACACCTGGGCCGTACCTTATCTGCCTATTGACCCCAAGGACGTTGGTCGCAGCTACGAAGCGGTGATTCGAGTGAACTCTCAGTCGGGCAAGGGTGGAGTCGCATACCTACTAAAGACCGATCACAATTTGGATCTTCCTAGAAAGCTTCAGATTGAGTTCTCGAGAGTGGTCCAGGGGCACACCGATGCAGCTGGTGGTGAGGTCACATCTGACGCCCTGTGGCAAATCTTTATGGATGAATACCTCCCCGCGACTGATCCCGCACTTAAATGGGGTCGGTTCGAGCTAAAGCGCATGAGAACCGAATCGGACATGGACGGAGAGGTGAAGCTAAACGTCATGCTCCGTGATGGCGCCGGGGAGCTTGATGCCGTTGGGACCGGTAACGGACCGATCTCAGCCTTCATAGACGTGCTTGCCAAACAAGGTGTGGCACTAAGACTGCTTGATTACGTTGAGCACACTCTCGCTCAAGGTGGCGACGCTCTTGCCGCCGCCTACATCGAGATAGAGATCAACGGCAAGAATCTTTGGGGAGTTGGCATCGATGGCGATATTTCGACCGCATCGCTCAAAGCGCTGATCTCTGCCGTAAACCGCGCCCTGAGGTAATCGAGGTCTAAATTGCCTTACTACCGGGATGAGGGAATCATTATCCGAACCCACAAGTTGGGCGAGGTTGATCGAATCCTCACCATCCTGACCAGAAAGCATGGCCAGATCAGAGCTGTAGCCAAGGGCGTTCGAAAGACGACCTCTCGATTTGGAGCTCGACTTGAACCATTTATGGTGGCCGACTTGCAGCTGTATGAGGGAAGAAACCTCGACACTGTCTCGCAGGCTGAGCAGCTAGCCGGGTACGGCGCTGAAATAGTGGCCGATTATCAGCTTTACACGGTTGGAAACGCAATCCTGGAGGCGGCTGAACGCCTCACGAGAGAGACGGCATCTGAACAGCATTACCTACTCTTGATAGGTGCGCTTCGCACGCTTGCCACAAACCAAAGGCCGGCTCCTCAAGTTCTCGATAGCTACCTTCTGCGCTCACTGGCTCTGGCGGGGTGGGTTCCTGATCTAGATGCTTGCCATCTGTGCCAGGGTGACCCGGTGAGCTTTTCCACCCACACTGGAGCGGTTAGCTGTTCCAGCTGTGAACTGCCAGGAGCAGTGCGACTTGGTGACCAGGGTCTTGGTTTGATGCGAGCGCTTCTAGCGGGTGACTGGGATAGTGTTGCTGCAGCGCCCGAGCAAACTAAAGAGGCGGTGGGGATAGTAGTGAGCACTTACCTTCAATGGCAATTGGAGCGTGGTCTTCGCTCGCTGAAGTTTTTGGAGCGCAACGAGTGAAACTTTTTGATCCTCAGCGCAAAGCACCCAAGCTCGCAGTTGTCCCAAAACACATCGCACTGGTTATGGATGGCAATGGCCGTTGGGCCAATCAAAGGGGTTTGACTAGGACTGAGGGTCACAAGGCGGGCGAGATCGCGCTGCTTGAAGTCGTTGCAGGTGCAATAGAAGCCGGTGTTGCAAACCTCACCGCTTATGCCTTCTCGACCGAGAACTGGAAGCGATCGCCTGATGAGGTGCGTTTTCTGATGGGCTACAACAAAGAGGTTCTTCGCAGGCGAAGAGATCTATTAATGGAGTGGAACGTCCGCATTAGGTGGGCTGGACGGGTTCCTAAGCTTTGGCCTTCCGTGATCTCAGAACTTCGCGATGCGGAGCGACTAACTGCAAAGAACACAGGTCTAACTCTGACCATGGCTGTGAACTATGGTGGCCGACAAGAGCTTGTTGATGCAGTGAATTCAATTGCCCAGAAAGTAGCTGATGGCAAGATCAGACCTGGTTCAATCACCGAGCGAACCATTGCGAAGGAGTTGTATGTGCCAGAGCTTCCTGATGTGGATCTGTTTTTGAGATCTAGCGGTGAGCTGCGTTCCTCAAATTTCTTGATCTGGCAGTCAAGTTATGCCGAGTATCTTTTCTCTCCGACGCTTTGGCCAGATTTCAATAGGGAAGAGCTCTGGAAAGCAATTGCTGAGTTTGGTGGCCGCCAGCGTCGCTTCGGTGCTGCCGAGGATGCTCCGCTAAACTAGCTTTTTCGCTTCCTAACTGGAGAATCATGGCAACCCAAAAGCTCGACCAGGTCATTTCACTAGCTAAACGTCGTGGTTTCGTTTTTCAGGCTGGTGAGATTTACGGTGGCTCGCGCTCGGCTTGGGATTACGGCCCACTAGGTGTTGAACTAAAAGAGAACATCAAGCGTCAGTGGTGGAAGGCAATGGTCTCCTCCCGCGAAGATGTAGTTGGACTTGACTCTTCGATCATCCTCCCTAAGAAAGTCTGGGAGGCATCGGGACACGTTGAGGCATTTGTTGATCCATTGATCGAATGCACCTCTTGCCACAAACGCTTCCGTGCAGATCACCTCGAAGAGGCCTTTGAAGAGAAGAAGGGCCGTGCACCATCTTCTATGGAAGAAATCGCATGCCCTAACTGTGGCACCAGGGGCAGCTGGACCGAACCTAAGAACTTCAACGGACTTCTGAAAACCAGCCTCGGGCCAGTAGAGGACGAGTCCGGTATGCACTACCTACGTCCAGAGACGGCACAGGGCATCTTCGTCAATTTCAACAACGTTCTAAACGCCTCACGTATGAAGCCACCATTCGGTATTGGCCAGATGGGAAAAAGTTTCCGAAACGAAATCACCCCCGGAAACTTCATCTTCCGCACCCGTGAGTTCGAGCAGATGGAGATGGAGTTTTTCGTAAAGCCCGGTGAGGATGAGACCTGGCACGACTACTGGATCAATGAGCGTTTTAACTGGTACGTAAACCTAGGTATCAACCCTGAAAACCTAAGACTCTATGAGCACCCCAAGGAGAAGCTGTCTCACTACTCAAAGCGCACAGTTGACATTGAGTATCGCTTCGGATTCCAGGGCAGTGAGTTCGGTGAGCTCGAGGGTGTTGCTAACCGCACGGACTATGACCTCAAGACTCACTCTGAGCACTCGGGCGTTGATTTGAGCTACTTTGATCCGATTGAGGAAAAGCGCTGGACACCTTTTGTTATTGAGCCAGCCGCAGGTCTGACTCGGTCACTGATGGCATTCTTGGTCGACGCATATGCCGAAGATGAGGCCCCCAACGCCAAGGGTGGAGTTGATGTTCGCACTGTTTTGCGTCTCGATTACCGTCTTGCTCCGGTCAAAGCTGCAGTCCTGCCGCTTAGCAAGAACGAGGAGCTTTCTCCAATCGCCAAGAATCTGGCTGCCGAGCTAAGACAGAACTGGAACGTCGACTATGACGATTCAGCCGCCATTGGCCGTCGATACCGCAGGCAGGATGAGATTGGTACTCCTTTCTGCATTACGGTCGATTTCGAGACACCAGGCGACCAGTCGGTAACGGTGAGAGAGCGTGATTCCATGGCTCAGGAACGCGTTTCGCTATCAAAGCTCAGTGGCTATCTGTTCGAGCGCCTAAAGGGTTAGCTTGAGCCTGACCTACGGTAAGCACGCGATAGCGGTTCCAGTTGTGCTCGCACCCATGGCGGGCATAACCAACACCGCTTATCGCCGGCTCTGCCAGGAGTATGGCGGTGGGCTGTATGTGTCAGAGATGGTTACCTCTCGGGCTCTTGTTGAGCGCACGCCGGAGTCGATGCGCCTCATCGGTCACCACCCGAGCGAGAAGATTCGCTCAGTGCAGCTCTATGGTGTTGATCCCAAGACGATTGGCGAGGCCGTAACAATGCTTGTGGCCGAGGATAGGGCAGACCACATTGATCTGAATTTCGGTTGTCCGGTCCCGAAGGTCACCCGCAAAGGCGGTGGGGCAGCGCTTCCTTGGAAGAGCGACCTTTTTGAAGCAATAGTTCGAAACGCCGTGCGGGCAGCAGGTGACATACCGGTGACAGTCAAGATGCGCAAAGGTATTGACGATGATCACCTCACTTTCCTAGACGCCGGAAAAGCGGCCAGGGATGCTGGCGTGACAGCCGTTGCGCTGCATGGCAGAACGGCAGCAGATTATTACTCCGGAACTGCCGATTGGGATGCGATAGCTGAGCTCAGAGCTTCACTTCCTGATGTCCAGGTGCTCGGTAACGGCGACATTTGGTCCGCTGCCGACGCTGTTCGCATGATGGAGCAGACCGGTGTTGACGGCGTGGTAGTCGGTCGAGGGTGCCTTGGGAGGCCTTGGCTATTTGGTGACCTTGAACTTGCTATCTCGGCCTATCTCGAAGGCAGATCGATAGCTGCTTCCGAGACCGCTATGCCAAATTTGGGTGAAGTTGCTGATGCCTTCTACCGCCATGCAGAGTTGCTGGTTGAGTTCTTTGATTCGGAGGAGCGCGCCTGTAGAGACATTCGGAAGCACGTTGCCTGGTATTTCAAAGGCTATCCGGTTGGCGGCGAACTACGTGCAGCGCTCGCACTAGCCGATTCGCTTCAAGAGATTGCCGATCTGCTTGGCACGTTAGATCGCAGCATTCCTTATCCGGGTGAAGCCGCAGAGGGTCCGCGAGGACGCTTGGGAAGCGCAAAATCCTGCAGCCTCCCGGAAAACTGGTTATCTTCTCGAGAGTTGAATTTCGAGCAGAAGTCGGTGCTTTTGGAAGCTGAGCTTTCGGTATCGGGTGGCTGATGAACGAGCAAGAACTTGAGCCTGGCTATGAGGATTTTGATCGCGAGAGATTTGTAGGGCAGCCCAGATCATCCATGCCTCGACGTGGTGAATTCGCGCGCGATAGAGCGAGGGTGCTGCACTCGGCGGCTTTTCGTAAGTTGTCGTCGAAGACTCAAGTACTCAGTCCTAGCTCCGGGGACTTCGCTCGGACCAGACTCACTCACTCCCTAGAGGTGTCCCAGGTTGGGCGAGAGATTGCCAAGGTCATTGGGGTCGATGCCGACCTTGTTGACATGGCTTGTCTCACACACGACCTCGGTCATCCGCCATTTGGGCACAACGGGGAGAGTGCGCTGAACCTATGGGCCGCGGAGATTGGTGGCTTCGAAGGGAATGCTCAGACCTTCAGGATTCTCACAAGGCTCGAGCCAAAGATCTACGATGACGTCGGGCGCTCAAGGGGGCTCAATCTCACACGTGCTTCCTTGGATGCTGCAACCAAGTACCCATGGCGGCTCTCACAGGCAAGTGATTTCGGAAATTCCGTCAAATTCGGCGTCTATGACGACGATCTAGAGGTGTTCAACTGGATGCGTGAGTCGGCCCCTGAGGGTGCGAAGTGTGTCGAGGCCCAGATTATGGACTTCTCTGATGACGTGGCCTACTCGGTTCACGACTTCGAAGATGCAATCGTCGAGGGATTTATCGATCCCGCTCTTATTTCGGACCCCTTGGCTAAGGACTCATTGATCGAAGAGATTGGAAAGTGGGCTGGCGGGTCACTTGCAAAGGTTCAACTCGAAGAAGCTCTCGAACTGCTGCAGCAGTCTCCATATTGGCTCACCGGCTACGACGGATCTCCGAGAGATCAGGCTCAGCTAAAAAACCTTACTTCCGATCTCATAGGAAGCTTTGTTTCAAGAACAACCGAAGCAATTTTGGAAAATGCGTCTCGCTCTTCACTGACTCGGTATCGAGCCGGCGTCATTGTTCCATCGAAGGTGAAGAGCGAAATTGCAGTTCTCAAGGGCATAGTTGCCGCATCTGTAATGACTCATAACTCCAGACAGCCGCTTTATGAGCGTCAGCGAGTTATCTTGACTGAGCTTGCGAATGCACTTCTTGAGAGGCCAGAGCGACTCGATGCCATCTCCAGACAGGCTTGGGATCAGGCTTCTTCTGATGCTGCTAAACGTAGGGTTATTGTCGATCAAGTTGCTTCGCTTACGGACCCAACTGCGATCACCCTGCACGCAGAGCTCACCTAGGATTGCGTTATGGCCGGCAGGGTGAAGCAATCTGACATCGAGGAGCTAAAGGCTCGTGCGAACCTTGTCGACATCATTTCCGGCTACGTTTCACTAAAACCAGCCAGTGCTGGATCATTCAAAGGACTATGCCCATTTCACGGTGAGAAATCGCCGAGCTTCAACGTAAGAAATTCACCGCCGTTCTATCACTGCTTTGGATGCGGAGCAGGCGGAGATGTGTTCAAGTTTCTGCAAGAGATTGAATCCATTACCTTCGCTGATGCTGTCGAGAGATTGGCTGACAAGCTTGGTTACCAGCTCAGCTACGAAGAGGGATCCTCAGACACTTCCGCGAGAACACGCCTGCTTGCCGCTAATACCGCAGCGGCGGAGTTTTACCAAGCGCAGCTTCAAAGCGAGGAAGGCTCGTTCGCGCGAGACTTTTTGGTGTCAAGAGGGTTTGACAATGCCGCGCAAAATAAGTTTGGAATTGGATATGCCCCGAAGGGTTGGCAAAACCTTCTCGAGCACCTCAAATCTTTGGGCTTCACCCTCGATGAGTTGATTAGTGTTGGGCTTGCCATGCAGTCCGATAAGGGCGGATATGACCGGTTTCGGGGTCGCGTGCTTTGGCCAATCAGGGATGCAAACTCTCAGGTTCTGGGGTTTGGTGCAAGAAAGCTTTATGACGAGGATCAGGGCCCTAAGTACCTGAATACTCCAGAGACACCCGTTTACCACAAAGGGTCGGTGCTATATGGACTCGACTTCGCCCGAAAGGCGATCGTGAAGTCCCGGGAGATTGTTGTTGTTGAGGGATACACCGACGTGATGGCTTGTCACCTGGCAGGCATCGAGACCGCGGTTGCAACTTGTGGCACAGCGTTTGGTGAGGAACACATCAAACTGATCAATCGGCTTTTTGGCTCCTCATCGGGAGATCCTGCAAGCGTCATCTTTACCTTCGACCCAGACGCGGCGGGGGAGAAGGCTGCACTTCGGATGTATTCCGACACCTCCAAGTTCAATGCGCTTACTTATGTCGCTGCTGGTCCTGAGGGGCTGGATCCGAGCGATCTACGACAGCAGCGCGGTGATGGAGCGGTTCGCCTGATGGTAGACAACAAAAAGCCCCTCTTCGAGTTTGTAATCAGGCATCGAATCGCAAAGTTCAACCTCAACGATCTCGAATCGCGGGTGGCGGCTGCCAGAGCCGCCGCAACGGTGGTTGCTGATCTGGTAGATCCAGCACTGCGCTCTGCCTACACCAGGCAATTGGCTGACTGGACCTCGCTTGATGTCTCTGAGATCACTTCAATAGTTTCCGCTGTTGGGAGAGCAGGAGTCGCTCAACGTGTCGCACCACTATCTCCGGATCGGGTGATCCCCGAACCGAAGACAGATGACCCGCAAGCGCGACAAGAGCGTCAAATCTTGGAAATCCTTATACAGAAACCGTCTTTTTTTACAAAGCTTCAGCTTCGTAGGTTGGCCGCCGCTTCGTTCACCGACCAGTCGAACAATCGATTGTTAGCGCTAATTGCAGCTCAAGAGGACTCACTTGGTGAGGCGGACTGGGTTTCGATTTTGATGCAGGCTGACCCAGAGCTGGCAGACTCAATCAGGGCGTTAGCCATGGCTGAATTGCCGGTGCGGAACCAATTGGAGCTCGACAGGTATGCGAAGGGGATTGTGAAGTCTGCCCTTATGCAGGCGCTACTTCGAGAGAAGAATGACCTGCTTGCTGCTCTCAAGCGCCTGGACACCGCAGCGAGCCCAGAAGCCGCGACCGCCATCCAGCAGGAATTGCTCAAGTTGGAGCAAGAACGAAGATCACTTATGTAGCGATTTGATTTTTCTGCTATGGTTTTACCTGCGTTCGCGCATTCCTCGATAGCTCAATTGGCAGAGCATTCGGCTGTTAACCGGAGGGTTCTTGGTTCGAGTCCAAGTCGGGGAGCCACTTCCTAGGGGTGATGATGAATAAAGTCACCCAGACCTCCCTCTCAGTCGCACTTGCCACAGGCCTCTATGGCATTTCATTCGGTGCTCTATCCACAGCCGCCGGTCTCGATCTGACATCAACGATGTTGCTAAGTCTGCTGATGTTCTCCGGGGCATCACAGTTCGCCCTGGTCGGGGTTTTCGCGACAGGTGGAACTGCGCTTGCAGCGGTTTTATCCGCTTGGCTAATGGGAATTCGAAATAGCTTCTATGCCCTTCGGTTGCGTCCAGAATTGGAACCATTGGGGGCACTGAAACCAATTGCCGCGCAGCTAACTATCGATGAGTCAAATGCCGTGCATGCCGCGCAGACAGACAAGCGCTCCGCCAAGCGAGGTTTCTGGCTAACGGGTGGGGGAGTCTATGTCTTTTGGAATATGGCAACGTTGCTCGGTGCGCTAGGCGGAGAACTTCTTGGTTCGGTTGAGTCCATGGGTCTCGACGCTGCGGCTGCAGCTGCCTTTCTTGGATTGATCTGGCCCATGCTCAAGGGTCGACTAATACTCGCTGGTGCAGCGTTTACGCTCGGCATTTTTCTCACCCCAATGGTTGGGAGCGGGACGGCAATTCTGCTAACTGCTCTTGTGGCTCTTGTCCCCGATCGGAGGACCAAGTGACACTAACTGTTGTAATCGCATCGATCATGGTTTTCAGTTGGAAGTTGCTGGGTTACCTCATTCCCGAGCGCCTCATAACACCGACGGTTAGGCGCTTTAGTGAAAGGGTCACTATTGCCTTGCTCGCGGCACTAGTGGGAATCCAGACATTTACCCAATCAGGTGAACTCAGCTTTGATGTGAGGGTTCCAGCCGTGCTATTCGCTGGCGTGCTGCTTTGGCTGCGAGTCCCCTTTTTCTTTGTGATCCTGCTGGCTGCAACTGCAGCAGCAGTGCTTCGCGGTTTAGGGTTCTAGGAAATCCTCGCCTGGCATCCAGCTCTTGCCGGGAACACCCCAGCCTTCACTCTTTATGATCCTCTTCATCTCTCGGGCATAAGGTTTGAGGAGCCTGTCGGCGTAAAGAGTCCCGTTCAGGTGGTCAAATTCGTGCTGGAAGATTCTCGCTAGCCAACCGGTCGCTTCAATCTCATAGACCTCACCAGCTAGGTTGGTTGCCGTCAACGTCGCTGTCTCAGCTCTCTTCAGCGGGAAGCGCTCGCCCGGGAGCGATAGGCAACCCTCCACTTCAGCATCTTCATCGGGCCATTCTTCGCTGATGGGGCCCAAGGTCAATTCAGGGTTAATCGCCTCACCGCGGTAGTGGGTCTCGCCGTCATGCCAATCGAAAACGAAGATTCGCAGACCAACACCAATTTGTGGGGCCGCTAATCCAACACCAGGGGCCCTCTCCATGGTCTCGTACATGTCCTGAATCAGCGAAACGATGTCGTCATCGATGGCCCCCACCTCCCGGGCTCGGGTGTGTAGCACTGGCTCTCCGGAGATAGTTATGGGTCTAATTGGCACCATGCCAATCTAGCTCAGGTGCTATTCAGCATTCCTCATTTAGGCTAAGCAGGTCGCGGATTAGGAGTGCTAGGTATGGCCTTTGAGGACCTTCGGCTGCTCGCGATTTTTCTGGCGGTTCTAGGCGCTGTGTTTCTTTCAGTTGGCGCTCAGTTTCAGAATGACGCCGTCACCGATCAGCATTCAAGTTCTTCAAAACGCGGTGGGCTGAACATAGGCCAGCTTCTCTCGTTGCTGCGACGCCCAAGGTGGCTCATCGGCACGGTTTTCTTAGGGCTTGCGATTGTTTCCCAACTTTCAGCCCTAGCGCTGGCGCCTTTGATTGTGGTTCAACCGATAGGTGCGATTGCCCTGGTGATCACATCTTTCTTGAACGCTCGGATCTATGGCTTACGCCTAGATCGCAGGACCCTCGCTTCAATCGCCATCACAATGCTCGGCGTAGGTTCCTTCGTCTCTTTTGCTGCTCAGGGCGCCAAGGACCAGATTCTCACCGACCAACAACTGCTCTTGATTGTTGGAGCGTTGGTTTCTCTCATTGCCGGATTTGCAGTTCTTTTTTTGCTGACCAGGAAAAGTGCAGGTCCGCTGCATTACATATTTGGGGCCGGCGTTCTCTACGGTTTTGTAGCCTCGTTGGCAAAGGTTGTCTTGCTGAGGATTCGCCAGGGCGATTTCGAGTGGCTGACCCTGCTTGCACTATTGGCCTTGATCGGGGCGACCGTCCTAGGTGGTTGGTTCGTGCAAAATGCCTACGCCTCTGGACCGCCTGATCTTGTTATTGCTGGATTGACCGTGGTAGACCCAGCTGTGGCTATCGGAATCGCAATTGTCTTTTTGGGTGAAGCGCAGCAGGCGGACCCCTTCCAGATTGCAGGGTTTGTAGTCTCAGGTATGGTTGCTATATCGGGAGTTTTCATGCTCTCCAAATTTCACCCCCAGTTAGATAAACAGAAGAGCTGATGTCGGAAAAACTGAAAATTGTTCTGGCATGCGACACTTTCGCTCCGGACATTAATGGCGCTGCTCGCTTCGCTGAGCGATTAGCGGCCGGTCTGGCCAAGCGCGGCCATGAAGTTCACGTAATTGCAGCGGCCTTCGATTCCCGCTTCGGCACTCGCGTAGAGACGCACGATGGCGCGGAGTTGATATTGCACCGGCTCCGCTCGCATCGAGTCCCCAATCACAAGAGCCTGAGATGGGTTGAACCGTGGGGTTTGACTTCAAGAATTGAAAAGATTCTCCGCGAAATAGGGCCTGATGCGCTTCATGTCCAGTCTCACCTTCTGGTTGGTCGCTTTGCGATTCGTGCAGCCCGAAGGGTTGGGGTTAAGACCTTAGCCACCAATCACATCATGCCCGAGAACTTGATCAAGTATTCGTTCCTACCTAAGTTCATGCACCGGTGGGCTATGAGCTTTATCTGGCGAGACGCCGGTCGAATCCTGTCTCGAATGGATGCGGTAACCACCCCCACTCGAAGAGCGGCTGATTTGCTTGAGCGAGCCACTGGATTGACTGGAGTTATGGCTATCTCCTGTGGCATCGAAGCTGCCAAATTTGCCAATTCAACCCCAACTCAGAACAGCAACCCGAATCTACTGTTCCTGGGACGCCTCGATGACGAGAAGCGAATCCACATACTTCTGAAGGCCGTGGCCTCACTGACTGAGTATCAAAACGTTCACGTCGAATTGGTCGGCGATGGGGGAGAGCGAACCAATCTGGAGAACCTGGCAAAGGCTTTGGGGATAGCGGATAGGGTTCGATTCACAGGTCACATCACTGACTCCGATCTTCCCCTTGCCTACGAGCGCGCAACGGTGTTTGTGATGCCCTCGATTGCAGAACTGCAGTCCATTGCAACGATGGAGGCAATGGCTTCTGGTCGACCAGTGATTGCCGCAAACGCCATGGCTCTGCCGCACCTCGTTCACGATGGCGACAATGGCTACCTGTTCGAGCCGGACAATGTGGAGGATCTGGCCTCCAAGATCAAACTTATCCTTGACGCCGAAGAGCAAGAGCTCGAGCGACTATCCCAGAATTCGCTGCACTTGATTCAGTCTCACGACATCAATCGCACTTTGGATATTTTCGAAAACCTATACCGGGGTATAGGGGGTGGCTACGAGACCATCGACAACGACCCTGGCTATCTCCTTCCGATCGGTCGCCTCAGCGATGCCCTCAGTACGGCACTAGCGAGCTGGCGTGAGGAGACGCTTGCCCTCAGAAAGCGAGCCGAAGAGCTCTCAACTGATGCACGAGGTCGGTTGAATGAGGCATCAGAGGAGCTGAGAGAGCAGCTTGAAGAGCTCAAGGAGGAGGTCATCGAGCAGATCGAGGAACTCAAAGACGCCGTCAAGAAACAGGCCAGGCGCCTCCGTAAGCGCGACCAAGATAACTAAGCGGGTCGACTAAACTTTGGTCTTGGCTGGGGGCGTTAGCTCAGCCGGTTAGAGCAGCGGACTCATAATCCGTCGGTCGCGGGTTCAAGTCCCGCACGCCCCACTTTAAACTTGAGAACTTTTTTTCAACTATTTCTGTTTCGCTGACCAAATCGCCGAACTCTGTGCTTATCATCTTGCCAATAAACCATCGTCGGTCTCTCGTCGGTGGCAGCCATCGAAAGAGAGCAAATGACTGAGTCACCTTGGTTAGACCAGTATCCGGCGGACGTCTCAAGGTCCCTTTCCCCAATTTCCTTCCGTCATCTTCCGGACTTGATTTCATCGGCCAGTAAGACTTATGCCAAGCGCAAGGCGTTTATTCAAGTCATGCCCAATGGCATGAATGGCAGACTCAGCTTTCAACAGGTGGACCAACTCTCCGACAGCTTTGCTCGTTACCTAAGGGAAGTCCTCAAGCTAGACGCGGGTGACCGAGTTGCCGTTCAAATGCCCAACAACCTCAGCTACCCCATAGTTGCCTTCGGCATTTTCAAGGCTGGGCTAGTCCTGGTAAACACCAACCCCCTCTACACGCCGAGTGAGATGGTCCACCAATATCGCGATTCAGGAGCGAGGGCACTGATTGCGATTGACATGTTTGCCGATCGACTCCCTGAGGTGCTTGGCAAGACCAACATCGAACACGTTGTGACCGTCAAGATTTCTGAGTTTTTCCCACCGGTCGTCGCTGGTGTTATTCGTCTGGTTCAGCGCTTTTGGAGTCGAACTCTTCCCAAAATCACCGTCAAGCACACCCGCTTTCAGGATGCCCTCAAACTTGGTGCGCAAGCCAAGCAGTCAGGGGATTACCTTGCGGGGATCTCCGGTGATTCAGTTGCTGCACTTCAATACACCGGCGGTACCACAGGTGTCTCTAAGGGTGCAATGCTGACGCACAACAACTTGATCTACAACACCATTCAAATGATTCAGATGAATGGAAAGTTCATAAAGCCAGGTGAGGAGACGGTGCTGACCGCGCTACCGCTGTATCACATCTTTGCCTTTACGGTGAACCTACTTGGCTTCTATCACAGTGGTGGCACGAACATCCTGGTGCCAACCCCCAGACCACCTTCAAACCTCAAGCGTGCGTTTGAGAACTATAAGATCACCTGGCTATCAGGTGTGAATACGCTCTTTAACGCACTTCTAAACGAACGCTGGTTCACTGACTCACCTCCTAAACACCTTGTCGCTTCAGCAGCCGGTGGTATGGCGCTGCACGAGTCAGTTGCCCAGCGGTGGCTCGAAGTGACCAAGACACCTATTGTCGAAGGTTATGGACTGACTGAATCTTCACCTGTTCTTTCCTTCAACCCGCTAGGAGGTCAGGTAAAGGTTGGATCTATTGGAATCCCAGTTCCTGGAACAGACATGAAGTGTATCGACGAGCAGGGGAACACTCTGCCAATTGGCGAGCCCGGGGAACTTGTAGCTCGTGGGCCTCAAATCATGAAGGGCTATTGGCACCGGGATGACGAAACGGCCAAGACCATTCGGGACGGCTGGCTTCACACAGGTGACATCGCTCAAATGGATGAGCAGGGTTACTTCAAGATTGTCGATCGCAAGAAGGACATGATTCTTGTCTCCGGCTTCAACGTATATCCAAACGAGGTTGAAGAGGTTATCGCTTCTGTTGAAGGTGTGATCGAGGTTGGAGTTGTCGGCACCCCGGATGAGCGAAGTGGCGAACGAGTCACCGCGTACGTCGTGTCGGCGATTAAGGCTCCTACCAAGGACCAAATCATTTCTTACTGCCGTGAGAATCTCGCCGCTTACAAGGTCCCATCCCAGGTCATTTTTGTGGACGAGTTACCCAAGAGCCCTATCGGGAAAATTCTGCGCAGGGAGCTAAGAGACAGTGACAGCGTAAAGAGAGAGGCTCAGTAATGAATGCCCTAACGATTCTGGCGGCGGAGACCGCAAACCAGGCAACGGTAGTCAATGAACTTGAGCAAACTCTGCTCCGAGTCTTCATTCTGATCATTATGTTCGGCCTAGGAGCCGGATTGACTCCAAAGGACTTCGGTCTCGCACTGCGCAGACCCTGGGGGCTGTTCATTGGCTGGATTACCCAGTTTGGAATCATGCCATTTGCGGCGTATCTATTGGTAGTGACGGTGCTATTCCAGTTTGATCCACCTGAGGGAGTGCTCTTCATCGCCCTCGGAGCGCTCATCATGGGTAGCGTTCCTGCGGGAACCACCTCGAACCTGTTCACCTACTTTTCTAAGGGCAACCTTGCTCTCAGCGTCAGCATGACCGTTAACTCAACACTTTGGGCCTTTGTCATGACACCTCTGGCACTTTGGTTCTACTCGAACCTCCTAGGCTTCGATGAATCTCTAGCCGTTCCTGCCGGGGAGTTGGTTACTGTAATCGTCGGTCTAATCATCCCGGTCGGGCTTGGAATGCTGATTCGCCGCCTTAGTTCAAACATCGGCGCAGTCCTTGAGCTAATCGGCGGGGTGTTTGGGTTGCTTTTCATCCCATTCCTAATCGCCATTTGGGTCCCGAGAAACTGGCAGTTGCTGCTTGACACTCAGTGGCCGACATACGTTGTAGCTATTGGTCTTGGCTTGGTAGGAATGACGGCCGCGTACTATTTCTCCAAGTTACTCAGGCTCCACCCAGCAAACGCTAGAACGATTGCCCTGGAGACAGGTATCAACAACGGCCCGATGGCGATTGCGATCATTGTTGCGGTCTACATCGACAACCCAGGGCTAGATCAGATTCTGTTGGTTCCGGCTTTGTACTCGCTCTTCATCGTGATTCTCTCAACGATTGTGACTTTGATCTTTAGGCGTGCAAACCTGGCAGCTGAGCAAAAGATACCTAACCTTCTCTAGCTCGCTAGGTAGTATCGGTTCTGCCAATACAACGAAGTTGGGTAGTAATGAGAAGAATCCTTTCTGCACTGGTTGCGGCCCTTTTGGCGGTAACTGCACTCACACCAGCTAACGCTCTCAACGAGACCACTGAGCTGACCATCCATTACTCGAGGTTCGAGGGTGACTACAAGGACTGGAATCTCTGGTTGTGGCCCAAAGGTGGAGAGGGCAAGTCATACGAATTCACCGAGGATGACTCCTTTGGCAAGGTCGCAAGGGTGAAGGTTCCGGGGACAGCAAACGTACAAGAGATTGGCATAATTGTGCGTCTCGGTGAATGGCAAACCAAGGACGTTCAACAGGATCGATTTATTACCAAATTCGAGAACGGCAAGGCTGAGATCTGGCTGATCCAGGCGGACCCCACCATTTACTACGCTAAACCAGTGGTATCCACAAAGCTTTCGACAGCGCTGATGAAGTCTTTCACTCAGCTTGAGCTGACCTTCAATCGCAAGACCGATGCAAAGTCAGTTGCTCAAGGTCTTAGCGTTATCGCAAACGGGAAGTCTGTGCCGGTATCGAGCGTGAATGCGATTCCGGCAGATGCCGCAAGCAGCAATCGGTTCTCAGTAAGACTTGATCAGTCGGTCGAACTAGGAGGCGAGGTCTCGGTATCTCACCCCGAATACGGCAAGGTGCTTCCAGAACTAGGTGGGCTTTTCTCCAGTGCGGAGTTTGACGAAAAGTTCTTCTACCAGGGAGAGGATCTTGGTGCGTCCTATGCAAAGAGTTCAACAAAGTTCAGGCTGTGGGCTCCAACGGCAACCGCAGCTGAGTTGCTTGTCTATTCAGCTGCAGCGGACAGCACTCCCACCAAAGTCATCGCAATGGACAAATCAACCAAGGGAACTTGGACGACTGAATTGGCGGGAGATCAACACCTA
>JBEENY010000016.1:0-24415 GCA_041191905.1 Actinomycetota bacterium
GCCTGCGATACCCAATGCCGTCAGCAACAGCGCTAAAGGCAATACGGCCGGAAGGTCCGCTGGGTTCGTGGTGATACCAAAGAAGAGAAAGAAAATTGCCGCAAAGATATCCCTAATCGGACTGAGCCTGGCACGAGCAGTTTCTGCAACCTCTCCGGTCAAAAGCAGCCCAATCAAAAAGGCCGCTACAACTCCGGAGAAGCCAACCAGATCCGCGAGCCCTGCTGCCAATAGAGCAGCGCCAAACACCGTCAGCAGTAAACCACCCGGCTCATTGGGATCAAGGATCTTGCTCCACTTGGCAGAGCCTCGGAAGCTAACCAGAATCACCAAGCCGGTGATGGCAAGGGCGAGCGACACCGAGATAATTCCGGACACTGCCGACACCCCAAGGACTATCGATGTGAGTAGTGGAAGGTATGGAGCCAGTGCGAGATCCTCAAATACCAATACACCAATCGCGCGCTTAGAGACCTCGGATCTTCTCCAACCCATTTCTTTTATCAGCTGAGCTGCAATACCCGAGGACGAGACATAGGTGATTCCGGCAAGGGCAAGTGCTCCCCCGATCCCCCAGCCCAGTAAGAGTCCCAGCACAAAACCCGGGGTTGCATTTGCAAAGAAATCGATAAATCCAGCGCTTTTGCGCTCCTTGAACGCCTTTGCCAAGTCATAGGCGGAGTACTCAAGACCCAGCAGCAACAGCAGCATGATCGCGCCGATTTGAGCCCCAGTGTTTAGGAACTCCTCACTGAGCGAAAGCGGCACCAACCCACCCTCGCCAATGGCAAGGCCAATCAGTAGATACAGCGGCACAACAGAAAACTTCAAGCGGTTTGCAATAAAAGCAACAATCCCCAGCACCAGGAGGGCCGCGCCGATCTCAGCAAGCAGTGCGGCATTCTCAGGCGCCTGGGAGCTAGCTTGCAAGATTCTTAACACAGCTAATTATCTCGGGATAATCCGGCCACAAAAACGCTCTAGGCTTTTGGTTACACAGAGTTAACGGAGACTTAGAGACACATGCCTGGTGAAAACCTCACTCGCCTAGAAGCCGCAGAGCGCGCAGCCAACCTAAAAGTTCACAGCTACAAGGTTCTTCTGGACCTCACTACTGGTGAAGAAACCTTCAGCTCCCACACCGAGGTTAGCTTCAGCGCGACACCTGGCTACTCCACATTTATCGATGCCATCACCGCCTCCGTGGAGAGCGTGGTACTAAATGGTGAGGTGCTTGACCCGAGAGAGGTATCTGACGGGGTGAGAATCTCGCTGAAGAATCTGCAGGCCGAGAACTCCCTGGTCGTCTCAGCCCATGGCAAGTATTCAAACTCTGGTGAGGGGCTGCACCGCTTCGTTGATCCAGTAGACCAGGAGGTCTATCTCTACACCCAGTTCGAGGTGCCTGACTCCAGAAGAATGTTCCCCGTTTTTGAACAGCCTGACTTGAAGGCGGAATTCAGTTTCAGCATCATCGCGCCTGACTACTGGGAGGTCACATCAAATCAGGCAACACCTGAGGCAGTCAAGCTGGCATCCGGCAAGGCAAGATGGGATTTTGCTCCCACTCCAAGAATTTCTAGCTACATCACCGCACTGATTGCTGGTCCCTACCAAAAGTGGACCGACTCGTTGTTATCTACCTCGGGTAGGACCATCCCACTTAGAGTCTTTTGCCGCAAGTCACTTGGTCAGTACATGGACCCTGGATACATCTTTGAAAAGACCAAGCAGGGCTTTGACTTCTTTGAAAACCTATTCGGAGTTCCCTACCCGTTTGAGAAGTATGACCAGCTTTGGGTGCCCGACTTCAACGCAGGTGCCATGGAAAACGCAGGCGCGGTGACCTTCACTGAGAACTACGTTTTCCGCTCCGCGGTAACCGATGCAACACGCGAGCGCAGGGTGGTCACCATCCTGCACGAGCTAGCCCACATGTGGTTTGGTGACCTTGTCACAATGCGCTGGTGGAACGACCTGTGGCTAAATGAGTCCTTCGCTGAGTACGCCTCCACGCTTGCGACAGCTGAAGCAACCGAGTGGAAAGAAGCCTGGACCACTTTCGCATCGCTTGAAAAGAACTGGGCCTACCGTCAAGACCAACTTCCATCCACACACCCAATCGTTGCCACCATCAACGACCTCGAGGATGTTCAGGTTAACTTCGATGGCATCACCTATGCCAAGGGGGCTTCGGTTCTAAAGCAGCTTGTTGCCTGGGTTGGCCAGGAGCCATTTGTCCGTGGCGTCTCCAGCTACTTCAAGAAGCACGCCTGGGGAAACACCGAGCTGAAAGACCTATTGGTTGAACTAGAGCGCGAGTCTGGCCGCGACCTTTCCAGCTGGTCCAAGCTTTGGCTTGAGACCGCTGGTGTGAACACTCTCAAGCCTGAGTTCACCCTCGATGCCGATGGAAACTACTCAAGTTTCAAGATTCTGCAGACGGCGATCGCTGAGCAACCAACCATCAGACCCCACCGCATGGGAGTTGGACTGTTCAATCTGATTGATGGCAAGTTAATCAGGAGCGAGTACCTTGAGCTAGACATTGACGGAGCCGTCAGCGAAGTAACCGAGCTTGTTGGTAAGAAGCAGCCGGATCTACTCCTACTCAATGACAACGATCTGGCCTACGCCAAGATTCGTCTGGATGAGCGCTCTGCCAAATCAGCGCTTGGCAATCTCTCCGGTATCGAAGACTCGTTGGCGAGAACCCTAGTTTGGACCGCAGCCTGGGATGCAACTAGAGATGGTGAGTCACCAGCTAGCGACTTCATTGACCTAGTTCTTGGACACATCGGCCCGGAGACCGAATCGACCACCATCTTGACTTTGCTGCGTCAGCTTGTGACCACCGGAACGCTCTATACCGCACCCGCCAAGCGCGAAGCCATGCTGGTGAAAATTGCGGACGGCCTAATTTACCTCGCCACCAAGGCAAAGCCTGGCTCAGATTCACAGCTGCAGTTTGTGAAGTTTGTGCCTCAGTTTGCAAGAACCGAAGCACAAGCCAGATGGATGAAGCAGCTTCTATCCGGAGAGATCTCCCTGCCAGGCTTGGTTGTTGACCAGGATGTTCGCTGGGAACTGGTAATCGGCCTATCAGTTTGCGGCATCTTCGGTGAGCACGAGATTGCCACCGAACTTGAGCGCGACAACACCGCCAATGGGCAGAAGTTCGCCGCAGCTGCGAGGGCAACTATCCCATCCGCTCAAACCAAGTTGGAAACTTGGAAGACACTTACCGAAACCGAGGATTACTCCAACACCTTGATCAATGCGGCCTCGCTGGCATTTGGTCGAGTAAACGATGTTTCGCTGCTTGAACCATACGCGGATCTTTACCTCGAAAACGCAGAGCGGATTTGGGATGAGCGCAGCTACCACATTGCTGCATACCTGCTGAACAACCTCTACCCAATCCAGTTGGCCAACGACTCATTAGCGAAAAAGACCAGGGCGCTCATTGAGACGGATTCGATAAAAGCTAAGCCTGCCCTGAGACGAATTCTGATTGAGAACCTCGCTGGTTTGGAGCGAGGCCTCACTGCCCAGTCAAAGGATGCCTAATGGCTTGGCTTGAGTCACTGGGGATCTGGGAGACGCCAGCTCGTATTGGGCTAATTGTCGTCTTGGCGATTGTTGCCAGAATCGTGCTTGCGTTCTCGATTCGCAAGACGACTCGAGCCATTCTGGAGGGTGCAAGAACCGTAAACAAAAACGGTAAGGCTGCCAAGTCCAACGCAGAGCGCATCAGCCAACGTGGAAAAACAATCTCCAGCGTGCTGGACAACTTCGCAACCTGGACTCTGGTTATTACTGCTGTTGTCATGATCTTGAGTGAACTCGGCGTTGATGTAGGAGCGCTCATCGCCGTATCCACAATCATCGGAGCAGCCGTAGGTTTTGGTGCTCAGACACTGGTCAAGGACGTTATTTCAGGAATCTTTATGGTCTTCGAAGACCAATTCGGTGTTGGGGATGAGGTAAACCTCGGCCAAGTCATTGGCAAGGTCGAGAGAGTAAGACTCAGGGTCACCGAGGTCAGAGACAAAGACGGCATGCTTTGGTTTGTCAGAAACGGCGAAATCATAAATGTCGGTAATGGATCACATGGAAAATCTCTATGACCGGATTGGTGAGGAAGGCTTCACCAAACTAACCAAGGTCTTCTATGAGGGTGTTGCTCAAGACCCGCTTTTGAAGCCTATGTATCCGGAAGAGGATTTGGGTCCCGCGGAGCGCAGATTGCGGATGTTTCTAGAGCAGTACTGGGGTGGTCCTGATGCCTACCAACAGGAGCGAGGGCACCCCCGCCTCAGGATGCGCCACTTCGAGTTCAGAATTGGACCAAAAGCTAGGGATGCATGGCTTAATCACATGCGAAAAGCTGTCTCCGCACTGGAACTGTCTGAGCTTGACGAGGCAATGCTCTGGGACTACCTCGAACGAGCTGCGCACGCCATGCTCAACACATTTGAAGACTAAGAGGCAGCTTGTCTCGCGAGCACGTGTCCAAACTTCGTGCTGAGTCGAACCCAGCCTCGGGTTTGGTAAACATTCACCATCTCCCCCTGGGTCATAAACCCAAGGCCAGAGAGTGCAAATGCCGCAGCAGCGGGGAACTTAGCGTCGTATCCAACCTGTTTACCCCAAACTTGGGCTCGCACCTTTTGTGCGATTGAAGCCCCGATGCTCTCCGGAAGCAAAGAGGCTACCTCGCTGATTCCATCCTTCGCCCAAAGTGTGATCTGCTGCTGAGGGATCTGACCAGCAGGCAACCATCCCTCGCGAGGGGGCGTAATCCCAGTCCATGCTGCCCGCTGCTGAACAGTTGGCAAACTAAGTGACCTATCCTCGCCAACGCCTGCTAAGCGTTCGAGGATTGCAGATAGGTCAAAATTGACGTCCATCTCATGAGGGTTCGCCAATTGAAGAGTTCTTAGTCCGAGAACGGTAGGGCCATCACCAAGCAGGTTTGCAGTGAAGATTGGTGAGACATAGACAGCCAAGACCTCTCCGAAGCATTTGAATTTGACTAGACCGTCTGGATCCAGCTTTCTAGCTCGCTCGAGGTAGCTGACTAGGTCTGAGGCATCAGAGTATTCGCGGAACTGGATCGCTGGCATGAGAGTTCTAAACTATCGCTGAACAAGGGGAACTATGACCATCGCCATCCCGAATGACCCAGTAGCTGACTTGCTGCGGGTACTGAATCTCGAGCAGCTATCCGAAACCGAATTCCTGGGGCCAACCCAATGGATGCCTCATGGCAGAGTATTCGGCGGTCAGGTCCTTGCCCAGGCATTATCTGCTGCCCAGCGCACGATCCATGACTCGAGGCCCGTGCACTCGCTGCACTCATATTTCTTAAGGCCCGGTGACATCGAGAAACCAATTCGCTTTTCGGTCGAGATACTGCGAGATGGTAAGAGCTTCAGCGCCAGAAGAGTGCACGCCATTCAGAACGAGGTTCCAATCTTCTCGATGATTGCATCCTTCCAAGAGGCTGCCGTAGGGCTAGAGCACACCACCGATTTCCCTGAGGGAGTCCCCGCACCAGATAAGTTGCCATCGGCGGCCGAGCTCTTGGGTGCTATCGCCCACCCAACCGCCGAGTACTGGTCCAAGGCCAGACCGTTTGACATCAGACATGTTTCAGAACCGCTCTACCTAAAACCTCCGAAAGAGCAAGTTGCAAATCAAATGGTCTGGTTCCGAGCGTTGAGTGAGATGCCCAGCGATTCTTCACTCAATGCAGCAGCTTTGGCATACGCATCGGACTACTCGATCTTGGAATCAATACTCAAGCGCCACGGCATCACTTGGGCTCACCCTGGGCTGAATTCGGCCAGCCTTGACCATGCGATGTGGTTTCACAGACCAACAAGAGTTGACCAGTGGCACCTGTATGTTCAAGAAAGTCCATCAGCTCAAGGTGGCAGAGGGATTTCAATCGGGAAGATCTTCAATCAGTCCGGCGAACTGGTGGCAACCTGCGCCCAAGAGGGCATGATTCGAATTCCTGAGGTTTCTTAGTCGCGGGTCAGGCGTCGGTAGGTGGAACGGTGTGGCTTCGCAGCCTCCGGCCCTAGACGCTCGATCTTGTTTGCCTCATAAGCTTCGAAGTTCCCCTCGAACCAGTACCACTGATCCGGGTTTTCATCGGTGCCCTCATAGGCCAGGATGTGGCTGGCAACACGGTCCAGGAACCAGCGATCGTGAGTGATTACCACGGCACAACCCGGGAACTCAAGTAGCGCGTTCTCAAGCGAAGACAGGGTTTCAACATCCAAGTCGTTGGTTGGCTCATCGAGCAGCAAGAGGTTTCCACCCTGCTTCAGAGTTAGAGCGAGATTCAATCTGTTTCGCTCACCACCAGATAGCACTCCGGCTTTCTTCTGCTGGTCCGCTCCCTTGAAGCCGAATGCGGCGACATAGGCTCGTGATGGCATCTCGACCTGGCCCACAGTCATGAAATCAAGCCCGCCAGAAACAACCTCCCAGAGCGTCTTTTCTGGGTCGATGCCACCTCGGTTCTGATCAACATAGGAGATCTTGACGGTTTCACCGATTTTCAAGTCTCCCGAGTCGAGCTGGTGGAGACCGGTAATGCACTTGAACAGCGTGGACTTTCCAACACCGTTTGGTCCAATGATTCCAACGATGCCGTTTCTAGGCAACGAGAAAGAAAGGTTGCTAAATAGCGGCCTGCCGTCAAATCCCTTAGCGATGTTCTTCGCCTCGATAACAACGTTTCCTAGTCGAGGACCGGGTGGAATTTGAATCTCTTCGAAATCGAGCTTTCTAGTCTTGTCGGCTTCAGCCGCCATCTCTTCATACCTAGCCAAACGAGCCTTTGACTTGGTTTGCTTCGCCTTCGGCGAAGAGCGAACCCACTCAAGCTCATCAGCAAGGCGCTTGGCTAGCTTTGCGTCTTTCTTGCCCTGAACCTCTAGTCGCTCGGCCTTCTTCTCTAGATAGGTCGAGTAATTGCCCTCGTATGGATAAGCGCGACCACGGTCCAACTCCAAAATCCACTCGGCAACGTTGTCTAGGAAGTATCTATCGTGGGTCACAGCCAATACTGCACCGGTGTACTTAGCCAGGTGCTGCTCGAGCCATAGCACGCTCTCAGCGTCAAGGTGGTTCGTTGGCTCATCAAGCAGCAGCAGGTCCGGTTTCTGAAGTAGGAGTTTGCAAAGGGCAACTCGGCGACGCTCACCACCTGAAAGGTGAGTGACTGGTGTGTCAGCAGGAGGGCAACGAAGAGCATCCATCGCCTGCTCTAGCTGGTTGTCGAGATCCCAACCGTTCTGCGCATCGATCTCCTCCTGCAGCGTTCCCATCTCAGCTAACAAAGAGTCGTAGTCGGCATCTGGGTTTGCTAGTTCCGCCGAAATTTCGTTGAAGCGGTCAATCTTGCCTTTGAGATCTGCAACCGCCTCCTCCACGTTTCCAAGAACGGTCTTGTCCTCATTCAACGGAGGTTCCTGCATCAGGATTCCAACGCTGTAGCCGGGAGATAGGCGAGCCTCACCGTTTGAAGGGATGTCCAGCCCTGCCATGATCTTGAGTACCGAGGACTTTCCAGCACCGTTTGGTCCAACCACGCCAATCTTCGCTCCTGGGTAAAACGCCAGGGTCACATCATCAAGGATTACCTTGTCGCCATGTGCCTTGCGAGCCTTGATCATCTGATAGATAAATTCAGCCAATTTGCATCCTTTTCAGTCGGCGAAAATCCCTCTTCACCAGTGCCTCGGAAAGCTTAGCTGACCAAGGGGTCTGCTTAGGGGAAGAGGGATTTCGCTATCGATCAACCTTGCTTGGGGGGATGATTGACCGAATCCTCGCTATGCCGGTTGCAGCTCTTCCTCGAGCTCCTCGACGTCATCCTCTTCTGGCCGAAGGACCACACGATCAAAACTGCTGACCCCAAAGTTGAGGTCTAGCCCGATGTGGTCGGCATCGATTTCAATACTTGTTCCGCTTCTCTCCCCGTTGTCCCAATCACGAATCTTCAACCTTCCCTGAATCACAACTCTGTCACCCTTGTTGACCGAATCCAATACGTTTTTCGCCAGTTGCCTGAAAGACACGATGGTGAACCAGTTTGTAGAAGTCGTGGTCCATGCGTTCTTCGCAGCATCGAACCTTCGTGTATTCGCGGCCAACCGAAACGTGGCCATGGTTAGGTTGTCCGCAGTCTCGTGACGCTTTACATCGGTTGCAACTAGACCGGAAACAGTAATTTGCTCTGACATTTACCCTCCTTGTTTTGGATGGGGCAAGTGTGACAATTTCCTCCGGCTGGATGTGATGGGGCGAAGAAAGCTGTGGATAACCTCGAAGTTTGGCTGTCAGTTAGCGAAGCAGGTGTGTGAACTTGGCCCTCACCTTTGCCACCTTCGGAGCAACAACAGCCACGCAGTAGCCCTGGTTAGGATTCTTGGCAAAGAAGTCCTGGTGATACTCCTC
Source organism: Actinomycetota bacterium (assembly GCA_041191905.1). Classification (GTDB taxonomy): domain Bacteria; phylum Actinomycetota; class Actinomycetes; order Actinomycetales; family Microbacteriaceae; genus Aquiluna. The sequence goes on from JBEENY010000016.1 coordinate 8,482, forward strand.
GGCTGGGAAGAACTCCCCCAGCGGGACGATCTCGGTAACAACCAAGTTGCCCCAAATCTCTTTGCTGCGCTCAAGCGCTGACTGGAAGATTTCCTGCTGGCCCTCGGAGTAGAACATTGAGGAGCGGTATTGAGTACCGATGTCATTGCCCTGGCGATTGAGCTGAGTCGGGTCATGGAGGGTGAAGAAGATGTCCAGAATTTCCTCGGCGCTGATCACAGACTCGTCGAATTCAATGCTGACCACCTCTGCGTGACCGGTGGTGCCATCGCAAACCTGCTCATAGGTTGGATTGGGTTTGTGTCCACCGGCGTAGCCACAGGTTACGTCTGAGATTCCCTTGAACTGAGAGTATGCAGAATCGAGGCACCAGAAGCAGCCCCCGCCTAGAACAAATTTGGTCATGGGTAACTAAACTCACTTTCAGTCAACGCTAATCCCAGCTGGAGTTGACCAAGGAAGCCTAATTGACTCAAAAGCACCCAACTCTCGGAGTTGTCTTCGCGCTCACCGCAGCCCTGCTTTTTGGGCTCAATGCCTCAACCACAAAGGTGATAATTCAGTCAGGGATGACCGCTGAGCAGGTTGTGTTTATTAGATCACTTTTCTCTGCGTCGATAGCTCTAATCTGGGCGCTCTATTCAAATCGATCAGCGCTGAAGATAACCAAGCGCCAAATTCCCCAGCTGATTCTTCTTGGTGTGGTTGGAGTCGGTGCTCTGCAGTGGACTTATTCGCTAGCCGTTGTCATGCTTCCGGTAGGCATTGCACTACTGATTGAGTACACCGCGGTGCTGTGGGTTCCCATCATCATGATGATCTTCTTCAAAGAAGCGGTGAAGAAGCAGATTTGGCTGGGTGCAGCGCTCGTCCTAGGAGGCTTGGCCGTGGTTGGTCAAGTTTGGAACTCTCAGCTAAACCCAGTCGGGATCTTCTGGGGATTCGCAGCTGCTGCCTCCCTAACCTTCTACTTCATCTCTGGCGAACGAGTCCAACGAAATCTCCCGACTAACGTCACCATGTTCTATGGCATGTCAACCGCAACCCTGCTGTTCTTGCCCTTCGCCAATTGGCAGAATTTCGATTTCGGCAAACTTAGTATGCAGCTGGACCTGTCCGGCAACCTCGCTGGCAATGAAGTACCGCTGTGGCTGGCATTGGTTTGGCTTGGAATTATGGGGTCTTTCCTGCCGATGGCCTTTAGCTACCTAGCGCTTCGCCACCTGAGTGCGACCATCGTGGGAATCATCGCAACCAGTGAGACCATCCTTGCCTTCTTCTTCGCCCTGCTCTGGCTTGGTGAATACATCACCCTCACTCAGGCACTTGGTGGCATCGTTGTAGTCTTAGGAATTCTGATCGCGCAGACAGCACGGAAGCAAAAAGCCGTAGAGATAGTTGAGTAACACATGGCAACCCTAGAACTAACCCTCGACACGTTCGAGAGCACCATCAAGCAAGACGGAATCACGCTGGTTGATTTCTGGGCAGAGTGGTGCGGACCGTGCCGCATGTTTGGCCCAATCTTCGAAAAGGCAGCTGAAGCCCACCCTGAGATTCGATTCGGCAAGGTTGACACCGAGGCTCAGCAGGAGCTTGCAGGTATGGCTGGGATCACTTCAATCCCGACTTTGATGATCTTCCGCGACGGAATTCTTCTGTTCAACCAAGCTGGCGCACTTCCAGCACCTGCCCTTGAGGATTTGATTGGCAAGGTTGAGGCACTGAACATGGATGAGGTTCGTGCCGAGATTGCCAAAGAGCAGTAAGGCAAATGCGGAATAACTCACTGGCAATGCTCGCCACCATTACAGGTGTGGGGATCCTTGCCTGGTGGGTTGGATTCTTCGACCCAGAGACCTGCAACCCTGAAGCGCAGCAGGCCGGTTGGACGAGCTGCGAGTCAATTGCTCAGGAGAGAACAATTGCCCTGTGGGTGCTGATAATCGTCACGCTGACAGCGGTCACAATCACCTTGGTTCGACGCAACAAGCGCAAGCGCTAGAGAAGCGTCGCCACCTCCTGATAAGAGACCTCAGGAAACGCCTGGTGCACCGCCTGGTTGGTCAACTTGCCCGCGTGGGTGTTGAGACCAAGAGCCAAAGCAGGATCCTGGGCGCAGGCTTTTTGCCAACCGAGATCTGCAAGCTTGGTTAGGTAAGGCAGGGTCGCGTTTGTAAGTGCCTGAGTAGAGGTCTGTGGCACCGCTCCTGGCATGTTCGCAACACAGTAGTAAGTGCTTTGGTGAACCTCATACGTTGGGTTGTCGTGCGTGGTTGGACGGGAGTGCTCAAAACAGCCACCCTGGTCAATCGCAATGTCAACCAAAACCGATCCAGGCTTCATCGCCTTCACCATCTCATCGGTCACAAGCTTTGGAGCGCGCTCTCCCGGGATCAGAACCGATCCAATTACCAGGTCAGCATCCTTGAGCTCGGCAGCGATTTCGTATGAGGTCGAGACCTTGGTCTTCACCTGAGACGAGAACCTTGCGTCTAGTTCACGGAGTCTCGGGATGGATAGGTCGATGACAGTTACATCGGCACCCATGCCGTGAGCAACGGTGGCAGCCTCAGTTCCGGCAACACCACCACCGATAACGACAACCTTTGCCTTTCGCGTGCCCGGCACGCCACCCATCAAAACTCCGACACCACCATTGGTCTTCATTAGCTGGTAGGCACCAATTTGAGCTGAAAGTCGGCCTGCCACCTCGCTCATTGGTTGCAACAGCGGTAGCTGGCGGTTAGGAAGCTGAACCGTCTCATACGCAATCGAGGTAACTTGATTCTTGATCAGCGCATCGGTGCACTCTCTGGAGGCAGCAAGGTGCAGGTAGGTAAATAGCAGTTGGCCCGGGACCATAAGGTCATACTCCTGCGCGATGGGTTCCTTCACCTTTACAACTAGTTCTGCCGACCAAGCCTGTTTGGCAGTGTCGACCATCTCAGCACCGGCGGCAATGTAGTCGGCATCAGCGAAACCAGATCCAACACCAGCGCTTTTTTCAACCATGACCTTGTGTCCGCGGCGAACCAACTCGTGCACACCAGCCGGCGTCATCGCAACTCGGGACTCGTTGTTCTTTACCTCTTTAGGCACTCCAATAATCACAGCTTCTCCTTGCTGAAAAGTTGCTTGATTCTTGCAAATATTCCGCAATAGTGAGCATGACTTAGAATAAATTCGAAATTTGGGTGAATTATCGAAATTTATTCGAGAGTTTGGAGACGCGAGATGCTAACGCCGAAGAATCTGCAGCCTGTGGACTTGGACGCAACAGACATTGAGATTCTGAGGGTGCTATCTAGCCAAGGCCGGATATCAAACGCGGACTTGGCTAGTGAGGTTGGCATTGCCCAATCGACCTGCCTGGCAAGGGTTCGGGCGCTCGTTGAGAAAAGGGTCATCACCGGGTTCTATGCCGACATTGATCCGGCGGCCCTAGGTCTTGAGCTTCAAGCCTTGATTTCCGTGACACTCAGAGCCGGGGCAAGAGCAAACCTTTCTGACTTTATGGCTCAGATACAATCCCACCCCCAGGTAATCCAGGTGTTCTTCTTGGGCGGTACCGAGGACTTCATCGTTCACGTTGCGGTCAAGAATTCAGACGAAGTGCGCGAGTTCGTATTAGCTGAACTAAGCAATAACCCAGCGGTTGCTAACACCCGAACCAACTTGGTCTTTGACCATTTCCACAAGGGGCCAATCGCCTAGCTAGAATCGGGTGGTCAAAGGAGATCGCTTGTACGACGCAATGCACCGCCCAGGCTCTATGCCTAAGCTTCGTGAAGCGATTTTTGCCTATGCCTCCGAGCGTATGGATCTCGATCCAGCACCCCTGGATGGACCAAAATCAGAGGCTGAACTTTTTGCTCAAGCGGGTCAGACCATTACCGAGGCAGGCCTGGGTGGCCTACAAGCGTTGAAGCTCTTCGGCGACGTATTGGCCCCAGCCACAATCTCAATCGACCACCCGAACTACCTTTCATTCATCCCAGCCGCTCCAACAGAAGCTGCATCGCTATTTGACCTAGTGGTTTCAGCTTCGTCAATCTATGGCGGTAGCTGGACCGAGGGCGCCGGAGCCGTCTTCGCGGAAAACCAGGTGCTTAGCTTCCTGGCCAAAGAATGCGGACTTCCTGAAACATCTGGTGGAGTTTTTGTTCAGGGTGGGACTCTAGGAAATCTCTCCGCACTAGTCGTCGCCAGGGACGTTGCTGAGCGCAAGCATGGCAAGCAAAACTGGGCACTGATTGCATCCGAAGAATCTCACTCCTCACTAAAGGCGGTCGCCAAAGTGATGGGCGTCGAGGTGGTCAAGGCCGCCGCCCCCAGTGGTTCGCTAAAAAAGCCGGAACTTCTCGCTGCTATCAAGGAAGCACAGGCCGAAGGTCTCAAGATCTTCGCAATAGTCGGCACAGCAGGTACCACCAACTTCGGAATTGTGGATGACCTGGCCGCAATTGCCGAGGTCGCAAAGGAGCTAGACGTATGGTTCCACGTTGATGGGGCTTACGGCCTAGCGGGGATCCTGTCCCCCAATCACAAACCTCTTTATGCCGGCATTGAGCACGCAGACAGCTTCATCGTAGATCCCCACAAGTGGCTATTCGCCCCGTTTGATGCCTGTGCACTGGTCTATCGTGAACCTGCTTTAGCGAGAGCGGCCCACACCCAACACGGCGAGTACCTCGAGACACTGAATGAGAAGGACGAGTTCAACCCATCCGATCACGCCTTCAATCTGACCAGGCGGGTTCGTGGCCTACCACTTTGGTTCTCGATGGCCACCCACGGTGTGGCTCGCTATCGAGAGGCTGTGGAGCAAAACATAAAGCTTGCTCATCAGATAGCGGCCGAGATCGAGCGTCGTGCCTATCTAAAGCTTGTGCGTCAACCCCAGCTTTCAGTTGTGGTTTTTGAACGAGTCGGCTGGGAGAAGGTTGACTACGACCAGTGGAGTGAAAAACTTCTGAACACTGGCTTTGCCTTTGTGGTTCCCTCCTCTCACAAGGGCAAGGTCAACACCAGATTTGCAATCGTCAACCCAACCACAAACTACGAGGATCTCAAAAAGATCCTGGACTCGATGGAGTGATTATGAAGCTCACCAAGGTCGAAATGGCTCAACCGCTTTCCAGAGTGAAAGACCCAGTGAGGGGCAGCATCACTGTTGCGGCAGTGCAGGTTAGTTGGCGTAAGGATCCACTGGAGCACCAGGCGAATCTCGAGCGCGCAATCAGGCTTGCGGCAGACTCGGGGGCGGAGATTGTGTTTCTTCCTGAGCTAACACTCTCCCGCTATCCGGCAGATGTTTGCCCAACAGGTGTTCCATCCGAGACCGCGGAGGCGCTCCTTGGTGGCACCACCTACAGCTTCGTATCGCGGTTGGCCAAAGAGCTACAAATTTCGATTCACGCTTCACTCTATGAGGCCACGGGCTTTGAAGATGGGCGCGGACTAAACACTGCCATCCTGGTTGGCAAAGATGGACAGCTGGTTGGAAAGACTCCAAAGCTTCACATACCGGTGACCGAAGGTTACTTCGAAGACAAGTACTTCCAGCCAGGTCCAAACCAGAATCCATATCCAATTTGGGAAACCGACAAGGCAAAACTTGGCATGCCCACTTGCTGGGACGAGTGGTTCCCAGAGGTTGCTCGCGCCTACGGGCTACTGGGTGCCGACATCCTCTGTTACCCAACCGCAATTGGCTCAGAACCAGATCACCCAGACTTTGACACCGAGCCACTTTGGCGACAAACCATCGTCGGTCACGCCATCGCCAATGGGTTATTCATTGTGGTACCAAACCGCTGGGGTGATGAGGGTCGCATCAGCTTCTACGGCTCGAGTTTCATTGTCGATCCATACGGACGAATCCTTGCCCGCGCTGGGCGTGAGGGTGATGAAGTGCTGGTGGCCGACCTGGATCTTGATCAGCGCAGGGACTGGCTAGAACTGTTTCCGTTTTTTGGAACCCGCAGACCGGACACCTATTCAGTGCTCACTCGTGAAATCATCAACCCTCGAAGCGAGACTGGCGAGGGCGTTGAGGGTGGAATTCCAGGTTTGAAGCCATGAGATTTTTCCCACCGGAGTGGCACAAGCACTCCAGAACCTGGGTTGCATTCCCCACCGCCGGCTACACCCTCGGTGATACCGAGTCAGATCACCACAGGGCTCGAACTGCATGGGCTGCGGTTGCAAATGCAGCATCGGAGTTTGAACCTGTGAGCGTTGTCATCAACCCAGGTGATGAGTCAATAGCTAGGAAGTACCTATCCAACGCCTGCGAGCTCATTCCAATCCCAATCAACGATGCCTGGATTAGAGACTCCGGACCTAGCTTTGTAATCGAAAATCGCTCACTCAAGGCAGTCAATTGGGTATTCAACGGCTGGGGTGCTCAGGGCTGGGCAACCTTTGATAAGGATGCCCAGCTTGCAGCGGCGATCGCCCGGCATCTCGGAGTTGAGGTTATTGACTCGGAGCTCGTGAACGAGGGTGGCGGCTTCCATGTGAGTGGTTCAGGTGATTTATTGCTTACAAAAACCGTGCAGCTTGGAAAAGGTAGAAACCCCAACCTCTCTGCCGATGCTGTCGAAACTGAGATGCACGACAAGCTGGGCACCAAGAAAGCCATTTGGCTTGACCGCGGCCTGACCCGTGACTATGAGGAATTTGGCACCCAGGGGCACGTTGACATAGTGGCCTGCTTCGCACCTGATGGTCGGGTTCTTTATCACGATCAACGAAACCCCAACCACCCCGACTACCTGGTCTCAGCAGAGGTTAGAGAGCTGTTCATTCGCGCGGGCTACGAAGTTGTTTCAGTCCCAGCGCCCGAGGTGCTGTCAGACAGGGAGGGCCCTGTGGATTTCAGCTACATCAATCACTATGTGCTGAACAACGCTGTGCTGCTGTGTGCTTTCAATGACCCAAGAGACAAAGAGGCCAAGGCAATCATTCGCGAGGCATACCCAGGGCGAGAGATTGTTTTGCTCGACGCCACCGAGATTTTCGCTCGTGGTGGAGGAATTCACTGCATCACTCAGCAACAACCAGAGGTCAACTAAATGCGCTTGCGAACCGTTCCAAAAACCGACCTTGTCGTGTCCGAGCTATGCCTTGGCGGGAACGTCTTTGGCTGGAGTGCCAACGAGTCTCAATCAATTGAGGTACTTGATGCCTTTGCGGCAACAGGTGGGAACTTCATCGACACCGCAGATGTCTACAGCGAGTGGAAAGAAGGTAATTCTGGCGGCGAATCTGAAACAATCATTGGAAATTGGCTCACCACCAAGAATCGCTCAGACTTTGCAATTGCAACCAAAGTTGCCAAGCTCTCTACCAGGGCTGGACTTGCTGGAAACAATGTCATCGCAGCCTGCGAAGACTCGCTTCGCAGATTGCGCACTGACCACATAGACATCTACTACTCGCACCACTTTGATACCGAGGTCCCAATCGAGGAGACCCTTTCCGCATACGAGACCTTGATCACACAGGGCAAGGTGCGCTACATCGCTGCCTCACAACACAGTTCGCACCAGCTGAGGCGAGCAAAGGCAGTAAGCGAGGAGAACTCACTCCCCCAATACATCGCCCTGCAAAACGAATACAACTTGATTGAGCGCGAAGAGTACGAGACCGACTCGATGCCGATCCTTGAAGAGTTTGGGATCGGAAGTTTTCCGTTTTTTGCACTCGCTAGAGGCTTCCTCACCGGAAAGTACAAAGCCGGTAGCAAAGTGGAGTCGGTGCGAGCACAGGGCGTCGAGAAATACGCGACGGCAGAGAACTTTGAACTTTTGGCAAGGCTAGAGAAGGTGGCATCGGAACACGGAGTTTCGATGGCTGCCGTCGCCCTCGAATGGCTTCGATCACAGCCGACTGTAATCGCGCCGATTGCATCGGCGAGGACCCTTGATCAACTGCATGAGATCACGCAAGAAGTCTCGCTAAGCGCAGCGGAAATTGAGTTCATCCGAGGTTAGTGAAAAGGCTTGCCCTTCGTTACCTAATTGGCTGTAAAGTTGGGGCTTTCTTGATGATGAAAGCAAGGTATTGAACGAGCACGTTTTTGGCGCCGCCACACTCCTAGATCCAAATGACCCAATGGGCCTTCGAAACGATGCCCCTCTGCTAGATGCTTGGATCCGCGACATAACCTCAGAGCGCACTCCGTTTCAAATACCTGGCCACAAAGGCCGAATAGATCTCACCGGCCCGATTGTTGATGGCGACATTCCTGTATTGCCAGGCAACCACCCCAACCGCATCTCCCCCTCGTTGATTCTCGAGGCCGAGGCAATTGCGGCGAAAACCTGGGGTGCAGATCTCTGCCGGTTTGGGGTGAATGGCTCCACCGGTTCAAACCACGCTGCCGTGATGGCTGTTGCAGGGCCGGGCGACAAAGTCGTGGTGACCAGAACGCTTCACAAGTCCATGCTCGTGGGGATGGTCTATGCCGGAGTTGAGCCGATCTGGGTTAGACCAGAAATCAACCCGCTAACAGGGTTACCGGAATACCTGCCATCCTCGCGATTGCGTGAAACGCTCGAGCAGCACCCCGACACCAAGGCAGTCTTGATTGGCGAACCCTCCTACGTTGGCACGATGTCGAACATTCCGAGGTTGTCTGCGGTTGCTCACGAGTTTGGGATTCCACTTGTGGTTGATGCCGCTTGGGCTGCACACTTTGGTTTTCATCCAGACCTACCAAAGAACCCCATCCATGAGGGTGCCGACATAGTTGTTACCTCGGCTCACAAGACACTCCCCAGCTACTCTCAAGCGAGCTTCGTACTAGCGAACTCGGGATTTGTTGACCTGGCCAGACTGAACAAGGCGTTCGATTCCACACAGACCACATCAATGTCTGGTCGCATTTTGGCGTCCATCGATGCCGCTCGCGCGCTAATTTCTCGGCACGGACCCGAACTAATCGGACCGGTTATCGAGGCCACCAAACGAGGCCGAGCAGAGCTGCGAGCTCATGGCATAGGCGTAATCGATGGTGAATACATCGATCCGCTCAAGCTGGTGATCTTGCTTGCAGAGACTGGTTCTGACGGGAACGCGGTCGAAAACGAACTTCTAGCCATGAACATCGATCTTGAAATGGCAAACCGAGATGTGATCATTCCGATGATCACTCTCGCGGACACTCCCGAGCGAATCAACTCGCTGGTAAAGACAATCATCAAGCTGGTTGAGAAGTTCAAGTCCGAGCCTCGACCAATATCAGTCTCACCTGCATTCTCAATTGAGCCGGTGGTGATTCAGAGCCCTCGCGATGCCTTCTTCGCAGATTACGAAGTGGTAGCTGCAGAAGATGCGGTGGGCCGGGTGAGCGCAGAGTTGATCTGCCCCTACCCTCCAGGCGTACCAGTATTCAGTCCAGGAGAGCTGATAACCCAAGCCGGTTTCGACGCTCTCATGGAGGCCAGGGATATTGGTGTTCGAATTGCTTTTGTGGCAGATCCAACCCTTGAAACCTTCAAGGTTTTGAAGCGCTAAAAATGTGGCACGATTGAAGCCTCTGAGAAAGGTTCAATGATGCGCCCAGTTACCAAGATTGATGAGCTAGCCAACGAGTTTTTGGACACTAGCGTTGCCAACTACCCAACCTACGCAACCTATTTGGGTATGCCAGGCAACGAGAAGGAGCTGGACGACCTTTCTCCCTCAGCCCTTGAGCGCGACTACGAACTCGCCAAGGCAACACTTCGCAAACTATCTGCTCTAGAGGCAGTAGACGACGTTGACCTAGTAACCAAAGATGCCCTATCGAGCTCCCTCGAGGGCGAGATTGCCAAGCACGAGTCTGGTTTGGTATTCAGAGAGCTCAACAACATCGCATCTCCTGCTCAAGGTGTGCGCGACATTTTTGACCTGGTACCAACAAAAACCGCAGAAGACTGGGAGAACATCGCCGCTCGTATGCGCAAGGTTGGTGAATCGCTAGCTGGCTACGCAGAGAGCCTCAGAATTGGTTTCGAATCAGGAAATGCACCTGCGAAAAGACAGCTTGAAGAAGTCATCAACCAGGTAAAGCAGATCAATAACCCGAAGGGCTTCTTCCATACCTTCGCCAAGAAGGCCACCATCGAAGGCGGCCTGAGCGACTCCCTCAAGGCTGACCTCGCAGATGCCGCCAAGTCAGCAACTGAGGGCTATGCCCAGTTCGGTGACTTCTTGACTCAGATGATGCCGAAGGCAAACACCAAGGACGCTATCGGCCGCGATCTGTATGCGATTTTGAGCAAGAAGTTCCTGGGTGCTGCAGTCGACTTTGACGAAACCTATGAGTGGGGCAAGGAAGAGCTTGCTCGAGTAATCGCAGAGCAGAACGAAGTTGCCAACCAGATCCTTCCAGGGGCGAATGTGGCAGAGGCCGTCGCTCACCTCGAGAAGGACCCAAGCACCAAGCTGCATGGCACCGATGCCCTGAAGGCGTGGATGCAGCAGCTGAGCGATAAGGCAATCGAAGAGCTAGGAAAGACTCACTTCGACATTGCGCCTGAGCTTCGAAACCTGGAGTGCATGATCGCACCAACCCAGCACGGTGGTATCTACTACACCGGTCCATCGGATGACTTCTCTCGCCCTGGTCGCATGTGGTGGTCGGTGCCTGAGGGGGTTGACACCTTTGACACCTGGCGTGAGACCACAACCGTCTACCACGAAGGTGTTCCAGGTCACCACCTGCAGATTGGCCAGTCTACCTATGTAAAGGACACCCTGAACAAGTGGCGCCGCTTGGCATCGTTTACTTCTGGTCACGGCGAGGGCTGGGCCCTTTACGCCGAGCGCCTTATGGATGAGCTTGGCTACCTTTCAAACCCAGCTGACAAACTCGGCATGCTCGACGGTCAACGCATGCGCGCTGCTCGTGTGGTGCTCGACATCGGTGTTCACCTAGAGAAGCAGAACCTTGAGGGCACCGGAGTCTGGGACTTTGACTACGCCTTGAACTTCATGAAGTCAAACGTGAACATGTCCCCTGAGTTCGTCCGCTTTGAGGTAACCCGTTACTTCGGATGGCCGGGACAGGCCCCTGCCTACAAGATTGGACAGCGCATCTGGGAGCAGATTCGCGATGACTACAAGGCGAGAAAGGGCGCTGCATTCGATATGAAGCAGTTCCACAGCACCGCCTTGAACATGGGTGGATTGGGTCTTGACTCGCTCAAGAAAGCAATGGCGCGGGCGTAACCTGGCTTTTTTCGTTACGCTTTGAGGCGTGTCTAAGGTTCTAGCGTCTCTCCCAGTTGGTGAAAAGGTCGGTATCGCATTCTCCGGAGGTCTCGATACCTCAGTTGCGGTCGCCTGGATGAAGGAAAAGGGAGCGATCCCTTACGCCTACACCGCCAATCTCGGCCAGTACGACGAGGATGACATCGATTCGATTCCCGCTCGCGCACTCGAGTATGGAGCTGCTGCCGGTCGCTTGGTTGACTGCCGCGATTCTCTTGCCGAGGAAGGCCTCGCAGCCATCGCCTGTGGCGCATTCCACATCCGTACCGGCGGCAAGGTCTACTTCAACACCACCCCGCTTGGCCGCGTTGTCACTGGCACCTTGCTGGTTCGTGCAATGCGCGAGGACGGGGTTGAGATATGGGGTGATGGCTCCACCTACAAGGGCAATGACATTGAGCGCTTTTATCGTTATGGGTTGCTTGCGAACCCAAACCTGAGAATCTACAAGCCTTGGCTTGACAGCCAATTTGTTGAGGAGCTTGGTGGTCGCAAAGAGATGAGCGAGTTCTTGCAGACTCGCGACCTCCCCTACCGGGCCTCCAAGGAAAAGGCATACTCCACGGATGCCAACATGCTTGGTGCCACGCACGAGGCAAAGAGCCTAGAGTTTCTCGATACCTCCTACGAGATTGTCGAACCAATCATGGGAGTTCGCTCCTGGGATCCAAGTGTTGTGATCGAAACCGAGGATGTCTCGATCACCTTCAAGCAAGGTCGCCCGGTTGCAATCAACGGCAGAACTCTTGAGTCAGCGGTGGATGCAATCATGACAGCGAACGAAATCGGTGGTCGTCATGGACTTGGCATGAGTGACCAAATCGAAAACCGAATTATTGAGGCCAAGTCCCGAGGTATTTATGAAGCGCCAGGCATGGCTCTGATTCACATTGCCTATGAGCGACTGCTGTCGGCGATCCACAATGAGGACACCCTCGCGAACTATCACAACGAGGGGCGCAAGCTCGGTCGTTTGCTCTATGAGGGTCGCTGGCTTGACCCACAGACCCTGATGCTTCGCGAAGCCTTGATGAAGTGGGTGGGTTCGGCCGTAAACGGAACAGTAACGCTGCGGCTTCGCCGAGGAGACGATTACACAATCCTCGCAACATCGGGTGAGAACTTCAGCTACCACCCAGAGAAGCTATCCATGGAGCGCACCGAAGACGCTGCCTTCGGCCCAGCAGATCGAATTGGTCAGCTAACCATGCGCAATCTTGATATTCAGGACACCAGAGCGAAGCTCGATATGTATCGAAACCAGGGTCAAATCTCCGGTGGCCAGTTCGAACTGACCTAAAAATCACAATCTGTAGTGATTTTGGGAATGTCTTACCACTAGATGTTGCTGTAATGCGCTAGAAACATACCTGTGGTGGGATGTTTCCACCCAATTCACCAGCAATTCATCCCGATAGGACAAATCAGTTATGAAGAAATTCCGACCGTTAGTTGCACTGGCAGCGATTTCCGCAGCCGCCCTAGCCCTAACCGGCTGTGCCCCACAGGCAGAAGAATCATCAAGCGAGGGCTTCGGAGATCTCTCCGTTCAGTTCTCTTGGATCAAGAATGCAGAGTTCGCTGGTGAATATCTTGCAGACACCAATGGCTACTACGCTGAGGCAGGTTTCTCCTCAGTCAACTTCATCGCTGGCCCAACCGCTACCGCAGCAGTTGTCCTTTCGGGAGACGCGCTGGTTGGAATTTCAGATGCCGTTGCAGTAGCTCCTGTGATTCTCGAGGAAGGTGCTCCGCTAAAGATCATCGGTGCCACCTACCAGAAGAACCCGTTCACCATTTTGTCCCTGAAGGATGGTGCAAACATCCAGACCGCGCAGGACCTAATTGGTAAGCGCATTGGTGTCCAGGCCGGTGGTAACGAGACCCTGTTCGACGCACTGCTGAAGGTCAACGGCATTGACCCAAGCCAAGTCACCAAGGTTCCGGTTGAGTACGACCCAGCCCCACTTGTAAACGGCGAGGTTGACGGCTTCTTGGCATACGTCACCAATGAGTCAATCACCGTTCAGAACCTAGGCTATGAGGTAACCAACCTGCTATTTGCTGACGCTGGTCTGCCATTCGTTGCAGAGGCATTCGTTGTCACCCAGGACAACATCGACAACAACCGTGAGGCACTAAAGGCATTCCTGAAGGCAACCATCCGTGGTTGGAAGGATGCCGTCGCGAACCCAGACGAGGGTGCCCGCTTGGCAGTTGAGAAGTATGGTGCCGACCTAGGTCTAGACATCAACAAGGAGAAGCAGCAGTCAAAGGCTCAGAATGAGCTTCTGGTTGTTACCGACGAGACCAAGGTCAACGGTCTGCTAACCATCTCCGAGAGCCTCCAGGCACTGAACATCGCAACCCTAAAGGCCGCCGGCTATGACATCACCGCAGAGCAGCTCTTCGACATGAGCCTGCTAGCGGAGGTTTACGCCGAAAACCCTGAGCTATTGAAGTAATCTCTAGCCCATGACTCAAATGGATGCCACTGCCCAGACCCCTCAAAGTTTGGGCAGTGGCATCACCATTTCCGGCCTTACTAAGACCTTTAGCATCGGCCGTGAAACCGTAACCGCGCTTGACAATGCCACCCTCCACTCAGACAAAGGTTCGTTCCTATCTCTACTTGGACCATCAGGTTGTGGCAAATCAACTATCCTCAGGATTCTTGCTGGACTGGAAACTCCGACTAGTGGAACCGTGACCGTTGATGGCATGGACCCCTCTGAGCTAAGGCGCGATCACCGACTTGGAATTGCTTTCCAGGACTCAGCCTTGATGCCGTGGAGAAGCGTCATGGCCAACATCAGACTTCCCTTTGAACTGGCCCACGTCACCCCAGACGAATCCCTAATCAATGAGCTCATAAAGCTTGTAGGGCTTCAAGGATTCGAAAACGCAAAGCCCGCGCAGCTCTCGGGTGGTATGAGGCAGCGTGTCTCAATTGCGAGAGCTTTGGTAGTTCAACCTTCCGTTCTGTTGCTCGATGAGCCCTTCGGCGCTCTCGATGACATGACTAGGCAGCGACTCAACCTGGAGCTACTGAGAATTTGGACCGAAAAACCGGCGACCACCTTGATGGTTACTCACGGTATTTCAGAGGCAATCTTCCTTTCGGATCAGGTTGCTGTGATGTCTCCAAGACCAGGTCGCATCAAGGAAATAATCGAGGTTGATCTGCCACGCCCCAGAACCCCAGAGATGATGCGCACCCCAGAATTCCACGCCCTTCACGACAGAGCGTCAGAACTTCTATTCGGATCGAATCTTGCAGGCGATGACCTCAGTTAGCCAGAAACTCCGCGCCTCACTTGGCGGAATCATCGGTACTCTCTCGATTATTGCCATCTGGTGGGTAAGTGCAGAAACGATCTTTGCCTCGATCGGTCGAAGGCCCGATGGATCTGGTGGGGCCATTCCCACTCCCCCTCAAGTAATCCAGAAACTCATTGAGGATGGCTTCGATTTTTATCTGAAGAATGCCTCGATTACTCTGGCTGAAGCTGCACTTGGCTTTTTGTGGGGCAACCTTGCCGCAATCGCACTCGCAGGTGTCGCGCTTCTAATCCCCAGACTCGAGTCTCTGTCATCTCAGATTGCTGTCATCACCTACTGCATTCCGATAGTCGCCATTGGACCGATTGTTCGTCTCGTGGTGGGAGCCCCGGGGCCAGGTGAACCTGCTGGCGCTGCCGTGGTCCTTGCTGCATTGAGTGTGTTCTTTACAACTTTCGTTGGGGCGTTGACTGGAGTGCAGTCCACCGATAAACGAACCATGGATGTCGTGACTGCCTATGGTGGAAATGCCTGGCACAGGCTTGTAAAGGTTCAGCTACTCTCTGCTCTCCCTTCAATCTTTGCAGCACTGAAAATTGCAGCTCCGGCGGCATTCCTTGGAGCCATTCTCGGCGAGTATGTTGGCGGAACCGATGCTGGATTCGGACCGGCAATGGTGAATGCCCAACAGTCACTTGAGGTTGCCCGAGTTTGGGGGGTTGCCCTGGTTTCAGGATTGATCGCAGGCGCTGGGTATGCCCTCTTCGGGTTGATTGCCAAGCTAGCTACACCTTGGGCGAAGGTAGGTGTGCGATGAACTTCAAGCTGGAAGATGCGGAAGACAAGTCCCTCATTGCGGTTCGCTCCAAGGTAAGACGAGAAGAAATTACCTATTCGCTTGGCTTGCTTGCCAAGGGGGTTGCGAACACCGCACTCTCACTTGGAGTTGTAATCCTGCTCTGGGTATTGGGGCTTTGGGCACTTGACGTCACCCCTTACATCGGCAAGGGTCCGGTAGAAGTATTCACCTGGTTGTTCCTTGATGTCGACTCGGCCGAGCATCTCAAATTGGTCAGCGATGCGCTCGGTCAAACCATGATTGATGCCAGCATTGGCTTCAGCTTTGGGTTGTTCTTCGCAACGTTCATCGCCCTTCTTTTCAACCTATCGCGCGGCTTTGAACAAGCGTTGATGCCGATTGCAATGCTGCTCAGGTCGGTCCCACTGATCGCGATGGCACCGATATTGATTCTGATCTTTGGTCGTCAGCAGGTCACCGTTGCGGTCATGGGTGCCATTGTGGTTCTGTTTCCAGCGCTTGTGAACATCGTGTTTGGCTTGCGCTCTGCGTCTGCTGCAATGGTTGATGTTGCAACCGTTTATG
>JBEENY010000017.1:0-23226 GCA_041191905.1 Actinomycetota bacterium
CGTCAGGGCCACCGCCAGGACCTAACCCGCGTCCAGGTCACCGAGATCAAGTAGGCAGGTAGAAATGGCATCCAAAAAGGGAGTTAGCTCCACTCGCAACGGTCGCGACTCAAACGCTCAGCGTCTTGGCGTTAAGCGCCACGACGGTCAGCTTGTAAACGCAGGAGAGATCTTGGTTCGTCAGCGCGGTACCCACTTCCACCCTGGTGTGAACGTAGGTCGCGGCAAGGACGACACTCTATTCGCTCTTGCAGCTGGCTCGGTTGAGTTCGGTGCAAAGGCCGGCCGCAAGGTAGTAAACGTAGTTACCCAGTAACTAGAGATTTTGATTGAGGCGGGCCATTGGTCCGCCTCTTTCTGTTTAGGAGATAGTCATGGTTACATTCGTTGATCAGGTGACCCTGCACCTGAAGGCGGGTAACGGTGGCGATGGCTGCACCTCAATCAGACGCGAGAAATACAAGCCCTTAGCTGGCCCAGATGGGGCTGATGGCGGCGATGGTGGCAGCATTTACCTAGTAACCGATCCTAATGTGACGACGCTTTTGGATTACCACCACAGACCTCACAGAGTTGCAGACTCTGGCGGTAGTGGTGCTGGTGATTACCGAAATGGTGCTCGCGGTGAAGACATGTATCTCCCCGTTCCCATCGGAACCGTAGTCAAAGACTCGTCCGGCAAGATTCTGGCTGATCTCGCGGAAGCGGGCATGGAGCTGCTGGTTGCGGAAGGTGGTGCAGGCGGGCTTGGTAACGCTGCCCTTGCCAATCGCAAGCGAATCGCACCAGCCTTTCACCTACTGGGAGTCCCAGGTTGGTCTGGGGACATTGTCCTTGAGCTAAAGACCGTTGCCGATGTTGCGCTGGTTGGCTTTCCATCAGCAGGCAAGAGCTCGCTGATTGCTGCCATGAGCGCTGCTAGACCAAAGATTGCTGACTATCCGTTTACAACACTTCACCCCAACCTCGGAGTGGTCCAGGCCGGTGCCATGCGCTACACCATCGCGGATGTACCGGGCCTTATTGAAGGCGCAAGTGAAGGTAAAGGTCTCGGACTTGAGTTTCTTCGCCATGTCGAGCGCTGCAGTGCCCTTCTTCACGTGATTGACTGCGCAACCCTTGAACCGGGTAGAGATCCAGTGTCAGACCTAAGAGTAATTCTTCGAGAGCTAGAGGCTTATCAGGTCCCCGAGGGCCAAACGCCACTTCACGAACGCCCGCAACTCGTTGCTTTGAACAAGGTTGACGTTCCTGACGCTAAGGAGCTAGCAGAGTTCGTCAAGGCAGACTTCGAAGCTATGGGGTACCCAGTGTTTCTTGTTAGTTCCGCGACCACAGAGGGTCTGCGGGATTTGAACTTTGCGCTTGCCAAGCTTGTAACCGAAGAGCGCAAGGCGCATGTTCCAGCATCCCAAAAGCGCTTCTCGCTTCTACCTCAGAAAGCCAAGGATTCTGGGTTTGTCATCAGGCCTGAGGAGATCGGTGGCCAGCCGGTCTTCAGAATTATCGGCGCTAAGCCTGAGCGCTGGGTGGCACAAACCATGTTTGGAAACGCTGACGCTGTGAGCTATCTGTCGGAGCGACTCCAAAAACTGGGTGTCGAGGACGCCCTCTATAAGCACGGAGCTCGACGAGGCTCGACCGTCATCATCGGGGAGGGTGACGGCGTGGTGTTTGATTGGGATCCGCTGGTCTCCTCCGTTGCCGAGCTTTCAGATCTTGACTCCCTTGATGGCAATGCCCGCCGAACCAACCAGCAACGCCGCCAAGAGTATTACGACATGATGGACGCAAGGGCCAGAGGTCGCGCGGAGCGAGAGGCAGTTCGGGAGTCTTCTGTTTTTGTGGAGGATGAACTTGAGTAACGTTTCCAGAATCGCCGATGCCAGTCGAATTGTCATCAAGGTGGGATCATCCTCGATAACTGGCGCAAATCAAGATCAGTTAGATCTGATCATTGATCTCTGCGTTCGATTGATGCAAGACAAGCAGGTTGTTTTGGTTAGCTCCGGAGCAATTGCGACAGCATCACCAATCATTGGACTGACCGCCAAACCAGAGGACTTGGCTACTTCGCAAGCTCTCGCAAGTATCGGGCAGGCAAGGTTGATGTCGCGTTATGAGGCTAGCCTCGCCCGTTATGGAAAATTGCCTGGTCAGGTGTTGCTTACGGTAGAGAACCTAAGTGACGCCGCCTCGGCAGAAAACGCCCTAGGGGCCCTGAACAGGCTGGTTGAGCTTGGTGTGCTCCCAATCATCAACGAAAACGACTCTGTGGCAACACAGGAGATTCGCTTTGGTGATAACGATCAGCTCGCAGCAAGGGTTGCCGCCCTGGTAGGCGCTGACTTGCTTGTACTCTTCAGCGACATCGAGGCGCTTTACACGAGGCCTCCTACGCAACCTGGGGCCGAACCAATCGAGATTGTTCCATTTGAGTCTGAACTCCAGGGAGTTGAGATTGAGGGGACTTCCACCGGGTATGGAACCGGTGGAGCGCTCACCAAGGTTGCGGCTGCGAGGTTGGCCACTGCAGCCGGCGTGGGGGTAATTCTCACTGCCACTAAAAATGCTTTAGACCTTGATTCCACAGCACATCTGCACACTTGGTTCGAACCCAAAGCCTAGGATTTAGAGATGTCCGCATTAGAGCTAATACAAAGGGCCAGAACAGCAGCCGGCTCACTAAATCATGCCAGTTTGGAGACTCGCAACGCGGTTCTCGAATCGATCGCGAAACTTCTAGTTGAGAGTCAAGAGGCCATTTTGGCATCAAACGCAATCGATCTGGAGCGCGAGGCTGCAGAGGGCATGTCCGCTTCTTTGCAGGACCGCCTTAGGTTGACTCCTGAGCGCATTTCGTCTTTAGCTTCTGCCGTCAGGGAAGTGGTTGATTTACCGGACCCCCTTGGTCAGATCATGCAGCAACGAAAATTGCCAAACGGCCTAAGAATTTCTCAGCTGAGTGTCCCGTTTGGGTTAATTGGCATGATCTACGAGGCCAGACCAAATGTGACCATCGATATTGCTGCGCTTGCAATCAAGTCAGGCAACGCACTCGTATTGCGCGGTGGAAGCGCGGCAGAGCAAACCAATCGTGAGCTGTTGAGGGTTATTCGTGAGGCACTGGGCCACAACGGAATCGACTCTAAGTGCGTGCAGTCTGTTGATGCGTTTGGTCGCGATGGGGCCAAGGCTGTGATGACTGCGCGTGGTTTGATTGATGTGTTGATCCCCAGGGGCAGTGCCAACCTGATTCGCACCGTGGTTGAGGAATCTACAGTTCCCGTGATTGAAACCGGTGACGGCATCGTTCACATTTTCGTGGATGAGTCTGCAGACCTAGAAAAAGCATTGCCGATAATCGTCAATGCAAAAGTTCAGCGACCATCGGTCTGTAATTCACTCGAGACCCTATTGGTTCATGAGAAAGTTGCAGATCAGTTGCTGCCTAAGCTTGCTGCTGCGCTTTCAGACTGGCAAGTGCTTGTTCATTCCGACGAAGCTGCAATGTCCCTGATACCCGGTTCCGAGTTGGCTACCGAGGAAGATTGGGCCACCGAATACTTAGCCCTTGAGCTATCGGTTCGAGTTGTTGGGGGATTGGACGAAGCCCTGTCTCACATTGCCAAGTATTCGACGAGTCACACCGAATCGATTTTGACTGAGGATCCAGTCAACGCAGAGCGATTCCTAAACGAGGTTGACTCTGCGGTGGTGATGGTAAACGCCTCAACGAGATTTACCGACGGTGGAGAGTTCGGCTTTGGCGCCGAAGTAGGCATTTCCACACAAAAACTTCATGCTCGTGGACCGATGGGCCTTGATGCTCTAACGAGTCGAAAGTGGCTAGTTAGAGGCGATGGCCAAGTCCGCAGTTAGACTATGTGCTAAGTACGAGGAGTCCTAATGTTCTTGCAAGCAGCTGAAGACGTCATCATCCGCCACACTGAGATCCCAATGGATCCGATCATGTATGGCGTTATTGCAATGGGTGTTTTCATCTTTCTTGGTCTAATCACCTGGTCCTACCGAAACGTAGCAAACCGGCACTCGCACAAGCAGAGTAAATCCGCACACCACTAAATTCCGATGACTATCAAGCGGCCAAGAATTGGCGTCATGGGTGGCACCTTTGACCCTATTCACAATGGCCACCTAGTCGCCGCCAGCGAAGTGGCTTCCGCATTCAATCTCGATGAGGTTGTGTTCGTCCCCACTGGCCAGCCTTGGCACAAGAAAACAGTTACTGTCTCTGAGCATCGATATCTGATGAGCGTGATTGCAACCGCTGCCAATCCTCGGTTTAGGGTCAGTCGAGTCGACATAGATCGCCCAGGAATCACCTACACCGTAGACACGCTCACTGATCTAAAGGCGGAGTATCCGGATGCGGAGCTGTTCTTCATATCTGGAGCGGATGCCGTGCTTCAAATTCTGAACTGGAAAGAAATAGATCGCGTCTGGTCCCTGGCTCACTTCGTAGCTGTTACCCGACCAGGACACAAACTTCAGCTCCCTGAAGCCCCCGACGGGTCAATCTCCGTGCTTGAAATACCCGCGCTCTCAATCTCCTCCAGCGATATTCGCGATAGAGTTCCGCAGGCGAAACCCATCTGGTATTTGGTCCCAGATGGAGTGGTTCAGTACATCGGAAAGCACGGGCTCTACAGGGAGGCGCAATGACCCAGTTCATGACGCGCCGGGAGCGCAGGGAGGCTGAGCGAGCTGGGCTGATCACACCAGAGGTTCAGGAGACTCAGGGCTCATTCGAGTCACAGCAACCTTCAGAACCGCAGCAGACTTCGGAGCCGCAGACACTTGAGGTCATAGAGGCGCCAATAGTTGTTTCTCAGACTGAGATCGCGTCTGAGGTTTCAGTAGTTGAGCAGCCGGTTTTCCTGTCCAGGCGCGAGCGACGACTGCTGGAGGAGCGCGGTGAACTACCCGCCAGTGAGCCCGAGAAAGTTTCACTAAACACCAACTCGGCACCACAGGTGGTCATTCCAGATGTGGAAATGCCTGTTCTGCAACCTAATCACTCCATCGAGGATCCAGTTGCGGATTTCACTGGGGCGAATCTGCTTGCAGAGCCAAGCACCCAGTCCATCGTTTTGGATATTGCTCCTGAGGCGATAGCAATCCCACTTGAGACCGGTGAGATTTCCTCCTCTTCATCCGGCTCCATTGAGATCATCGCCGAACCTATCACCGGAGCAAATACCGCCGGGCTTGATGGCGTTGAACTAGACCAGATAGACACCATGGATGCCGTGACCGGTGTCATATCAATCGTTGAGCCGGTAAGTGCTATTGAACTAATCAATCAGCGTTCAACCCTTGGGGTTGTTCCTGAGGCGGTTTTGAAAAAAGGGTGGTGGCAACCCTGGGCAATCGCTTCGCTTGGCGCAGTTTTGGTAATCGTAACCATCTATGCCGCAATCACTATCATCACAGCGCTAGGGAACTAATTGACCGCATCGGACTTCTCTGTTCAGATCACCAAGGTGGCCGCTGACGCCGCCCTAGATAAGTTGGGTGAAAACCTGGTGGCACTGGACGTGAGTGAACCTTTTGCCCTGGCAGATGTCTTTTTGATTGTCAGCGCAAAGAACGAGCGCCAGGCAGCGGCGATCGCTGATGCCGTGGAAGATAAGTTGCTTGAGCAAGGCGTGAAGGCCAAGTATCGCGAGGGCATGGCTGCTGCGCGATGGATTCTGCTCGACTATGGAGATCTGGTTGTTCACGTGATGAATGAGGATGAGCGAGAGTACTATTCGCTTGAACGCCTTTGGCGAGATTGTCCGGTTGTCCCACTGGGCAATTAACTGTGTAAGATTGTCAAGTCTTTGGGCCTGTGGCGCAGCTGGTAGCGCACCTGCATGGCATGCAGGGGGTCAGGGGTTCAAGTCCCCTCAGGTCCACCAATTTCGATGAGCTTTATTCTCGAGCTCGCACCGGAGACAATTCGGATTTGTTCCTCTTCCACTTGAAAGTGCGCTGCCAGAAGTGCCATAACCGCCCTGTTGGCTTTGCCATCCTCTGGCTTTTCTCGAACGAAGACATCTAGGTATGGGGGAGTGTCAACGACCAGGTTGCCCTTTTTCGATCCGGGCTTCACTCGCACCCTAACTATCACCTTTGAACTCTATGGAATAATTTCTTGTCTAGGGGTCTTTACTTAAGCGAAGGAGCTCCAATGACTATCAACCCTCACGGCATTCACCATGTCACCGCAATCGCAAGAGACCCTCAGCAGAATGTGGATTTTTACACATGGGTTCTGGGTTTGCGCCTTGTGAAGCAAACCGTCAACTTTGATGCCCCGCACGTTTGGCACCTGTATTACGGGGATGAACAGGGCTCACCCTCATCAATCTTGACCTTCTTTCCATGGCCAGGTGTTTCGAAAGGTCGTGAAGGTGCTGGCCTTACAACCGCCACCGCATTCTCTGTTCCAAGGGAGTCGCTTGGTTTTTGGAGCAAACAACTGAAGACGCTCGATATTGATTTCTCCTGGGGCAAAGACTCAGAGGCAAACGACATGCTTGAGCTCAGGGACTACGACGGCATGAGGCTCCAGCTTGTTGGCACTCAAGGTGATGAGCGCTCTGGCTGGGATGGTGTGGGTTCGATTCCTGCAGAGCATGCGGTTAGGGGGCTGCACTCTGTGGAGCTTTCCGAACGATCCGTAGACCCAACCGCTGGAATGTTGGAAAACCTCCTTGGAATGGAGTTTGAGTCTGAGGGCAAGGGGAGATCTAACTTCAAAATGGGACCAGGTGGCTCAGGTGCGAAGGTAGAGGTCGTCGGGGGAGTCCAAGACCGCGGCCTCCAGGCTGGAGGAACCGTCCATCACGTTGCCTTTAGCGCACCAGATCTAGCAACTATGGAGAACTGGCAGCAGGAGCTATTGGCGAGAGGGGTTCAAGTTACTCAGATTATGGATCGCCAATATTTCAAGAGCATTTACTTCCGTGAGCCAGGAGGGGTGTTGTTTGAGATTGCCACCGACGATCCAGGTTTCGCTACCGATGAACCACTACTTGAGCTCGGCAAAAAGCTCAAGCTACCACCTTGGCTCGAGCCAAATCGAGAGCAAATAGAGGCTTCACTGCCCCCAATTAGGCTTTAGTCATGTCGAATTCAGATTTGTCACGTCCTCACGTATACCAGCCGGGATCATCAAACCGAGTTCTGCTTCTGCTCCACGGGACAGGTGGAGATGAATACGACCTGCTCCGCCTAGGTGCAGCCCTGGACCCAAAAGCTCATTTACTCTCACCCAGGGGTATGTATTTAGAAGCTGGGATGAATCGCTTCTTCGAGCGCTATGCCGACGGCACGTTCAATGAGGCGTCTATAGATGTGGCAGTCTCGGAATTGGCTGGCTTCATAGCTGCGGCCCTCAAGGAGCACGAACTAACAAACCATGAGCTCTTTGCTGCTGGGTTTAGTAATGGAGCTAACACTGCAGCTGCGCTTTTATTGCGACGCCCAGAACTTCTAGCAGGGGCTGTTTTGTTCGGTTCTACTCAGCCGTTTGCACAGCTTCCAGAGGCGGATTTGAGCGGAAAGCGTATTTGGTTGGCGAACGGGGATCTCGATCCTTACGCTCCGGTAGCAGTCAGTGAAGGTTATGTGGCCAAGCTAAAGACCATGCGCGCTGAGGTTTCCTGGCTCAGGCACCCCGGTGGACACCAGATTTCGCCAGCACACTTGAAGGAAATTTCCAGCTTTCTCGCTTAGAATCGGCCAAAGTTCGATTCGAAAGGACGAAAGTGGCAATCTCCCACAACCCGGTTTTTAACCAGTCATTGCAGTCAGGTATTGACTCCATCAACCAGCAGCAGGTTGACGCTGAGTTCGACAGACTAACTGCTGCACCTATGACCATCGAGGGAACAGCTTCTAAGGTTCTCGGCCTATTCGTTCTAGTTGTCATCGGTGCCGCTGCAACCTGGTTCACTGGTGCATTCGGCCTTTTGTTCCCTGCCATGTTGGTTGGTCTGGGTCTGGGTCTTTGGGCAACCTTCTCCAAGAAGGTAATCCCGGGTCTTTACTATGCCTACGCTTTGGTTCAGGGTGTTTTTGTTGGCGCACTCAGCGGCATCTTGGAGGGCATGTATCCAGGCATCGCTCAGACCGCTGTGGTTTCGACTCTTGCCACTGCCGGTGCCATGTTCGCTGCTTACCGAATGGGTTGGGTAAAGGTAGACGCTCGCTTCACCCGAATCATGATGTTTGCCCTGATTGGTTATTCGGTTTTCGCTCTCGTAAACCTCGGTTTCGCATTATTTGCAGGCATGAGTGCTTACTCCTCTTCTTTCGGTTGGTTAATCGCGCTGGTCGGAGTTGGCCTTGCAGCCTTTACTCTCAACCTTGACTTTGAGGCAATCCGCGAGGGTGCCGCTAATCGCTGGCCTAAAGAGCTGGAGTGGCGAGCAGCATTCGGCTTGACCGCATCGTTGATCTGGCTCTACGTCGAGATCATTCGCATGCTGTCGATCTTTAACTCGCAGGACTAACTGGCTTTAGCTAAATACTGCTGCCAAAGCTGCCTGAGATCCCAGGCGTTTTCGGCCAGGATTGAGACCCCTCGCACTCCGGTGCGGCGGGTCTTTCCTGATATCAGGAGTAGTCGGTTTTGAAAAAGTAGATGAGCACAACGGCGCTGTGCCTCATCAAAGAAAGTTGCGTCGGCGCACCCTGTGCCATCATCCAGGCTTATAAATACAACGCGCTTGCCTGAACGCATGGGCGGGGTTTGAGTGGCAATTCTCACACCCGCAACCAAAACCTCGGTGTTGCCTCTTAGGGATACCAATTCGGATGCCTTGATTACCCCCATCTCATCTAGCATCTGCTGGAACTGTTCGAGTTGATGGTGGGAGAAATCAACACCCGTGATTGCCAATTCGTTTTCAAGTTGGTCGGATTTAGTAATGCCCTGATTGCCACTTGGGAGAGCAACCAAGTTTTTGAAGTCAAAACCAAGTTGATGTGGATCCTGTTTTGGAGCTGGCTTGGCACTGAGCTGTCTAATGAGAACCAACAGGTCACCCCGTCTATCAATGGATTGGGAACTCTCAATTTTTGCAACCGAGTCCAAGGCACCTATCAGAGCGAGTCGTTCCAGAGTTCTGCGTGACGGCCTTGCCCTCAGGTAAAAATCAACCAAGTCGCTAAATGGTTGCTCGGCAACAATTCGATCTTTTTCTGCTTCTGACATCCCGGCAATCTCGCCAATTGCCATCCTTACGGCATGACCGGATCTTGTTTTCTCGACTCGGTACTGCCTGGTTGAGACATTTACATCTATCGGAAGCAGCTCTACCCCCAGTCGCCTGGCTTCGGTGACTATTAGTCGCTTTGGATACATGCCTGGATCGTGAGTGAGTAGCCCAGCAATGAACTCGGTGGGGAAGTGGGTTTTTAGGTAGGCGGATTGGTAGGTGGGAAGAGCAAAGGCTGCGCCGTGAGCCTTGCAAAACCCAAAGGACCCAAAGCCCTCAATAATCGACCAGACTCGGTCAATCACATCCGGCCCATAACCGCGAGCCTTAGCCGATGCTCGAAAATAAGCCTCGGTCTTTTTTTGTTTATCTGGCTTTGCTAACCCTCTTCGCATTTCATCTGCCCTGGCGAGGGTGCAACCGGTCATGGTTTGCATGATGCGCATCAGCTGTTCGTGAAACACCACAACCCCGTAACTCTCCTCCAGAATCGGACGAAGATCTTTGTGGATGTAGTCAGGTTCGATAAACCCGTGCCTGCCATCAAGGTAGGGCGAGATCATGTTCCCCTTCATCGGACCAGGTCTAAATAGTGAGATCTGCATCGTTAGATCGTTGAACTTCGTGGGCTGATGCTTACCGGTCAGTTCGCGCTGCCCAGGGCTCTCAATCTGAAAAACACCAAGGGTGTTAGTGGTTCGAATTTGTTTATATACCTCTGGGTCATCTTTAGGTACGGCATCTAGATCAAGCTGTTTACCGCGCACCCTAGAAATCTCCGAGACGGTATAAGCCATCGCACTCTGCATCCTGACCCCGAGCACATCGAGTTTGAGAAAACCCATCGGGTCCATGTCGTCCTTATCGAACTGACTCATCGGTAGCCCAAGCCCACTTGGCTCGGTGGGTGTCAGGTCCAAAAGGTTTGAGTTTCCCAAGATCACACCGCAGGGGTGCATGGATATAAATCTTGGAAGTCGATCAAGTCGCTGTGTGATATCAACCAGCAGGTTGAGCTTTCGATCTTGATTGGCACGCTCGGAAAAATTGCTCAGCTCGGGCTTTTCACCCATTTCGACCCTGAAATTTCTTGCTGAAAAGCGCCACATGCTTTTTGCAATCTCATCAATTTCGTCCTCGGGTAATCCAAGTGCGAGACCCGAATCTCTAAGTGCACCTCGACCTCGATAACTGGATTGCATCGACAGCAAGGTCACGCGATTGCCACCGTAGCGACGGAAAATTGCTCGGTATATGTCGTGCCTTCTGGCCGACTCAACGTCTATGTCGATATCCGGCAACGTGCTGCGCTCAGTTGATAGAAAACGCTCAAACAGCAAGCCCTCTGAAATTGGATTGACCCCACTTATACCAAGCAGGTAGTTCACCAGCGATCCTGCACCAGAACCCCTGGCTGCGATTCGAATACTCATATCGCGAATCATTTGAGCCACATCTGCAACGGTCAAAAAGTAAGTCGAGAAGCCAAGCTCATTTATCGCAATCAACTCTTTCGACAGCCGATGCTGGATGGTCGCAAGTTCGGCCGCCTTGGCATCTGGATAGCGCCAGGGGATAGCCGAGTGAGTCTTTTGCCACAACACCTCGAAGGGGTTTCCAGTTATGCCCAGCGCGCTTTGCTCTGGAGTTTTTGGCTGCCCCCAGCCGCAGTCTTTGACCGGGTCTAGATAACACCTGAGCGCAACCTCCTCGGTGTTTTTTAGTAACCACCTGGCGAGCCGCGGATCCTCAGTGGTTTCTAGCGCCAGGGCGGCCATTTGGTTTTGCGGTTTGAGCCAGGCCTGAGCATTTGGTTGAAGCTGGAATATTCCAAGCGGCTCGAGCTCTCTCGCCGAATCAAGAACGTCTGCGGTAACGGCATCATCTGGCTCTAGATATCGAACGGCATTGCTGAGAATGGCTCTGTATCCAAGACCTACCGCAAGTTCACACATTGCCCTGGCATGCTCTGTCGAATAGAGCGAACCTGGCTCGGTTAGGTGATTTACAACCTCAAAGATCAATTGCTCTTTACTCAAAACCTCACTGAGTCTTTGGGTCAACTCTTTTGCAATAGTTGGATTGACAAGCAGTTCCTGCGCAATAAAAGAGTCGTGTCCCACCAGAACTACGCAGTTATTGGATAGCTCCCCGAGTTGTTGCAGGGTGATGCCGGGTTTAGTCCGCTTTGGTTTTTGGTGGGCTTTGGACACTAGCTTGCAAAGCGATGACCAACCAGCACCCCTGTTATTTCCAGTAGCCAATACTTTGATTCGGCCAATCTCAGCGACCTCGATGCTGACCCCGACAATCGGAACTAGACCTTCTTTTATGCAGTTGCCGATGTGTTTTACAGCCCCATAAAGACCGTCTCGATCGGTAACCGCAAGTGCTTCAAAACCCAATGCCTTGGCTGCTTTTGCCAATAGGGGAGGTTGAGCCACCCCGTAGCGAGCCGAATATGCCGAGCTGACGTTTAGGTGTGTGAACACTTTTCAAGAAACCTCAGAGATTTCCCAAATATCCTCGGGTAGCTGGTGTTTTAGTTCAAAAAAGAGACGTGATGAGCTGTCGCTTGCCCACAGTCGCCACATCTCCACTTCCAAAATCGCTTGACCATTGCCCTTGGCTGCAGATCCCGCCAGTTCCCACCAAAGCTTTCTTGAGTACCAGCGCACCGGTCTGGAGCAGACCAAAAAGCTTTTCCCTAGGTACTGAAAAGAAAGAGGGGCGCCGTCGGTGTCTAAAAGCACCCCGTTCAGTGTTTCTGTCTGCATAGCCCCAAGCCCTTCAACTATTCGAACAAATGTTCGAATAATCAGAGTTTATGTCGAGCCACCGACATTTTCAAAACTAAAGTGCTGCGATTAGTCCAGGGTGGTTGTTTCGAACGTTGCCAACATCCTTAGATACCCGACGACGTTGCAGTTGCGCTGCAACCAGGTCTGATTCAGAACCAAGCGCAAGGAGCAAGTCCTCGGTAGTTTCATAGTCGGGGGAGATCCAGGCATCAATCCCGTCCTCAGAGAGAAACACCGGAGAACGCTCGTGGATGTCAGACAAAACCTCAGGGGCTGGCTTGGTCAAAATGGAACAGCTCAACACCCACCTGGATGGATCATCCGCTGCTTTGGTGGGATCTCTCCAGAATGAGTAGATTCCGGCGAAAGAAACAAACGGCTCTTGGCTTATGTAGAAGGGGTCCTTCTGACTGTCCCATTCAAAGTAACCCGAAGCTGGAATCACACAGCGCTTTCTAAGAGCCGACTCTTTGAAGCTTGGCTTCTCCAACGCAGTTTCAATTCGCGCGTTGAAAAGTGGAGTAGAGCCAACCTCTTTGGCCCAAGAAGGTATAAGTCCAAAACGGGTTGGGTGAATCTCCCGCGCTGGCATTCCGGATATCTCGCGTTCGACAACAATCGGAACCTGGTTGGTGGGAGCGATGTTGTAGCTGATTACCTCAAACTCCGAAGCGAACTCTGCCTCAAAGTACTCGGCTAGATCATCCCGCTCTCTTGCGATTACGTAACGACCACACATGGCTACACTCCAAATCTTTTGTTTACAAAGGTATCGCCAACTGAACAAATCGATGCAGGAAAAAAATGATTTTTGAATAAATATGAAAATTAGTCCAATAAATACCCAAAACGAGAGTAGATTCGAAGTGGAGGGACTGGAGAAAACCCTCCAGGAAGAAGATTTACCGTGTTTGCGAATGCACCGGTGATTCTGACTGAGTTGGACGCGCTTTCCTTGGCTCGCTGGCAGTTCGGTCTCACCACCATCTATCACTTCCTGTTCGTACCACTGACCATCGGGATGGTTCTGTTAGTGGCAATCCTGCAAAGTGCGTGGGTAAAGACAGGCAAAGAAAAATATCTAAAGCTCACAAAGTTCTTCGGGAAAATCTTCCTGATTAACTTCGCCATGGGCGTGGTTACTGGAATCGTTCAGGAGTTCCAATTTGGAATGAACTGGTCGGATTACTCCCGGTTTGTCGGTGATGTATTCGGAGCTCCACTAGCTATGGAAGGCTTACTCGCCTTCTTCTTCGAGGCAACCTTTATCGGCCTTTGGATCTTCGGCTGGGACAAGCTATCCAAGTGGGTACACCTAGCAACGATCTGGATGACCGCGCTGGGGGTATTGCTTTCCGCTTATTTCATTCTGGCCGCGAACGCATTTATGCAGAACCCGGTTGGATTTGAGATAAATGAACAAAAGGGCCGAGCTGAGCTAAC
Organism: Actinomycetota bacterium; assembly: GCA_041191905.1. Taxonomy (GTDB): domain Bacteria; phylum Actinomycetota; class Actinomycetes; order Actinomycetales; family Microbacteriaceae; genus Aquiluna. Next base: position 13,481 of record JBEENY010000017.1, read on the forward strand.
CGACATTGGAGCTGTTCTCACGAATGTCGTAGCAATAAACCAGTTCCCACACACCATAACCGCATCCCTAATGTTCGCTGCAGCGGTGATGATCGCGGTTGCCGCGTATCACCTAAAGCGACGCCAGCATGTTGATGAGATGCGCACTGCGATGAAGTTTGGACTTTGGACCTCAGTGGTGGCATCCTTGGGCACCGTTATCAATGGCGACAGCCTTGGAATTGCCATGGTGAACACTCAGCCAATGAAGATGGCTGCAGCAGAGGCGCTCTACGAGACGACAAAGGGTGCCTCATTTTCCGTCTTCACGATTGGCAATCTAGATGGCAGTCAAGAGTTATTTTCAGTTCGAATTCCTTACCTACTTTCCTTCCTCTCGACCCACTCACTTGATGGTGAAGTGGAGGGAATCAACAACCTTCAGGCCCAGTACGAGGTGTTGTATGGCCCAGGCGAATACTCCCCAGTCATTTGGATTACCTACTGGGCGTTCCGACTAATGATTGGAATGGGTCTGCTATCGACGATTGTTGCCCTGGCTGGACTTTGGTTTAGCCGCAAGCATGTAACGGAGGCTCCTAAGTGGTTCTTCAATGCAGCCATCTGGGCAGCTCCGCTACCACTAATCGCAATGAGCATCGGCTGGCTATTCACTGAGATGGGCCGTCAGCCATGGTTGGTTTTCTCGTTGATGAAGACGGCTGATGGTGTATCACCAGGTGTGACCGGACTCGAGGTGCTGGTTTCGCTTATCGGCTTCACCGCAATCTACGGAGTCTTGGCTGTGGTTGAGTTCCGCATCCTGCTCGAGGCGATCAAGAAGGGGCCTGTTGAAGAACAGGCTCCCGAAGACTCCAACAAACTTGCCGTTGCCTACTAAGGAGGACTCAAATGGCATTGAATGAAATTTGGTTTGTAATCGTAGCCTTCTTGTTTGTTGGCTACTTCGTGCTAGATGGATTCGATTTTGGAGTCGGAATGGCTTTGCCATTTGTATCCAAAGACGAGACCGATAGAAGAGTTCTAATCAATACCATCGGCCCGGTTTGGGATCTAAATGAGACCTGGGTGATCGTTGCTGGAGCTGCGCTTTTTGCCGCTTTCCCTGAGTGGTATGCGTCGCTGTTTAGTGGCTTCTACCTTGCGCTGTTCCTGTTGCTACTTGCACTAATCGCTAGAGGTGTGGCGTTTGAGTATCGGGGCAAAGGCAAGAGTCCACAGTGGAAGGGCGCGTTTGACTGGATGATCATCATCGGTTCTGCGCTGCCAGCTTTGCTCTGGGGCGTTGCCTTCGCGAACATCGTTCAGGGCGTGCCACTGAATCAGGATCACATCTTCCAAGGCTTTGATATCCCACTGGTTGGCAATCTGCTGGTATTGCTAAATCCGTACGGCCTGCTTGGCGGTTTGGTAACCCTAACCCTGTTTTTCACACACGGCCTGATTTTCCTAACCATCAAGACCGATGGTGATTTGAAGGAGAGATCAAGGGCGTTAGCCATGAAGGCGGGCAGTGTAGCCACGCTTCTCGCTGCTGTCTTCCTAGTCTGGACTCAGCTCACCCACTTCAGCGTTGAGGGGCTTGCCCTGAGTGCTGTAGCAGCGGTGTCGCTGATCTCGGCTCTGGTGTTCAACATGGCTCGCCGTGAGGGGATAAGTTTCGCTCTGATGGTTGTGACGATCATGAGTGCGATATCTTCACTCTTTGTTTCACTGTTCCCCTATGTCTTGCCATCAACCATCGATGACGCGTACTCACTCACCATCGAGAATGCATCGTCATCGCAGTACACCCTTGAGGTAATGACCTGGGTTGGCGTGATCATGATTCCTTTGGTCTTGGCTTACCAGGCATGGACCTACTGGGTGTTTAGAAAGCGCATTACCAGGGAGCAAATTCCAGCTCACTCCCACTAGATGAAGCCGATCGATCCGCGCCTATTCAGCGCATCCAAGACGACCAGCTGGCTAATTGCCAGCCTGGTCGTCTTGGCGTTGGCTGGAGTCGCAACCACCACCGCGATTGCCCACCAACTAGCGACATTCGTAGTTGCGGTTTTTATACAGGCTCAGCCACTTGAGAGCGCGCTGCCAGGATTGGCTCTGGTCTTGATACTGGGCGGTGTTAGGGCGGTTATTCACTTTTGCCAAGAATCTCTGGCAAGTATTGCCAGCTTGCGAATCAAACATGACCTACGTGAAAAGAGCGTTGCGAGTTTGATTTCGCAGCCTGGAGTAAATTCAGGCGAGTGGTCCTACCTGCTGGGTCCAGGTCTTGACTCGCTTGATGTCTACTTCGCAAAGTACTTGCCTCAGCTTGTCTTTACTGCGTTAGTAACTCCAATCTTTGTGGTCCTGCTGTTTTTAGTGGACCCAACAAGTGGATTTGTTCTGGTTTTTACCTTGCCTCTGATACCGGTATTCATGGTTTTGATTGGCCGAGTAACCAAGGAAGCACAAGATCGCCAACTTCAGTCTCTAACTAGATTGAATCAACACTTTCTTGAGGTCCTTCGCGGACTAAACACACTTCGAATATTCAATAGGGTCGAGCGTCAAGCCGAAATCCTCTCGGACCTTTCGCTGCAGCATCGAAGCAAAACCATGAGAGTGCTGCGGATTTCTTTTCTCTCGGGATTTGCGCTTGAGCTTGCCGCATCACTCTCCGTCGCACTTATGGCTGTGACTATCGGGGTAAGGCTCATAGATGGAGAGCTTTCGCTATACACCGGATTGTTCATTTTGCTCATTGCACCAGAGGCTTACCTTCCGCTGCGACAGGTGGGCGCTCAGTTCCATGCCGCTCAAGAGGCAGTGAGTGTGAGCACCAGAGTGCTAGATCAGATGGCGCTTGAAAAACCTGCGGTGGGAGCTTTAATCGAGATATCGTCAGGCATAACCGCGTTTGTTGGACCATCCGGCAGCGGCAAGAGCTCTATGCTGCGTTCGATATCGAACCGGGGTGGCTATCAGCCTCAGACCCCAATGTTTGTTCGCGGCAGTATTCAAGACAACATCCTGATGGGTGCCGAGTTCAATGAAGAACGATTTCTTTGGGCGAAGCGCTTGGCTCGCATCGGAGATCTTGAGGATAGTTACCTGCTGAGCGAGACGTCGTCTCTCAGTGGGGGTCAACTACAGCGCGTAAATCTTGCCCGTGCTCTATACCGGGCAGACCAAGGTTCTAAGTTGCTGATACTTGATGAACCCCTTTCACAACTGGATCCCCTGTTGGTAAGGGAGATCGCGAATGATCTATCGACCCTAAGTCGTGAAGGCTTTCGGTTGGTTATCGCAACACATCAGCGTGAACTTATGAGCATGGCGGACCGCGAGGTGCGACTTGGCTGAAAGATTGTTTACTCCAAATGGGCGCATTTTCAACCTAGGCCTGTTTGCTCTTGTGCTTGAGGCGGTTAGCGCAGTCGCCTTGCTTGCAACGAGTGCTTATTTGATTTCACGTGCTGCAGAGCAGCCACCAATCATGTATCTGATGATGGCGGTCGTTGGAGTGCGCGCTTTCGCGCTTGGGCGAGCCGCCTTCCGCTACCTGCAACGGCTGGGTATGCATGATGCGGTGTTTGCAAAGCTGGCTTCACTAAGACCTAAGCTCTTTGTCCGGCTTGCAAAAGGTGATGAATTCGATTCTGCAGAATCTTTAGAGCGAGTGACTACTGATCTAGATTCAATTCAGAACTGGACCCTCAGGGTGCTCGGACCAGCCATTCAAGCCATCACAGCCATCGTGGTGGCAAGCTTGCTGATAGCCGCCTGGTACCCATTTTCTGCTCTAGCAACTCTCGCAATCGCGATAACGGTGTTGGTTTTGATGTTGCTGGTTAGCTTTCGAGCGATAGCTGCTTCAAGCACGCAACGCGCATTGGCGGCCAGTGAACTAAGACTCACTCTTCTGGAGCTGCTGAGAGCAGCTGAGCTAATCAAGAGTTACGACATGCTCGAGCGATACCAAGCGCAGATCCGTCGCCTGGAAAAGCACCTTAACCGCACTGACCTGAAGTCAGGTTTGACACTTGGTTTCGCGGCTTCACTCATGGCCATTGGTGCCATAATCGCCGTCACATCTTCAGCTAGCCTGACTGGATTGACCCTGTGGGAGGTCCCCTCTCACATGCTTGCACTCGCCGTTCTGACTCCGTTCGCGATCTTTGACGTTGCTGCAAACTTGCAGTCCGCCGCGATTTCGTTTCACCGCTTCGCACTCGCCAGAGAAAGACTTATCCCTTTGGTTGAAGACGAGGAGACTGTGCTAGCCCCTAGGGCGCAGCTCACAGAACTCAGTTCTATCTATGCCCAGCAGCTGCGAATTAAGCGTGGGGAATTTGAGTTGGCTGACATCTCGTTCTCTTTGCCTATAACTGGCATCAGCGTTCTTATGGGTCCCAGCGGTTCAGGTAAAACCACGATTGCTTTCGCGCTTGTTGGCTTACTGCGCGGTGTGGTCGGCCTCAAAATCAATGGGATAGAAGCTTCGGAGCTGGACCCGGTGTCGGTACGAAAGCAAATAGTGCTAATCGAACAACATCCCCACATGTTCCTAGGCACCGTCTCCAACAATCTGGCTATATCAGGAGAGCTTGATGAAGAGAGCATGACTCAAGCGTTGGAGCAGGTTGGCCTTGCAACTGAGTTTTCTGACCGAGGAGGTTTGGATCTCGAGATCTCAGAAGGCGGTTCAAACATATCCGGAGGTCAGGCGCAGCGACTAGCAATTGCAAGGGCTTTGCTCAGCGGGGCAAAGTACCTTGTCTTGGACGAACCAACCAGCGGTTTGGACTGGTCTAATGCTCAGAAGTTGTCGGTGATTCTTCGGCAATTGAGTCAAAACGGGATTGGCTGCCTCGTCATCACTCACGATGTGGAATTCGCTTCGGGACTGGGGGAGTGCAACAAGCTAGATGTGCTCACTAAGTAAAGCCAGTCGCTTTCTAAATGAGATGTATCGTTTCGGCAGCCCTGTGGCAACGCTTGACCAAGCGGTGACCGCTCGAATGCCCTGCAGTGCGCTTAGCGACCAAACTTCGCAACCGGAAAGCTCAGCCGGTTTTGCGCGCTTTAGTTGCACCTCGAATCCCGCTTGATTGGCGAGCTCAAGGACTAGTTCCCTGGTAATACTGGGGAGCCAATCAGTGTTGTCATCAGGGGCGCAGAGTGTGTCACCCTCCCACCAAACAATCGAACTCAGTGCTCCATCGGCGATGTGTCCGGAATCACTGAGCAATATCGCCTCATCGGCACCATGCAGGTTTGCTTTGCGTCGAAGTTTTTGGCAGACCGATAAGTCCGGACCCTTGATGCGTGGATTGACTCTCGGATCAGGTTCTTCACAGGTCCAAAGTGTCACGGTTTCTGATCGCTCCGGAGCCTCCCTAAGCCTCAGGAAGAACTGTTCACCAGCTGCCTGAAACTCGCGATACTCAAGCCTGGGAAACCACGCACCAGTTCTTGGAATGAGGGCGATGGCTGCGCTTTTGAATACTGAAAAGTCAATCAGTTTTGAATTGCCTACACCTGCTTCAAATCTCAGAAAGTGACGATCTATAGCCCTGCCTGCGCCATTTTCGACCAGGAAGCTATCGGCAACTGTGAGCTGTTCGGCAATGGCCACATCGACCTTTACGAATCGATCGGAATCGAATCGGTAGAAATCTCCGTTAACGCTCATCACATCTAGACTACGGAACTGGAAGGGGTGAAAATGCCACTGTTAGTAAGTTCGCTGCGTGGCTGGAGTTCACTCCCCGACATCTTTGTCTCGTTTTTCGGCAGTTCCCCAAACGTGTTTTGGCTGGATCGATCCCATCACCCAACAAGTGGTTTTTCAGTAATTGGTGCCGGGGTCGAAACCGACCAAATCGACCCGGTTACAAGTTATGACGGCGAGGCTTCTCTTCATTTCAGACCGTATCTCGTTGGCGTGCTGAGCTATTTGGAGAAGGAGCTAAAGGGTCATTTCCTCAGGGTTGATCGCGCGATCGTTTATGAGCATGCGACCTCGATGCTGCACTTTATTGGAGATTGCCCAAAGGCTGAATTTGATGCCTGGTTTCACGCTGCTTTGCTCAGACTTGCTTTAGTTGGCGGCAACGCCGGCAGCTATGAGCTTGAGAACCCCGCCGCTACCTCGCCATTACTGACGCCAGATGATCCCGAAGCGGCATACCTCTCAAAGATAGCGACCGCACAGCAGCACATTGCCCGAGGGGACGTGTATCAACTGTGTCTCACCACGCGCCTCAGGGGTCTCTACACCGGCGATCCACTGAGCTATTTTCTTCGCTTGCGAAAGGAGCACAGCGCTCCCTACGCGGCATTTATAAGGGTAGGCGATGTTTCTTATGTCTCAATCTCACCCGAACGCCTGATTGAAGTCCATGGCACCAGAGTGCTGAGTTCGCCAATAAAAGGGACTAGGCGTCGTGGGGCAAATCAGGAAGAGGATTTGAGTTTGATCTCAGAGTTGGCTGCCGATCCTAAGGAGCGGGCCGAAAACCTGATGATTGTGGACCTAATCAGGAATGACCTTGCCTCCGTCTGTGAACCCAGCTCAGTGACGGTTGAATCCCTATTGGCAATCAGGTCTTATTCAACTGTGCATCAGCTGGTGTCAGATGTCAGCGGATCATTGCGCGAAGGTAAGACCGGTTTTGACGCATTGCGTGCCCTTTTTCCGGGAGGTTCAATGACCGGGGCACCCAAGATTCGCGCCATGGAGATTATTGCTGAGCTTGAGACGAGTCCGCGCGGGGATTACTCCGGCGGCATCGGCTGGATCGGTAAAGACGGCAGCATGGATCTGGGTATGGTGATTCGCACAGCAATCTTTCAGCATGGTGAGGTGAGCATCGGGATCGGGGGAGGAATCACCTCAGATTCGATTCCAGGTGAGGAGCATCGCGAAATCCAACTGAAGGCGAATGCGCTGGTTTCTGCCCTGTCGGCATCTGTGGATTGGTAACCTTTACGGGTTCAGACATAGAGGTGTTTAGCTTGCACGAAGAGTACAGTTTCTCGTCCATTCAGGAGCGTTGGCTGCCGGTTTGGGACAAGCTTCAGCCTTTTGACTCATCGAAGGCTAACGATCCCAGACCTCGCAAGTATGTACTGGACATGTTCCCCTATCCATCAGGCGACCTGCACATGGGACACGCGGAGGCATACGCCCTTGGCGATGTGATCTCTCGTTACTGGATTCAAAAGGGTTACAACGTGCTGCACCCGATTGGCTGGGATGCTTTTGGCTTGCCAGCTGAGAACGCTGCCATCAAGCGTGGGTTAGATCCTCGGGGTTGGACCTACGAGAACATCGCGCAGCAAAAAGCATCTATGCGGCGCTACGCCTGCAGCTTCGACTGGACCAGGGTGTTGCAAACCTGCGACCCGATTTACTACCGCTGGAACCAATGGCTTTTTCTGGAGTTCTACAAGCGCGGTCTTGCCTATCGCAAGAATTCAAATGTGAACTGGTGTCCCTCTTGCCAGACCGTACTTGCCAATGAGCAGGTGGTGCAGGGGCTTTGCGAGCGCTGTGATTCACAGGTCACCAAGAAGGCACTGACCCAGTGGTACTTCAAGGTCACCGAATACGCAGATCGTTTGCTTGACGACTTAGACAAGCTCGAAGGAAATTGGCCGAGCAAGGTTTTGACCATGCAGCGCAACTGGATCAATAGATCCACCGGTGCAAATGTTCGTTTCAAGATTGCGGATTCGACACGTGAGATTGAAGTCTTTACTACACGGCCTGACACCCTGTTTGGTGCCACCTTCATGGTTGTGGCGGCGGACTCAGACCTTGCTAGTGAACTTGTCGTTGATTCGCCTGCGCACGTACGCATGCAGTTTGTCAGCTACCTAGAGAAGGTCAAGCAGTCCAACGACATTGAGCGACTCGCTACCGACAGGCCAAAGACCGGAGTCAAGCTTGAGCGTTTTGCCATAAACCCGCTAAGTGGCGAGCAAATCCCAATCTATGTTTCTGACTATGTCTTAGCCGACTACGGCACCGGGGCGATCATGGGAGTCCCGGCTCATGACGAGCGCGATATGGCCTTTGCGAACGCCATGGGTATTGAAGTCCGCATGGTGGTCAAGACCGAGGATGAGAATCCAGAAGTCTCGAGAATTGCCACTCCCGGTGATGGCACTTTGGTGAACTCCGGTGACCTCAATGGGCTCACTAAGTCGGCTGCCATTGAGAAAGCTATTGAGATTTTGCAGCAGCGTGGCACCGGTGAAGCGGCCAAGAATTTCAGGCTCCGTGACTGGCTAATCTCGAGGCAGCGCTACTGGGGTACGCCCATTCCAATCATTCACTGTGATGACTGCGGTGAGGTCCCTGTCCCGCAGGATCAGCTTCCGGTCGAATTGCCAAGTTCCGAGGGGCTGGATCTATCGCCGAAGGGCACTTCGCCGCTGGGCGCGGCATCAGAGTGGGTTAATGTTCCTTGCCCAAACTGTGGCAAGCCTGCAAAGCGTGACAGTGACACCATGGACACCTTTGTCGACTCCAGCTGGTACTTCCTGCGTTATCTAAACCCAAACTCCACCGAATTCGCGTTCGATGTTGAGGAGGCCAAGAAGTGGGCCCCGGTTGACCAGTATGTCGGTGGTGTGACCCACGCAATTTTGCACCTGCTCTACGCGAGATTCTTTACCAAGGTCCTGCACGACATGGGAATGGTTGATTTTGACGAACCATTCACTAAGTTGCTGAACCAGGGCATGGTCTTGATGAATGGCTCTGCCATGAGTAAGTCTCGGGGAAATCTAGTTCGACTGTCTGAACAACTTGACGAACATGGTGTCGACGCAATCCGTCTCACCATGGCATTCGCCGGACCACCCGAGGACGACATCGACTGGGCTGATGTTTCGCCGGGAGCAAGTTCAAAGTTCCTGGCTCGAGCCTGGCGAATCGCGCAGGATGTCAGCTCAGTACCGAGCGTTGATGTCACCTCAGGTGATAAAACAGTCCGTGCCGCAACCCATGCCTTCCTTCGTGACTTCACCGAGTCAATCGAGTCATTCAAGTTCAACGTTGGTGTCGCCAAGGTGATGGAGCTCACCAATGTATTGCGAAAGGCAATCGACTCAGGTGTCGGCCCTGCAGATCCTTCAGTGCGTGAGGGAGCAGAGGAGCTATCCAAGGCTTTGAGCCTGTTTGCTCCCTACACCGCAGAGGACATGTGGCGACTTCTCGGGCACGAGCCGTCTGTGGCTTTGGCACGCTTCAGGGAGGTTGATGAGTCGCTGCTTGTTCAGAACACTGTCACCGCGATTGCTCAGGTAGACGGCAAACTACGCGACAAGTTTGAAGTAAGTGTTGATATCACTGAGGCCGAACTTCGAGAACTGGCTCTAAGTTCGGAAACCGTTAGACGGGCGATAGGTGAGCGCGAGCTAGCAAACGTGATCGTGCGAGCTCCAAAGCTTGTCAACATAGCGACCAAGTAGCGAGTTTTATACAGATCCCTGTGACCCCAGGCGACCAGTGGCGCTCGTCTGGCTAACTTGCCTGATGGATGGGATTAGGGTTTGGTTTCAGCAACTTGATAGCGCGAGTCGAAAAAAACTGCTTCTCGGACTTTTGGCTAGCGCCGTCGTTCTCTACCTGCTAGTGAACCAAGATTCTGGCAAAGTTGAGGTCTCAGAATCCGCGCCTTCGAATCAAGTTGAGTTTTCCGGCAGCCTCTATGTTCATGTGGTTGGTGAAGTAGCCGAGCCGG
>JBEENY010000018.1:0-22314 GCA_041191905.1 Actinomycetota bacterium
CCCGTAGAGCATCACAACATTACTAAAGATTGCCAAAAGTGACAAACCAAAGTTTTTAGTTGTTTGTGAAAGTCAGTGCGATACCGCCGACTAGCTTCCCGATCACGTTGAAAATCGCGGCCCAAACCGCAGCGAGTGCGGTTGTGAGCACGATGTTTAGTAGTGCCAGCGAGACAGCAGTTCCCATGACGTTTCCGAGTGAGAAGTCAGACTCCAGGTTCACCGGGGTGGAATCACCAAGGATCGAGGAGAGTAAGCCACCGACTGAGGCAAAGATGCCGGAGTTAGAAAGCACTGCCCAAACCAATAGCGCACCGACGATTGTCGCTATCGCAAGTGCAAGTGAGACGAAGAATCCCACCTTCACCGCCGACACAACGTCAATCGCGTAAAGTTTGAGGCTTACCTTCTTGACCGGCTGCTTTGGAGCGCTACTCCGCTTGAACATCGACGCCATCGGTTACTCCTTCGGACTCGTTATCCCCCGAGCTTTCTAGATTGCGCTCGGTATTCCTAGCTAACGAGAGTACAGAGTCTGACTCATCGAAGCGAGCGAATACGACCCCCATGGTGTCACGGCCCTTGGCCGGGACCTCATCCGCATTGGTTCTTATGACCTTTCCGGAAGCTAGGACCACCAAAACCTCATCGGTGTCGTCCACAATCAGGGCACCAACCAAGTCTCCGCGCTTCTCGTCCAGCTTGGCAACCTTGATTCCAAGGCCACCGCGCTTCTGAACACGATATTGGTCTGCGCTGGTGCGCTTTGCGTAACCGCCTTCGGTGACAACGAATACGAATCCGGCTTCGCCGATGACGCTCGCGCTCAGTAGCTCGTCGCCCTTGCGGAAGGCCATACCGATAACGCCTGAGGTGTCGCGACCCATTGGTCGAAGCGAATCATTTCCAGCACTGAAGCGGATGGACATTCCCTTACGTGATACCAGCAAGAGATCGTTCTCCTCGCTCACAAGCATCGCATTGACCAGTTCGTCGTTTTCGCGGAGCTTGATGGCGATGATGCCGCCAGATCTCGGGGTGTCGTACAGCTCTAGAGCGGTCTTCTTCACAAGTCCTGACCTGGTTGCAAGAACTAAGTATGGAGACTGCTGGTAGTCCTTGAGGTCTAGCACCTCAACCACGCGCTCATCTGGCTGTAGAGCGAGCAGATTAGCTACGTGCTGACCCTTTGCATCTCTACCACCCTCTTGAACCTCGTAAACCTTGGAGCGGTAGACGCGACCCTTGTTGGTGAAGAACATCAGCCAGTGGTGGGTTGTTGAAACGATGAAGTTCTGAACCACATCGTCGGCTCTTAGGGTTGCACCCTTCACACCCTTACCGCCACGGTGCTGAACTCGGTAGTTGTCACTTCTGGTGCGCTTGATGTAGCCACCGGCGGTGAGAGTGACAACCATCTCTTCCTCAGGGATGAGGTCTTCGATGCTCACGTCACCGTCGAAGCCCGGCATGATTGCGGTGCGGCGGTCATCTCCGTACTTGGAAACAATCTCCTCGAGCTCCTCGGAGACAATCGAGCGCTGTAGCTCCTCGCTGGCAATGATCTTGTTGTACTCACCGATCAAGCGCTCGAGTTCAGCAGCCTCATCGATGATCTTCTGGCGCTCTAGCGCTGCAAGTTGACGCAGCTGCATGTTGAGGATTGCTCTGGCCTGAAGTTCATCGATTGAAAGCAACTTCATTAGACCATCGCGGGCGTCCTCGACGGTCGGACTCTTGCGAATCAGGGCAATTACCTCGTCTAGGGCGTCAAGCGCCTTTAGGTAACCGCGAAGGATGTGGGCGCGTTCCTCAGCCTTGCGAAGTCTGAACTGAGTGCGTCGAACGATGATCTCAATCTGGTGTCTCACCCAGTGGGTAATGAATCCATCAATCGAGAGCGTTCTTGGGACACCATCAACCAGTGCCAGCATGTTGGCACCGAAGTTCTCCTGAAGCTGGGTGTACTTGTACAAATTGTTTAGAACCACACGTGCAACAGCATCACGCTTGAGCACAATCACTAGGCGCTGACCAGTTCTACCCGAAGTTTCATCGCGAATGTCTGCGATGCCGGTTAGCTTGCCCTCTTTGACCAGTTCGGCGATCTTTAGAGCCAGGTTGTCTGGGTTTACCTGGTACGGAAGCTCGGTAACGACTAGGCAGGTTCTACCCTGCAGCTCCTCAACATTGACAACGGCTCGCATGGTGATCGAGCCACGACCGGTGCGGTAGGCGTCCTCAATACCCTTGCGGCCAAGAATCTGGGCACCGGTTGGGAAATCTGGACCCTTAACGATCTTGATTAGCTCCTCAACCAGAGCCTCGCCCTCGAGACCTGGGTTTTTCAGCGTGAACTGAGCTGCCTGGGCCACTTCACGAAGGTTGTGCGGTGGGATGTTGGTTGCCATACCAACGGCGATACCGATCGAACCGTTCACCAAGAGGTTTGGGAACCTAGAGGGCAAAATTGTCGGTTCTTGGGTTCTACCGTCGTAGTTGTCCTGGAAATCAACGGTTTCCTCGTCGATATCCCTAACCATCTCCATGGCCAGCGGTGCCATCTTGCACTCGGTGTAACGAGGGGCAGCAGCTGGGTCGTTACCAGGGGATCCGAAGTTTCCCTGACCTGCAACTAGCGGGTACCTCAGGTTCCAGTCCTGGACCATACGTACCAAGGTGTCGTAAATAGCGGCATCACCGTGAGGGTGGAACTGACCCATGACGTCACCCACAACACGTGAGCACTTAGAGAATTGCTTCTCTGGTCGGTAACCACCGTCATACATCGCGTAGAGCACTCTGCGGTGCACTGGCTTCAGGCCATCGCGAACGTCCGGTAGGGCTCTACCAACGATGACGCTCATCGCGTAGTCGAGGTAACTACGCTGCATCTCGACCTGGAGGTCTACCTGTTCAATCTTGTCGATCTGGTTTTCAGTCATTTTTCAAATCTCCTATGGCCTAGATGTCCAAGAAACGAACGTCTTTGGCGTTGCGCTGGATAAAGCTTCGGCGGGACTCGACGTCCTCACCCATCAGGGTTGAGAAGATCTCGTCGGCTAGGGCGGCATCGTCCAGAGTCACCTGAAGCAAAGTTCTGGTGGCTGGGTTCATGGTGGTTTCCCACAGCTCGTCGTAGTCCATCTCACCAAGACCCTTGTAGCGCTGGATCGCGTTTTCCTTAGGGATCTTCTTACCGGCCGCCTGACCTTCCGCAAGCTTCTGGTCTCTCTCGGCATCGGAGAAGACATACTCGTGGTCTGCATTTGACCACTTGATGCGGTAAAGCGGTGGCTGGGCCATGTAGACATAGCCATGCTCGATCAAAGGTCTCATGTACCTGAACAACAGGGTTAGCAACAAAGTGCGAATGTGTTGACCATCGACATCGGCATCCGCCATCAGGATGCACTTGTGGTAGCGGATCTTTTCGACATCGAAGTCCTCGCCAATACCGGTACCAAAGGCTGTGATTAGGGCCTGCACCTCGGTATTGGCTAGCGCTTTGTCCAATCTGGCCTTTTCAACGTTCAGGATCTTTCCGCGCAGCGGCAAGATCGCCTGGGTCTCTGGGTCGCGACCACGAACGGCAGAGCCACCTGCGGAGTCACCCTCCACGATGTAAATCTCAGAAACCTTGGGGTCTCTGGATGAGCAGTCCCTGAGCTTTCCTGGCATACCGCCAGACTCCAAGAGTCCCTTGCGTCTGGTTGCTTCCCTGGCTTTGCGAGCAGCTAGACGAGCTGTCGCTGCCTGAATAGCCTTCTTCACGATTTCTTTAGCGAGGTTCGGGTTGCGCTCAAACCAATCGCCCAGCTGGTCGTTAACCACACGCTGCACGAAGGCCTTGGCCTCGGTGTTGCCAAGCTTGGTCTTGGTCTGACCCTCAAACTGAGGTTCGGTCAGTTTCACCGAGATAACTGCGGTCAATCCCTCGCGAACATCGTCACCGGTTAGGTTGTCATCCTTCTCCTTGAGAAGGCTCTTTTCGCGGGCGTACTTGTTCAAAAGACCAGTGAGAGCGGCGCGGAAACCTTCTTCGTGGGTACCACCTTCATGGGTGTTGATCGTGTTTGCATAGGTGTGGACACCTTCGTTGTAGCCGGTGGTCCACTGCATCGCGATTTCAACAGAGAGGTTCTTCTCCTCGGTCTCAGACTCGATAGAGATGATCTCGTCGTGAACAACCTCTACCTTTTTGGCTGCGTTGAGGTACTCCACATAGTCAGAGAGACCGCGCTCGTAGTGGTAGGTGTCGTTCTGACCATCGCGCTCATCCTGTAGCGAGATTCTGAGGCCCTTATTCAAGAAGCACATCTGCTGGAATCTCTGACGAAGGGTTTCGTAGTCAAACTCAACGGTCTCAAAAATCTCTGCGCTTGGAACAAACTCGATGGTGGTTCCGGTGCGATCAGTCTTCTCACCCTTGGCTAGCGGGGCATCTGGCACACCAATGGTGTAGCTCTGGCGCCAGATAAAGCCCTCTCGGTGCACCTCAACCTTGAGGGTTGTGGAAAGGGCGTTTACTACCGAAGCACCAACACCGTGCAGACCACCGGAAACCGCATATCCGCCGCCGCCGAACTTACCGCCAGCGTGTAGCACGGTCAGTACCACCTCAACAGCGGGCTTTTTCTCCACTGGATGCATATCCACTGGGATTCCGCGACCATTGTCGGTTACACGGATGTGGCCTTCTTTGGTGATTACAACCTGGATGTTGTCGCAGTATCCCGCGAGAGCCTCATCAACAGAGTTGTCGACAATTTCATAAACAAGGTGGTGGAGGCCGCGCGGTCCAGTGGACCCGATATACATTCCAGGGCGTTTTCTAACAGCCTCTAGTCCCTCTAGGACCTGGATGGCGCCAGCGTCATAATTTTTTTGTGGTTCTGACATATTAAGTTGCTTTCCGGTCTGGGTTAGTTCCGGTGAATTGCGGCCTCGAAAGACCGACTGATATTCGGGTTGACTAACCCCTGAATTCTACCTTTCGGCACCGACAATGCTGGGATATCGCGCTTAGCCGTAAGTGTCGCGAGGGCCCCTTCCGGGGACAGATCTGGAGCCCTTTTTCCAACTCGGCACATTTGGTCCGATGATTTTTAGTTTTTGCACCCGAAGCGATGGGTACTCGTCATTTATTCGGCCAAGTATTTGGGTTTCAAGAAGTCTTAGCTGAGTGGCCCAGGCAGTGCTTCGACACCTAATGGTGAGCTCGTTGTCTTGGAGTTCCTCGGGTTTTGATGCCTCGGCATTTGCAGCCCCCACTACTTTCTCCCAATTAGAAAACAGCTCAGCTCTGGTGATATTGAGCCCCCAGTTGAAATTCTCAAACAATTGGTTCATGGAGGAGCTGGCCATTACCGGGTCTCTGCCTTTTTCAAAGGGTTGGGATCCCTTGGATTTCTCAGATCTGCGACGCAGATCCTTGTTTTTATGAGATTTAGCGCTACCAAGAAACTCTCTGAAATAGCGATCGATGGGTTCAAAGTTGATCAAGTTCGCCATCCTTACCAACCGATATCTCCAAAGACCACTTCAAATCCGGCGTTGAAGCCCGATCCGCGCTAGTCACCAAAACCTGTTCGTAATCTGAAACAAATTCCAGAAGTCTTGTTCTTCGACCAGCATCTAAGACCGCAAAAACATCGTCCAGGATAAGAACCGGGTCTCCGGAGCTTGAGTTTTCACGCAATAACTGCGAAATCGCGAGCTTTAGACCTAAAGCCAATGACCACGCCTCCCCCTGAGAGGAGTGGGTTCTGGTTGAAAGTCCAGCCTTAGAGATTCTTAGCTCATCTCGATGCGGACCCACCAGGGTCACTCCGCGCTCAAGTTCTTTTGGCCTTAGCTCCTGGAGTTTCCCGTGAAACATGCTGGCTATCTGGTCTGAATCTGGGTTCTCCAAGACGTCGCCCTCATCGTCGGAGCCGATATTCAACTCAAGATCAAGTTTGATTTCTTCGGTGTCTGAAGAGAGCGCTCGGTAGAAGTTCTGAATCAGCGGTTCCAGGGTTTTTAGTAGCTCAATTCGGGCCATTGTTATCTCGGTCCCTAGGCGTACTAACTGCTGGTCCCAGATATCAAGCGTGCTGAGGTCTACTCTGGGCTGTGTTTTTGCACTCTTGAGAAGCGCATTTCTTTGCTTCAAAACTCTTTCGTAGTCGGCTTTGACGCCCGCCATTCTCGGTTTCAGCGATGACAGGGCTTGGTCCATGAATCTTCTGCGGTCAGCTGGGTCTCTTCTGATTAGGTCAAGGTCCTCTGGGGCGAAGATAACGGCGGCAAGCAACCCCTGAAAATCAGAGCTTCTCTTCTGTTGATTTCCATTTAGGTAGTACTTGTTTGCAGACCCGGCGTTTATTTCTGCTGCAAGTAACAGATTTCGCTCCCGATAACCAACCTCGGCAACCAAGGTGCTTTGTACCTCGCGGTGCTTGATAAGACTCTTGGCATCAGTAGATCGGTGGGATTCAAGGTTGGCCAGGAAAAAAATCGCTTCTACAAGATTGGTTTTGCCATTTCCGTTGTCTCCAAATAGCAGGTTCATGCCCGGCGACAAAGTCAGGTCGCGATTTTCGTAGTTTCTAAAGTTGGAGAGCTTTAGATTTCTGACCCACACCAAAAACCCCTACTTAGGAAACAAGCAGATTTGGCTGGAGTAGGTACTTGTAGTTGTTCTCGGAATTCGCCGCGGTGATTAGGACTGGGCCTGGCTTATTTGGATTCGATGGATTCTGAGTAAAGGCGATCTTCACGTTCGCAGAATCAACACCAGCTAGAGCATCAGACAAGAACTGTGGTCTTAGAGAAACAGTGGTTTCTTCTCCATTCAACGAAGCTGTTACCTGCTCGGAAGCTTCGGCCACATCTGACCCAATGGACTCAAGACTCAGTTCGGAATCTGAGAATTTGTATCTCAGTGGCTTCTCACGATCAACAACCAATGCAACTCGCTTAGTTGCGTCAGCGATGTCGCTGGTCTTCAGCACGGCGAAGTGATCTGAATCAGAAGGGAAAAGCTGCAGCACGGCCGGGTATTTGCCCTTAATGGTCGCAGTGGAAACGCTCTTGGACCCGGCACTGAATCCAACGAGATCGCGGTCATTCTGTGAAAAGGCAATTTCTAGATCTCCCTGGTGGGAGAAGGTTTTAGCTATTTCCTGCAAAACTCTCGCCGGAATAAGGATTTCCTTTTCCGAGGCCGCACCCTGCCAGGGCAATGACTTCACGGCAACTCGGAATCTGTCGGTTGCTACCAGAGTCAGCTCTTTTGCGGAGGCAGAAATCATTACAGCGGTCAGCACTGGTGTTACTTCTTCTTTAGATGCTGCAATCGCAACCTGAGCAACTGAGTGTGCAAAATCAGATGCCGAGATCTTGCCCGAGGAAGCAGGCATTGCTGGTACATCTGGGTAATCGGTGGTTGACATTGCTGAAAGAGTGAACTTGCTGCTTCCAGAACTAAGTCCAAGACGGGATTCGGCCAGACTAAATGCCACTGTGTCCCCGGGAAGCTTGGAAACAATTTCAGCTAGAAGTCTTGCCTGAACCAAAACCTGTCCTGGCTGATCTACAGCGGCTGCAATTTCAACCTTTGCAGAAACTTCATAATCAAAAATAGAAAGAACCACCGCGTTGTCTTTTGCGGTGATCATTACTCCAGAGAGTTGTGGGAGTTGTGGTTTAGGAGAAAGCATGCGAACCACAAAAGAGATCGCGTCCGAGAGAACTTCTCTATCTGCTTGAAATTTCATTATTTCTTCCTACGACGGTTCTTTATCTTGGCACACCAACCACAGAACTAAGAAAAAGCCTTGGTTTTGTGAATTTCAGAAATTTAGATATCTCTATAAAAACAACATTAACCACTGTTGAAACTGTTAGTAACCAGGTTTCACCTTTGTAAATGCTAAAAACTACATCGGTGTAAGTTGTTCACAGCTCTGTGGATAAATCTGTTAGTAACCAACCCTGTTGTGGATAACTTTTAGTTTGGTCACATAATCCAATTGTTTTCTAACAAAAAACCCCTAGTTCTCCACAGAGATCCAGGGACTTATCCACAGGTTATTTTGAAAACTATTTGTTCTCTTCTTTAATCTTCTCGATTACTTCAGAGACCTGGTTGTAGATGTAACGCCTTTCACGCATCAGTTCACTGACCTTTTTGGTGGCATACATAACAGTCGTGTGATCGCGACCACCGAAATGAGTACCTATCTTGGGAAGAGAAAGGTTTGTTAGCTCCCTACAAATGTGCATCGCGATCTGGCGGGCAAGTGCAACCGCTTGCTGCCTGCCGGAACCAGTTATGTCCTCTGGCGTGAGCTTGTAGTACTTGGCGGTAGCGGTAATGATGGCCATCGGTGAAATTTGCTGCCCATCACCAGCCGAATAGTTGTCCTTCAAAACCAGTTGGATCAAATCCATGTCGATTGGCTGTCGGTTCAGGTTTGCAAATGCCGTTACTCGAATAAGCGTGCCCTCCAACTCTCGGATGTTGGAAGAGATTCGAGTAGCCATGTACTCAATGACGTTATCTGGAATGGAAATCTTTTCCTGGGCCGCTTTTTTCCTCAGAATCGCGACACGAGTCTCGAATTCTGGGGCCTGGATGTCGGTAATCAACCCCCACTCAAAGCGAGAAAGCATTCTCTCCTCAAAACCAGCGAGTTGTTTAGGCCTCAGATCCGAGGTGATAACGACTTGTTTGTAGTGATCGTGAAGGGCATTAAAGATGTGGAAAAAAGCTTCCTGGGTTTGATCTTTCCCTTGTAAGAACTGGATGTCATCGACAAGCAGGATGTCCACATCGCGGTAGTGAGCCTGGAATTCAGCTGTTCTGTTGTTCTGAATCGAGTTGATGAAGTCATTTGTGAACTCTTCGGAAGAGACGTACCGCACCTTGGTCTTTGGCTTCAGATGCATGGCGTAGTGGCCAATGGCGTGAAGCAGGTGTGTTTTGCCTAGTCCCGAGGAGCCGTAAATAAACAGCGGGTTGTATGCCTCAGCCGGAGCCTCAGCAACCGCGAAGGCGGCTGCGTGAGCGAATCGGTTTGATCCACCAGTAACAAAATTCTCAAACGAATACTTTGGGTTCAGACCCGATGTTTCAGCTGCTGCTACCGGTCCCGTGGCTGGGTCGCGATCGTATTCGGGTGTAGCTGGCTCATACGCAACCTCAGTACGGACAGGAACCTGGAGGTTTTCGTTGGTAATTGCAATGAAACTTGTAGGGCCGCCAAATTCTGCTAACTCGTCAAGCGCACCCAAAATTTGGTCGCGGAGTCGCTGCTGCAACATGACCTTGCTGGTCTCATTGGGGACCTCTAAGTAGAGGGTGTCATCCAAAACACCTTTTGGAACCGCGAGATCTAGGTGGCCCTTTAGGTGTGGGGTTACCAACTCATCCAGAGCGACTCGTTTTACCAGCCTTTCCCAGGCGGTTACGAGTCCAGCTTCTGCCACAATTCTCCCTAGTTGCGTCGAGTTATCCACAGATTTTTGCACAGAAAATAGGGTTGTGGAAAAACTCTCAATTTTCTGTGGATAACTCCTTAGGAGCTACGCCTTGGATTCTCGATTTGGACATTCAACAGAGAAGTGCGGCAGATATCAAATTTAACCGGCGTGTCATTCCAATGTTTATCAAATTTTTATGAGAAGCGATTTTCCTGGAATCAAATTAGACATTTGGGCTTGACTCCCCAAAGGTTGATGGCGTAAATTACTGAGGTTGTCTAGGACAGTTGAGTCCTAAAGAATTCAGGGAGTTTTCAAGTGAGCAAGCGCACTTTCCAGCCGAACAACCGTCGTCGCGCGAAGACCCACGGTTTCCGTGCTCGTATGCGCACCCGCGCCGGACGTGCGATCCTTTCTGCCCGTCGTGCAAAGGGACGCGCTGAGCTAAGCGCTTAGGCAGTCAATGCTGCCTAAGGTTCATCGACTTACCAAGTCCGATGAGATCAGGGCAGTTATTCGCCAGGGCAAGCGTTCATCTAGCCCTTTGGCAACCATCCACTACATCTCAGGCTCATCAAGGGCCGCATTTGTCACACCTAAAACCTTGGGGAACGCTGTAACGCGAAATTTGGTTCGGAGACGATCCAGGGAAATACTGCGCAAAAACATAGCTTTTCTGCAGGATTATGACCTGGTTGTGAGACTTCACCCGGCAAGTGCCGAATCGAGCTTTAGTGATCTTGAGGTAGCTCTGGTTTCATGCTTGGAGAAGCTGAACTGATGCCGCGCCTATTGGCAATAGCCATACTGCTGCCACGAAATGTATTGATTGCATTTGTGCTCACGTGGCGCAAGGTAATTTCACCCCTTTATGGGGATGTCTGTCGTTACTACCCATCCTGCTCGAGCTACGGATTGCAAACTATTCAGAATCAAGGAGTGCTTCGAGGTGTCCCGCTAACCACTTGGCGCATTCTGCGCTGTAATCCCTGGTCGCAGGGCGGCATTGATAATCCAAAAAGTGCCCCAGCTTGGATAGCCGTAGGCAAGCTAGGATTTGTAAGTCCCGCAACAGAAGAAAAGTCGAGGTAAGCCAATGGACCTACTCTGGCCCATCAAGTGGCTAATTGAGCTAATCCTGGTTTCTTTCCACACCCTATTCAGCTCCATTGGTCTCGCCTCAGACTCAGGAGCTTCCTGGGTTCTAGCCATCATTGGCCTAGTTTTAGTTGTCCGCGCAGCATTGATTCCTGTTTTCGTTAAGCAGATCAAGAGTCAGCGCAACATGATGCTGGTTCAGCCAGAGCTCCTCAAGCTTCAAAAGAAGTACAAGGGAAAGACTGATCGTGAGTCTCGCGAGCGTTTCGCCAAGGAGCAGATGGACCTCTATAAGCGGACTGGATCGAACCCGCTGAGCTCCTGCCTACCACTTCTGCTCCAGATGCCGATTTTCATGGGCCTTTTCTTCGTTTTGAACGGCGCACAGCACAACCAGGTTGGCGTTGGGCTACTGGATGCCACGTTGGCTAAGTCCTTTTCCCAAGCGGAGATCTTCGGAGCAAAGCTCTCCGACACCTTCTTTGGAAGCGATGACCTGAACGTAAAGATCCTGGCTGGAACCATGATCATCTTGATGAGCGCATCACAGTTCATCACCCAGAAGCAGATCATGGCTAAGAACCAGAACCCAGACGTTCAGAACAGCCAGTTCATGCAGACCCAGAAGATTCTGCTCTATGTACTGCCTTTCGTATTTTTGATTTCTGGAATCACCTTCCCATTGGGAGTGATGACCTATTGGTTGGTTTCTAACTTCTGGACCATGGGTCAGCAGTTTGTGGTCATTAGAAACATGCCAACCCCAGGCTCACCGGCCTATAAGGAGCGCCAGGAGCGCTTAGCTCGTAAGGGCAAGCTCCCAATCGAGGAAACCCCAGCCGCCAAGGAGGCAGCCGAGGAAGAGACTCGCCAGCGCCAGCAGCCAGTGAGCAAGCAGCGAGCCAAAAAGAAGAAGAAATAAATCATGAGTAGAGAAACAGAACTAGAGCAAGAAGGCGAAATCGCCGCAGACTTCATCGAGGAGTTCCTAGACACCGCCGACCTCGATGGTGACCTGGAAATCGAATTTCGCCAGGATCGCGCCTACATCTCTGTGACAAGCGATGAGGACTCAAACCTCGGCAAGGTATCCAACCCAGATGTCGTAGAAGCGCTCCAGGAGATCACCAGAATGGCTGTTCAGGCCAAGACCGGTGAGAACAGCCGTCTAATTCTGGACATCGGCGGATCGCGCGAAATCAAGAACAACCAGCTCCGCGCAGTTGTCGAAAAGGCGATCGCCAAGTTCGAAGAGACCGGTAAGCCTCAGCACCTCAAGCCAATGAGCTCTTACGACCGCAAGCTGGTCCACGACATGGTTTCAGAAGCTGGCTTTAGCTCCGAGTCTGAGGGTCAGGGCAAAGACCGCCACATCGTTATCGACAAGGCTTAATGTTTCACGTGAAACATTAGGGGGCGGAAATGGTTGATTTGTCGACAGTAGAGACAGAACCCGCCTTCGCGCAGGAGTTCTTCGGTGACCAGATCTCGCTTGCCCGTGGCTACGCTGACCGACTTTCCAAGGATTCTGAAACCTTCGGACTACTGGGACCTCGTGAACTACCAAAAATCTGGAGCCGTCACGTTCTAAATAGTGCTCTCTTAGCGGAACTGGTACCCGCGGGCGTCAAGGTTGCCGACGTTGGTTCTGGGGCTGGGTTGCCTGGAATTCCGATGGCCATAGCGCAACCAAAGTCCCAGTTCACCCTGATTGAGCCAATGGAACGTAGAGCCAATTGGTTAAGTCAGGTAGTTTCTGATCTCGGTATCCAAAACATTGAAGTAATCCGCGCGAGAGCTGAAGACGTGCAGCGCACCGATTTTGACATTGTCACGGCGAGAGCGGTGGCGGCTTTGGACAAGTTGGTAAGGCTACTAACACCCCTCACTCGTGGATCAAACCTGAAGACCGTGCTTGCCATGAAAGGTTCAAGGGCCCCCGAGGAGATTGCGCTGGCAAAACCAAGACTTGATCGTCTCGGATTTGAAGAGCCTGAGATTTTGACCCTTGGTACTGGTAAAGCGCCAGAAACAGCGACGGTGGTTCGCATTAGGCTGAAGGCCCAGGAGAAGTAGATGTCAGACCAGCCAGCAGACCTAACCGCAAACACCGCGGCAACCGTAAAACCGGGTATGGGCTACCCAAATGACCGTATTGAAACTTCCCCTACTCCAATTGGCTGGCAGGGTTTGGGCCAGATCAATGTGACTCATGTTTCACGTGAAACATCGGAGCGCAAGTGAGCCAATTAGCGCAGAACACTCCCCTACTGCGGGAGATGACACAGAACAACGAACGTGCCAAAAGAGTTGCCGAAGCTGTTCTCGAGGCTCCTCAAACCACGCGAATTCTTACCATTTCGAACCAAAAAGGCGGCGTCGGAAAAACGACCACCGCTGTCAACCTGGCGGCATCGCTAGCTCGCAAGGGGCTTCGAGTACTAGTGATAGATCTAGACCCCCAGGGCAACGCCTCAACCGCCCTTGGTGTTGAGCACCACAACGGCGTAACTGGTAGCTACGAGGTTCTGGTTGATGGATTGCCGATGGCGGATGCCGTGAAGCCAAGCCCCGAGCACCAAAACCTCTTTTGTCTACCCGCAACCATCAACTTGGCGGGCGCTGAGATTGACATGGTTGGCTTTGAGAATCGTGAAAAGTTGCTTGCTAACTCCCTGCAGACCTTTCTGACCTCTCTTGAGGATCCGATCCACTTCGTTTTCATCGACTCGCCTCCTTCTCTGGGGCTCTTGACGGTGAACGCCCTCGTGGCTGCGACCGAGGTTTTAGTGCCAATTCAGTGCGAGTACTACGCACTCGAGGGAGTGACCCAGCTAATGAGCAACATTGAGCGGGTTCGCAAGGCACTTAACCCAACATTGATTGTTGGTGGGATTTTGCTCACCATGTATGACAACCGGACCAACCTCAGCACTGAAGTTGCGGCCGAGGTCAGGAAGTATTTCCCCAAAGAGACTCTAAATGCGACGATACCGCGCTCTGTGAGGCTTTCCGAGGCCCCCAGCTTTGGCCAGACGGCAATCAGCTACGACCCTAAGAATTCAGGCTCCCTGGCTTATCAGGAGGCCGCAATCGAATTGGCTCAAAGAGGAGTAATCAGATGAGTGAAGAGAAAAAGCGCGGCGGCTTAGGACGAGGCATTGGCTCACTAATCCCAGGCGGTGACCGGGATGCTGTAGATGTATTCTTCACAAACACCACCGCACCGACTCTCGCCCCAGTACCGGGGGCTCGTTTCGTAGATCTTGAGATTTCTCAAATCACCCCAAACCCCCAGCAGCCCAGAAGTGTTTTTGAACCAGAGCAGTTCGCCGAGCTAGTGCACTCCATTCGTGAGTTTGGTGTGCTGCAGCCGGTAGTTGTAAGGCCAAAGGGCGCAGGATTCGAGCTAATCATGGGTGAGCGACGACTCAGGGCATCCAAAGAGGCTGGTCTGACCACAATTCCTGCTGTGGTGCGCGAAACCGCCGATGAAAACATGCTTCGAGACGCTCTTTTGGAGAACCTTCACAGAGCCAATCTCAACCCCCTCGAAGAAGCTTCTGCCTATAAGCAGCTCTTGGAGGACTTCGGAACTACTCAGGAGCAGCTAGCAGACCGCCTGGGCCGTTCTAGACCGCAGATCACCAACACCCTGCGCCTACTTCGCCTCCCAGTTGCGGTTCAGGCGAAGGTGGCCTCAGGAGTGCTCTCTGCTGGTCACGCCCGTGCGCTGCTTGGTGCTCCTAGCGAAGAGCTAATGAGCTCTTTGGCTGACCGTGTAATCCGTGAAGGACTATCGGTTAGAGGCCTGGAGGAGCTAGTTGGTGGCGTGAAGGTCAAGCCAAAGAAGGCAAAGATTGTCCCTGGCGGCAAGCAGGACATGCTCAAGGAGATGTCCGACTCCCTAGGAGAGAAGCTCAACACCGTGGTGAAGATTCAACTAGGACGCAAAAAGGGTCAGTTGATTATCGAATTCGGAAATGTTGCTGATCTGCGTCGCATTGTGGAGCAAATCCAGAAGCACTAACCCCTGATTGCCGCCTGGGCAATGGTGAGATAAGACTCCGACAGGTTTGACCCGTCTGCGAGCACCGCTTGTGGGAAAAGCGATGTTTCGGTCATCCCCGGAGTGACGTTCGCCTCTAGGAACCAAGGCGTTCCCTCGTGATCAACGATGATGTCAATTCTCGACAGATGACGCAGTCTCAACGCGTTATGGGCTGTATGAGCGACCTCGGCAGCCCTCTCGACCACATTTGGACTCAATCTGGCTGGCACGTAGTAGTTGGTTTCACCAGGGCTGTAGCGCTCGCTGTAGCCAAAGCTTCCGTTCTCAACCTCAACTTCGACAGCTGGCAAGGCTCTTGGGCCAAAGCCAAGGTCAACGATGGAAATGGCTAATTCGGTTCCCTCGATGAACTTCTCGATCAACACGGTGTCGCAGTAAACAAAGGCATCAACCATTGCCTTGGCGAACCCTGCGGCGTTATTCACCCTCGTTACACCCTGAGCCGAACCGCTCTCCGCAGGTTTGACAATAAGCGGGAATCCCAACTGAGTTCCAACCATTGCCAGCACCGACTCGGCATTTAGCTCGCGGAAAGTGGAGCGAGGAAGCGAAATCGAGTCAGGGGTTTGAATACCGTGACGTCGAAGAATTGTCTTTGCCGTTGGCTTGTGCCAGGCGAGCTTTGCAGCGGCACCGTCTGAACCAACAAAGGCAATACCGGCTAGCTCCAGCAAAGACTGAATGGTTCCGTCCTCACCAACCGCGCCATGCAGGGTCGACCAGACCACATCTGGCCTAGAAGCAATCAAGTGGCCAATCAAATCCGAGTCTGGTTCGCGAATTTCAACTTCTGCCCCGGCATCCAGCAGAGCATCTGCAACGCGCCTACCTGATTTGAGTGAAACATCGCGCTCGTGGGAAATGCCACCGGCTAGAACTAGAACCCTTAGCGACATGACTACTCAGACCTGAAGGTCTCTAGAAGATCGAGCTGCAGGTTGATGACATTGGATAGCCGTTTGATTCCGACCTTGACGTTCTCGGCGGTTGGGTGGGAATAGCAAACCCGAATGTTGTTTTGTCCTCGACCATCGCCGTAGAAGGCGGTTCCCGGGGTGTAGGCAACCAGTTCGGTGACCGCCAAAGGAAGCATTTCCTTGCTGTTTAGGCCCTCGGGAAGGGTCAGCCACAGGAAGAACCCACCATTTGGCTTGGTGGTTTGAACTCTCGGTAGGTATTGCTCTAGTGCCTCGAGTGCCGCATCGCGCTTCTCGCGGTAGAGGTTGCGATAGCGATCAATCTGTCCCTTCCAGTCTGAAATGGACAAGTACTCACTGACCAGCATTTGAGCAAAGGTTGCGGGCGAGAGAATTGCGGATTCATTTGCCAGGATCAACTTGTCCCTGATGGCCGGTGGTGCAAGCACATAGCCCACTCTTAGGCCTGGAGAGAGAATCTTGGAGAAAGAGCCAAGGTAGACGACACCTTCGGAGTCGAATGCTCGCATTGCCTTAGGAGGCTGGTTCTCGAAGTACAAAAGCCCGTAAGGATTGTCCTCAATAATCAGGATTCCGCGCTCACGGCACACCTCGAGGACCTGCTGACGGCGCTCCGCGGAAAGTGTCACACCGCTTGGGTTGGCGAAATTTGGCACCAAATACAGCAGCTTGACCTTCTTGCCAGCGGCAACCATGCGATCTGCTGCCTCGGCCAATGCCTCAGGAGAAATACCATCTTCGTCGGTAAACACGTGCTCGATATGAGCCTCTTTGTGGCGGAAAATGCCAACAGCACCTACGTAGCTCGGTGCCTCAACCAACACCACATCACCAGCGTCTAGGAACAAGTCTGCGAGTAGCTCGAGAGCATGCTGGGAGCCGGTGGTGATCATGATGTCGTCAACAGAGCCGTGAACCCCATCGAGAAGCATGATTTCTTGGATCTGCTCCCTCAAGCGCAGATCACCTTGGCCACCGCCGTACTGCAGCGCATAATTACGCCTTGAGGCCATCATCGAGTTGAAGGCTTCCTCAATTAGCGCGCCATCAAGCGCAGAAACATCTGGCATACCGCCAGCGAGTGAGACCACCTCGGGACGAGATACCACCGAGAAAAGGGCTCTAACTTCGGAAACAGAGAGATTTGCCGCTCGCGCCGCGTACGCGTGCTTCCAACTGTCAAAGTTGGTGACACTGCCTGAACGCGTCTGAGTCATCTACACTCCCCGATTTTTGGCTAGCTTAGCCCGAAACAGGGGGTTTTGCCCAATAAATTCGCGGGACTAGGAGATGAACTCGTTGATCTCGGAGAGGATTGCAGCCTTAGGTCTTGCACCAACGAGGTGCTTCACGATCTTGCCACCTTGGAATACTCCAAGCAGCGGAATACCCGTTACCTGGTAGTCCATGGCTAGCTGTGGCTCCTCATCAACGTTTACCTTGACGATCTTGAGCTTGCCTTCGTACTCGCTGGCAATCTCATCTAGAACTGGGGCAACCATGCGGCATGGACCGCACCACTCCGCCCAAAAGTCAACAATTACAGGCAGCTCAGAGTCCAAGACCTCGGTCTTGAAGCTCTCGCCGGTGGCGTTTACTGGTTTCACGTAAAACCTCCTAGTGGTTCGACAGGTAGTGCTCGGCATCCAAAGCCGCCACACAACCCGATCCAGCGGCAGTAATTGCCTGGCGGTAGGTTGGGTCGATCACGTCGCCGGCGGCAAAGACGCCAGGAAGCGAGGTCTTTGACGAACGACCCTCGACCTTGATGAAGCGCTCTTCGGTTAGCTCTACTTGGTTCTCAACAAGCCAAACCCTCGGGTCATTTCCAATGGCAATAAACAAACCATCTAGTGCCAGGTCTGATTTTTCACCATTCACGGTGTTTTCAAGCACAACTCCCTCAAGCTTGCCCTCACCCTTGAGTTCGGCAACAGCTGAGTTCCAGATGAACTCAATCTTTGGGTTGTCAAAAGCACGCTGTTGCATGATCTTTGACGCCTTGAGGCTGTCACGACGATGGATGATGTAGACCTTGGAGGCAAATTTGGTCAGGAAGTTGGCCTCCTCCATCGCGGAATCGCCACCTCCAACCACGGCGATAGTCTTCTCTCTGAAGAAGAAGCCGTCGCAAGTGGCACACCAGGAAACTCCGTGGCCGGAGAGCTCCTTTTCCTTTGGAAGTCCGAGTTCGCGATACGCAGCTCCGGTTGAGATGATCACGGCTTTGGCTTCAAAAGTCTCGCCACCACCGGTCTTCACGATCTTGACATCGCCCTTGAGGTCAACCTCTACCACGTCGTCAAACAGGATCTCGGTGCCAAACCGCTCAGCCTGAGCTTGGAAATTAGCCATTAGGTCAGGGCCCATCAGACCCTCCGGGAAACCAGGGAAGTTCTCCACCTCGGTGGTTTTCATCAGCTCGCCACCTGGCTCAACACTGGAGGCAATCAGTAGTGGGTTGAGCTGAGCTCTCGCGGCATAGATGGCTGCTGTGTAGCCGGCCGGGCCGGACCCAATGATGATTACTTCGCGCATGGCACTTCCTTACCTAACCCCAAACATAGACGGTCATCTATGTATTCCGTTTCTGATTGGGAAATCTTTACCAAGAGTTCAACTCTCAGTCTCGCTTTAACCTAGCGCCTAGAGCGCTTGAGACCTCT
The DNA here is from genome assembly GCA_041191905.1 of Actinomycetota bacterium. GTDB lineage: Bacteria > Actinomycetota > Actinomycetes > Actinomycetales > Microbacteriaceae > Aquiluna. Next base: position 18,246 of record JBEENY010000018.1, read on the forward strand.
CGCAGCTGTGGAACTTTCATTAGCCACAACAGACCTAGGTAGCTAACCAATCCCACCCCGCCGACCAAAATGCTGGAGAGGATTGAGGTGACAACTTTGTCCACGGCAAATGCGCCCTGCCCCACACCGCCAATTGCCCACAGCACAGCAAGAGCAAGCAGTGTCGCAGGAATCGCCGCAAGGATGAACTTGAATAGCGCCGCTCCGACACCGAAGCCCTTTAGGCCACCAATCTTCTTGCGCAGCAGGAAGTACCCCAAGATGCCCTGAACCATGATGGTTGTTGCGGTCAGCAGTGACAGCGAAACCACCAACCACTCCTTGGGCATTAACGCCCCCAAGGTCAGCGATCCAGCGATGTGGAGGGCAATCTGGACAGTGGTGAAAACAAAGGGTGTACGGGTGTCTTCGAGCGCAAAGAAGGCCCGCTGAATCATGTAGACGAAGCTGAAGGGCACCAAGCCAACCATCAGGGCGATGATCACGTTGCCGAGGGCAACTGTTGCCGGGTATTCGCCCGCAAAAACCCTGGCAATCGGGTAGGCCAGAACCATGATCAGTGCCGAAGAGATGACGCTGACCAGCGCAATTACCTTCAATCCAGAGGTCAGGTCCTGCTTGAACTTTTCATAGTCAGCCTGGCTGGCATGCTTTGCCATCCTTGTGAAGTAGGCGGTTGCAACCGACACTGTCACCACTGAGTGCGGGAGCATAAAAATCAACCAGGCAATTGCCGCTGCAGCGACTGATGCAACTCCAATACCCGCTGTGTCTCGCGCCGAAGCAGCAGTGGAGGCAACCGCGGTCTGAACTAAGCCACCCACCTGGGTAATCAAAACCATTCCAAGTGACCAACTGGCTGCTCGCAAAGCAGGCCCGAGGCCAAAACCACGCCACTTGAAATTCAGCGACAGGCTGAGCCCTATGCGCTTCCAGCTAAGCAGCAAAATCATGGCCTGAGCGGCCACACCCAAGGTCGCACTTCCCGAGAGCAGAGCAATTCGATCCGCTCCCCAGTTCTCCACTGAGCGCTCACCTGTGGGGTCAGCACCGAAGATCACCACAAAAGCAACCAAACCAAGAATCGAGACAACGTTGTTTAGAACCGGTGCCCACATAAAAGGTCCGAAGGCACTTCTGGAGTTGAGCACCTCACCGAGAATCGAGTAGAGGCCATAGAAAAACAGCTGAGGCAGGCACCAGTAGGCAAATGCGGTAGCCAGTGCTAGCTGCTCCGCAGTCCACTCCGAGGTGTAGAGCTGAACCAGAAGCGGTGCTGCCAGGGTGAATACCAGCGTCAGGAGGAAAAACACGGTGATTGCGAGTGTCACGAATCGATCGATGTAGCCCTTGCCACCATCTGCTAAAGCCCTAGCTCGCACCAGCTGTGGGACCAAGACGGCGTTTAGAACACCACCAACGATGATGGCGTAGACGTTGTTTGGAAGCTGATTTGCTACCCCAAAGGCGTCAGCCGCATCGGTTGTGACTCCGATTGCGGCTGCCAGCATCACAGCGCGAAGGAAGCCAAGTATTCGGGACACTATGGTCCCCGATGCCATCAATAGCGAGCTTCTGGTTACCGAGGGTTCTTGATCACTCACCCCGGCTCCTTGCTAGCTTCACAACCGTCCTCACGACACCAATCACAATTAGCGAGAACATCGCCACGGCTAGGGACACAAGGAGAAACAGCTCAACGTCGTAGTTCACGGAGACGTCAATGACGCTCTCCTCGCCGATCTGCTTGCCCTTGACCTCTAGCCACAATCGAATTGAGACGGGTCCATTGGCGATTGCCCTCACCGGCAACTCGGCAACCGCCGAGGTATTGCCTGGAACGATGATCGTCTGGCTATCCAAAACTTCGAGTCTGAAGCTGGTTGCAGCCCCGTAAACGGTCACTTCCATCGGCACTGAGCTTGGATTCATCACCGTAACCGGGATTCGGGCGTCCCTGGCAACCAAGTTGATGGTACTGCCGGGGACAATGTGAACCGAGTCCGACGCAGACGCTGGCCCGGAGATGCTAAACAGCACCAACAGAGCAGCTAATAAGCGCTTCAATTCAGAATCTCCAGGGCACGCTGGGCGACGCGTCGCTCGTTTTCGTGAGCCAAAACGTTCTCCAGCTCCTCCAAGGGGAACCACTTTGCCTCGATGACCTCGCCCGCTGGGTCGTGATCGCCAGAGAGTTCACCACCAATCTGCCGCAGCAGGTAGTGGTGAACGGTCTTGCGGATGCGCTGGGAACCGATTTTGAAGGTGTAGGTGATCTCACCAAGCTTGTCGATGATCTCGGCTTCCAGGCCGGTCTCCTCATAAACCTCTCGAATCGCAGTTACAGCAAGGTCCTCACCGCGTTCAATATGCCCCTTTGGAATGCACCAGTCCGCCCTGCCACCACGATTTTTGTGGCTAATAAGCGCGATCAGACTTGGGTTTTCGCTGTTAATCACCAAACCGCCAGCAGAGACCTCGATTTGGGTCTGTGGGCGGATGATTTTCATGCAGCAACTCTACTTGCGGTTTAGCAAAACCTCTGTGGCAAGCTAGTGCCGTGCAAGACGTCGCCCAAGCCCTCGAGAACCTGCAGCGGAACACCCAAAATCCGCTGCTGGACCGACTTGGCACACTTTTCGAGGAGGCGGGTTTTGAGCTGGCACTGGTGGGTGGTCCAGTTCGAGACGCGATTCTGGGCCGCGTCGCCCCAGACCTAGATTTCACAACCAGCGCTAATCCAGACCAAATCCTGAAGATTCTGAAGCCAATTGCCTCTGCCACCTGGGACATTGGTCGGGCCTTCGGCACCATCGCCGCCCAGATCGGCGAGGAAAAGGTCGAAATCACGACCTATCGAGCCGATTCCTACGATGCCACCACCAGAAAGCCCACCGTGGAGTTTGGTGACAACCTCGAGGATGACCTGGTTAGGCGCGACTTCACAGTCAACGCGATGGCCCTTCGGCTGCCTTCGAGAACCTTTGTTGATCCACATTCCGGACTTCGAGACTTGCTCTTCAGCACCCTAAAAACCCCTTCAAAACCTGAGATTTCGTTCTCCGATGACCCATTGCGCATGATGCGTGCCGCGAGGTTTGCGTCGCAGTTGGGATTTGAGATTGAGCCCGAGACCTTCGAGGCGATGGTTTCAATGCGGGAGCGCATCACAATCATCTCGATGGAGCGAGTTCGAGACGAGCTTTCGAAGTTATTGCTCTCTAGTAACCCAAGACCTGGTCTCGAGGCATTGGTTGACTCCGGGATCGCTGATCTTGTATTACCCGAGTTGCCAGCTCTAAGGCTTGAACTAGACGAACACCACCACCACAAGGATGTTTATCAGCACACCCTCACGGTTGTGGAGCAAGCGATCGATTACGAATCCGATTACGGGATGGAAAACGACCTGATCCTCAGGCTTGCGGCATTGCTTCACGACATCGGAAAGCCCGCAACCAGGCGGCTAGAGCCTGGTGGTGCGGTTTCCTTCCACCACCACGATGTGGTGGGTTCAAAACTTGCCAAGAAACGTCTTCAAGAACTTCGCTTTGACAACGACACCATCAAGGCTGTGGCAAAGCTAATCGAGCTACACCTGCGCTTTTTCGGTTACTCCGATCAACAGTGGAGCGACAGCGCAGTCAGGCGCTATGTCCGAGACGCCGAAGACCAACTGGTTCGCCTTCACGCTCTGACTCGGGCCGATGTGACCACCCGCAATCGCCGCAAAGCTGATCGCCTTGCCCACGCCTATGACGATTTGGAGCAACGCATCAAGGTTTTGCAGGAGCAGGAAGAGCTAGATTCGCTGCGTCCAGAGCTCGATGGCGCAGCGATCATGGAGCTACTTGGGCTAAAGCCCGGTCCCGAGGTCGGGCAGGCATACAAATTCTTGATGGAGATCCGCCTCGATGAGGGCGAAATTGGGGCAGAAGAAGCCAAAAAACGCTTGCTTACCTGGTGGCAGTCTCGTTAGACTTCCAAGGTTGCCCAAGGCAACACTATGCAAAATACCCTCCTGTCACGGAAGGACCGTGACCGTTTAGACCGAAGGAGGTGGGTTAGC